>CAZNYW010000017.1:0-66635 GCA_964577375.1 uncultured Spirochaetales bacterium | reverse complement strand
GGACTTACCTACGTAATCATCGGGCTTGCGATCGCGATTCTCTTCTACTATGCCTTTCGCAAGCACTTTCTGGGGAACTTCTGGGGCGCGCTGATCGTGGGGCTCGTCGGATCGTTTCTCGGGGGCATCATCGACTTCTTCTTCGGTGACATAATCCATGCACTCGCAAATCTCAACAATTCGGTGAACATCTTTCCGCCGATCATTACATCGTTCATCGTTGTCTGGATCTTCTCAAAGATAAGCGAGTTTCGCGACTAGCAGACCGGGCACCAACCACGTGAGCGCGGCCGGGCATCGGCAGGAACGACGCCTTCGCGAAGAGGCGACGACGTCATCACGGCCCGGAGGATATCAGCAAGCGTGTTGATGAATGGCTCTATGTCGTTTTAGGAAATATCCTTAGCTGAAATGGATCGCCAGAGACCGTCTAACTGCAGACGCCGCGCATAATTGGCCGCGCGGCATCAACAAGCTTCTTTATACCTTCCACGGCCCGCACACCGGGGCCAGCCTGCTGACCACGCAAATCGCCACCCGGGAGTCAGCCCCTCAGCAGCGCGTCTCCTTTACACCCTCCACTTCCGATAATGTATATTCTGTCTACTTAATCGTTGTATCCTCTGCGGGCACGCGCGGCCGTCTGCGCGGCTCGCCTAAACGGTGCATAGCCGAAAGGTCTTCGGGCGCACACTCTACCGCCCCGACCGCTCCCCTTCCGGCCGACTTCATTGCCGATGCGATCGAATTGTGATAACGTACCGCCAGGAGCAGCTATGAGCCTGACATCGACGACACACAGTTTTGACCGTTTCTTCGAGATCGTTCGCCGGTTGCGTGCTCCCGACGGCTGTCCGTGGGACCGTGAACAAACCGCGGAAAGCCTGCGGTCGAGCCTGCTCGAAGAGGCATACGAGTGCGTAGACGGAATCAACCAGGCAGACGATCACAACCTTCGCGAAGAGCTCGGTGATATCTATCTTCTTGTCACAATGATCGGCTACATAAAGGAACAGGAAGGAAGCTTCACCGTGTCTGAGGTGCTCGACGAGATTTCGGAAAAACTGGTTCGCAGGCATCCTCATGTCTTCGGCGAATCGTCCGCCTCGACCTCCGACGAGATCATCCAGCAATGGGATCGCATCAAAGTAGAGGTAGAAGGCAAGCGTCCCAAGGAGTCGGCGCTCGACGGAATACCCGCCTCGTTTCCGCCGCTCGAGCGCGCCTACAAGATACAGAAGAAGGCTGCAAAGGCCGGTTTCGACTGGACCGAAAAGGAGCCGGTCCTTGACAAGGTTCGCGAAGAGCTCGATGAGTGCGCGCAGGAGCTGCAGTCGGGCGATGCGGAGGCGCTCGAGCAGGAGCTTGGTGATCTTTTGTTCAGCGTGGTCAATCTGTGCCGCTTTCTGCACATCGACCCTGCGACCGCACTCCATCAGACCAACCAGAAGTTCGTTCGGCGGTTTCACGCGGTGGAACGCGGCATGAAGGAGCGTGACCTGCCGATGGATAATGCACACCTGGCCGAAATGGATGCTATCTGGAACGCCGCAAAACGTACTGAGAAGTAGCAGCTAAAGCGAATCGAAAAACGGCACCCCTGTATCGCCGGGACCAGCAGAGAGGATCTCGACTCTGGTCATCCTGATCCCGGAGAGAGCCACCGTCTTTTCGGTCACTCGTCGTATCACTGCAGTAACCCCCGGCGCCCCGCTCTCTTCCCTGTGAACAACGACAGCCCGGACGCGCCTCCCCTCCCCGACATTCGAAACCGATTCGACCGTGAACGCTCCTGCGCCGGCTTCGCCGAACTCTCCGAGCAGGTCCCTGCTCAATTCAGGCGGCAAGAGAAGCTCATAACGTCCTCCCCATATCTGGCGTCCGATGGTCGGGCGCTTCCGTCCGCCGTCGCGAGCCTTGAGCAGCCGCACCGCCGCGACGGAAAGTCCTTCCGGCAGAAGATTCGTCAGCTTATCGCAAATACTCTCAACATGTATGTCATCCGATACAGTCACCCGCCCTACTTCGGCGTGTCCGACGACACCCAGCGGAAGAGGCGGCGACAGTTCCATCTCGGGTTTCGGGACGTAGCCCTTGGTGAACCTGACCGGGAGTCCCGCCGCCTGCATTGCCCGCTCGAACGCAATCAGGACGCTCCTGTGCGGAAGAAACCGAGCCGGCCCCTCCTTTCGGTAGGAGAAATACAGGATGTGCTCCACAGGCTCAACACGCAATCCGGCAGCCCGGTTGGGTGTATCTTTGTGTGTACTTACTGAGACTTCTTCTACGTCGAACAGCAGATGCTCACGTTGCGGGTGACGCGGCTTCGTGCGCCGGTTGCACACGCCGCAAGGCTGTACGCACTCCGGCGCACAGATCGTGGAGAGCTCGGCTCTCCGTGACCGGTCGAGCTCCTGCTTCAGTACCGCCTCCGACACTCCGAGACTTACAGATTTCCAGGGCAGCAGTTCGTCTGTGGACCTCTCTCGAAGGAGCTCCTGCTCAACGTCCCATTCTGCCTCTTCGATCGCCGTCCGCCAGGCTTCTCGTTGTGATCGATCTTCCCATGCATCGAACCGCGCACCCGCGCTATAGGCCGAGAGGATCAGCTTCCCTACTCGCTCGTCTCCGCGCGATATGAGACCCTCGATTGTCGAGTGAAACGGCGATGACCAGCCCAACTTCACGAAGCCGTAGCGCCGCAGCGCGTTTCTGATTGCGTGGATTCTCGTGAGAGCATCCGTCTCGCCTATCTGACGCGCCCACTGGTAGGGGGTATGCGGCTTCGGTACAAAGGTTCCGATTGTGACATGAAGGTGGACGCCTGTCGCCCCGAAAACGGTTTTCACGAATGATACGATGCCTTCGACTTCCGACTCCGGCTCCGGGCGTCCGACTGGCAACCCGAGCATGAAGTAGAACTTCGCGCTTCGAAATCCCCGCTCCTTCGCCGTCGTCAGTATTTCGACAATCTGTTCGGTAGATACGCGTTTATTCAGTGACAGTTGCCCCTCGTCCCACGGCGTCTCTACCGCGAAGGTGAGTCCGCTCTTTCTCACTGCCGAAAGCTGTTCGATTATCGGCAGCGTGAAGCTGTCGACCTTCAGCGAGGGCAGCGAGAAAGAGACATTCATCCCGCTGTATCTCTCGTGAAGCAGCTGCATCAGCTCGGCGATTTCACCGTAGTCGCCGGAGCTCAGCGATGAGAGCGTGATATCCCGGTAGCCGTAGCGATATACGAGATGGTCCGATTCGCGCACGATGGCGTCGATATCCTTCATGCGATAGGGTCGATAGTAGATCCCGGCGTGACAGAAACGGCATCCATTCGGGCAGCCGCGCATTATCTCTATCACACCGTGGTCGTGAACCGGCCGGAGATGCGGCAGCGGAAACTCGATAAGAAAGGGCTCGCGGCCAAAATCGTTCCAGATCGCGCGAGAGGCCCGTCCTTTCTTCTGAGCAGTCCAGACAGCCTCGTCGCTCTCCATTGAGGCAATGAGTGCCGGTCTCGACGCCCCCTCCCGTTTCAATCTCGTCAACGGTTCGAGCAGCCGAGGAAGACAAGCCTCGGCCTCGCCGACCACTACGGCATCGAAGTAGTCCCCAAAGGGGACCGGATTGGTCACGGCGGGTCCTCCCGCAATGACGACCGGATGCGCATCGGTTCTTTCCCGACGGTTAATGGGCACCTGCCCGGCTTCGAGCACGGCCAGGATGTTGGTCGCCGAAAGCTCGAATCCGACCGACACGGCGATCATGTCGCACTCGCACAGCGGAATTCCCGACTCGAGGGTGTACAGGGGTACACCTTTGTCGCGAAGCGCCAGCTCGAAATCGGGTGCCGGGGCGAATACCCGTTCACATCTGACGCCGGGAAGCCTGTTCATCACGGTATAGAGGATCTTGATCGCCGTGTTGGACATACCGATCTCGTAGAGATCAGGAAAACAGAGTGCTACGGTGAAGAGAGAGTCGTCCGGCTTGACTGTACGTCCATGCTCGCCGCCGACGTAGCGGCTCGGTGTATCGACTCTGAGAAGCACATCCTCGAGTTCGTTTTCAGGGTCGATGTGGCGCCTGGTCTTACCCACGTGATCCGGCTAGTACTGGTAGCGGTTGTGGTAGATGCTCATGAGCAGCCCCACCCCGATTAGCGCCGTCCACAGAGAGGATCCACCATGCGAAAGGAAGAAGAGCGGTATGCCTGTGATCGGCATGATTCCTATGGCCATGCCGACGTTGACGACGAAATGGAAGAAGATCATTCCAACTATTCCGGCGCCCGTAATCGCGGCAAACCGGTCCTTTGCCTGGGTAACGATGTAGAGACCGCGAATGAGAATCACCATGAAGAGCGCAAAAACAAGCAGCGCTCCCACAAAGCCCCATTCCTCCGCCAGTATGGAGAAGATGAAGTCGGTGCTCTGCTGTGGGAGATATTGATAGTGGCTCTGCGTGCCCTGGAGAAATCCCTTTCCGAACAGCCCCCCGGAACCGACCGCCGTTACCGACTGAATGATGTTCCATCCGGCGCCGCGCGGATCGACATACGGGTCGAGGAACACGATGAGTCGCATGATCTGATAGTCTTTGAGAAATGCTCGCGCGGCAATGGAGCCGAGAAGCCCGGACAGTACTATCAGTGATGCGTAGAGAATCCAGTAATAGTATCTTCGCTTGAGGACCAGGAGGCCGATGAGTGAGAGCCCGACCACCGCGAGAACACCGACAAGCGGATAGAACATCAGGTGCACCGAGGTGAACACCTGAAGGGCCGGTATCTGCGCGCCCAGAATCTGGCTCTGCCATGCGGGCAGAACGGTCAGCACGATGACGAGCATCCCTGCGAGCAGAATAAACAGAATGTGGCGTGCCTTCCCCCCGGCGGTAAACACCATGAACATGAAGATCGGAAGGTAGACAAGAGCGGTGCCGAGGTCCGGCTGGGCAAGTATGAGGAGCATCGGAAAAACAACGATTCCGAGGGCAATCCCGAAGCGCTTCAGCTCCTGCTCCCGTCCTCCGGTCCGTTCGAGATATCGAGCAAGCAGAAGGATCGTCGCTATTTTCATGAACTCGGACGGCTGGATTCCCAGACCGCCAACCCCAAGCCAGGAGCGCGATCCGTTTACTACCCGCCCGGTGACGAGTGTCACGACGAGCGCGAGCGCGAGAACGACGTAGAGATAGGGGGCCCAGTCGCGCAGCCTCGTATAGTCGATGATCGAAACACCGAACAGGATTGCGATGCCGATGAGCACCCATACAATCTGCTTCAGATACTCTTTGGAAAAGACCTCACCTGTTGCGGTGACGCCGCTGGAGTAGACGAATAGAATGCCGATCACCATCAGCGAAAGAGAGGCGACGAGCAGGTAGACGTCAAAGCTGAAAATCGATCGGGACTTCAATACCACCATCCCTTTCGACGCAGGTCGGCGAGCGCGTCGGTATAGTTCATGTCCTTGAAAATCCCGTGAAGGATGATATTCGCAGCCTTGGGCGCCCACCATTCCCAGGTGTTTTTCGAGTCGACCCAGACGCTTACCACCACCTGATTGTCCGGGTTCGGCGAGTCATAGGGCGCGTACGCCACAAACCAGGAGTTCCAGTTCGTATCCGATCCGACCTCGCCCGTTCCGGTTTTGCCTGCAACCTTCACCGCGTCCGTCGTGATGACGTACTCGGCGGTGCCGTGCGTGATGACGCCTCGGAGATCCTTCTGTAAGGTCTCGAAGGTCTTTCTGCTGATAGAAGAGGTGTGCAGAACCTCCGGCTCGATCCGCTTGATCACCTCTCCGGTGTTGTGGTCGCGGACTTCCTTGAGCACATGCGGCTTGTAGACGATTCCGTCGTTTGCCACCATGGCGAGCGCGTCGGCCATCTGAGTGGGCGTCACCATCAGATAGCCCTGCCCGATCGACATGTTCACCGTGTCGCCGCCGACCCAGCGCTCTCCGAGTGCGCGCTCCTTCCACGCGGGGCTCGGCACAAGGCCGGGGACCTCGCCCGGCAGGTCGACGCCGGTCTTCTCGCCGTAGCCGAACCGGCGCGAGTAGTCGACTATGGTGTCGACACCGAGGTAATCAGCGCCCATAGTGTAGAAGTACACATCGCAGGATTGCGCGAGTGCCTCGGCCAGGTTCACCGCCCCGTGCCCGTAGCTCACCCAGCACTTGAAAATCTGATTCCCGAGTCGAAACCAGCCGGGGTCGTACACGGTGGCGTCGAGCGGAAAGGCGTTCTCTTCGATAACTGCCGTGGACATGATGATCTTGAAGGTCGACGCAGGCGCCGCGGCCCCCTGGATGGCGCGATTGAGGAAGGGCGCGGATGGGTCGTTCACGAGCCTCGTGTACTCTGCCGATCCGTTGGGAGCGTAAAAGACGTTGGGGTCGTAGGTCGGGTAGGAAACCATCGCCAGGATCTCTCCAGTCGAAGGTTTGAGAACCACAACGGCGCCGCTCCGATTGCCGAGCGCATCCTGCGCAAGGTGCTGGATTCTGCGGTCCAACGTCAACACCAGATTGTCGCCGGCCACAGGGGCCACATCTTCCTTGCTGCCCTCGTTGATTTTTCGACCGTGCGCATCCACCGTGCGGAACTCCCGGCCGTCTTTGCCGCGGAGGAGGTTGTCGTACTGATACTCCACACCGCTCTTTCCGATGACGGAATTGGCGGTGTACCCCTGGTTGTACAGGGTCTGAAGCTCCTCCGGGGTAATATCGCCGACATAGCCCACCACGTGCGCCAGGGTATTGCCGTCGAGATAGTTGCGGATAGGCTTGTTCCGCCACGTAATGCCCGGGAGCTCGTTGATGTGCTCGGCGATCCGGGAAATTGTTTCGAAAGTGAGCCCGCTCTTCAGCTCGACGGGCTGGTATCGGCTGTAGGCGGCTTCGGGGATCGCCGTCTTCACGTCTTTCAGGCTCATTCCCAGGAACCGCCCGATTTCCGTCAGCACGCGGTCCAGGTCGGGCTTCGGAATCTCGGCCGGTATTACATCTACCGCGAAGGAGTCGATGTTGGTCGCAAGGGGTACGTCCATATTTCGGTCGAAGATCTCGCCCCGCTGCGGTGGAACCACGATGCTCCGGGTGGTGACCTGCGCGGCGCGTACCGAATAGATGTAGCCGTCGACGATCTGCATCGAAAAGAGATAGCACACATAGGCAATCACCGTTGCCAAAATTATGCCGCCCAGTAGTTTTATACGCGATTTCGAGACGTCCTGACGTCCGTTGCGGCCGAACTCACTCAAGAGCACGCCCCCTTGTGTCGAGCCGGAGGGGCTTTATCACGCCGAGAAGTCCAAACAGGAAGGGCGCGAGGACTGCGTTGTACAAGAGCTCAATCAGGAAGGTGGTCGAGAACAGACCGGCAAACGCCGACGAGATGCCGAACACGGCGGCCAGCAGCGCCGTCAGCACCCCCTTCAGTATCGTAGCTGCAAGAACGATCAGTACCGGCACAAGTATAGGATCGACAAAGATGTTGCCTCTTGTTAGCCCGAACAGGTAACCGGTCAACGTGCGCACAAAAGCGTGAAAACCGAGCGGAGCAAGGCTTACCAGATCCTGCACGATTCCCGCGACAAAGCCGCTTACCTGCGCGGCCATGCTGCCGTTCCGGTTGGCGAGAAATACGAGCACAATCAGCGCCAGGTCGGGAACTGCTCCACCAATAGCGATGACCCGCAGGATGTTGGTCTGAAGCAGCACCAGCAGGCTGAGCAAACCGGATGATATGAGAACGTTTATCCCCACGGATCAGCCTCCAGGTCTCACCTGACCGGTGCCGGGAGCCTCCGGCGGCGGCTCAGTGTGGGGAGCCGGAACATTGGGCTGCGGAGCTGCATTCTGCTCCTGCACGCCAGCGGCTTCCGCCGGCTTCACCGTCTCCACCGTGGTCACAGGCTCGACCGGCGGTGGCTGCTCGGCGATAACGAACACATATTCGAGCTTCGCAAAGTCGATTATGGGTTTGATTTCGAGCTGCAGCGAGGTGTCCGACGGCCGGGCGCTGATGCTCGACACATAGCCGATTCTGATGCCCTTGGGATAGATCGAGTTCATCCCGGAGGTGATGACAAGGTCGCCGGTCTGCAGGTATTTCGCGGCGGTCTTCTCTACCCATTGCATGGTGACCGAACTGTCGCCTCCGCCGTTCACGAGCCCTTCGTAGCGCGATCGCTGCAGTCTCGCTGCGACGTAGGTGAGGTGGTCGTACAGCGGGAGGACCATCGCTGTCTTGATCCCCACGCTTTCGATCTTTCCCACGAGTCCCTGAACGCCATCCTGTACAGCCACCACCGGCATGTTCGCCCGCACGCCGTCGGCGCTGCCCTTGTTTATCATGATGGTGGAGAAGATGTTCCCGGGATCCTTTCCGATGATCTGTGCCGGAATGTTCTTGAAGGAGAATTGCTGCGAGAAGTCGAGAATGGTCTTCAACCTCGAGTTCTCCTGCCGGAGCTCGGTGATATCGTTCTGAATTCCCTCGTACTGTTTCACGCGATCGAGCAGAATCGCATAGTTGCGGCGAAGTTCTCCAAGCTCCTTCACCGACGCAACGGTCCGTGAGACGAAGCTGCCGACCTGGTAGATGCCGCTCTGGATGAGCGAGAATACCGACAGCCCCACCTCTTTCGGGCGGAGCACGAAGCTCTGTGATGAAAAGGCGAGAGACAAAAGTGAAATGACGATGCAGACCACGAGGGTCAGCACCGTTCTGTTTTTCGTCGCGAAATCGCGAAATTGCATGGAAACAACCTACTCTGTCAGGTATTCAGGTTGTTGTAGATGTTCCGGGTGTTGTTCTTTCCCTTCACATGATCAAAATAGAGTCCCGCACCCAGTGCGACGCAGTTGAGCGGGTCCTCCGCGAGGAAGGCAGGCACCCCGGTTTCGTTCGAGATGAGGGTGTCCAGCCCCTTGAGGAGTGAGCCGCCCCCGGTCATGACGATTCCCCGCTCGACGATGTCAGCCGCAAGCTCCGGAGGGGTCTGGCCGAGCGTGCGCTTGATCTCCTCGATGATGGCGTTTATCGGTTCCTGAAGCGCCTCGCGGACCTCGACGCTGTCGATCTCCAGACGCCGCGGAAGTCCGGTGATGGCATCGGTGCCCTTCACCTCCATCTTTTCGATCTTCTTTTCCGGTGTTGCGTTGCCGATGCTCTTCTTCAGCTCCTCCGCGGTCCGTTCACCCACGATCAGATTGTGGACCGTGCGGACGTGCTTCATGATGGCTTCGTCGAACTCGTCGCCGCCGAGCCTGATCGCGTTGGTCACGACCATACCGCCGAGAGAAATGACCGAGATCTCGCTTGTTCCACCGCCGATGTCGACCACCATGTGTCCGGCCGGCTCGTAGATGGGGATGTTGGCGCCGATTGCGGCGGCGAGCGATTCCTCGATCACCTTGACCTCGCGGGCGCCCGCCTTATAGGCGCTCTCCTCGACGGCCCGTCGCTCGACTTCGGTGATGCAGGAAGGAACCCCGATCACCATTCGCGGTTTGACGAACCAGCGCCGCGGAATGACCTTCGAAATGAAGTAGCGGATCATCTTCTCGGTGGTCTCGAGATCCGCGATGACGCCGTCACGCAGCGGCCGGATCGCAATGATATCGCCCGGAGTCTTCCACAGCATCAGACGGGCCTCTTCGCCTACCGCTACCACCCGTTTCGTGCCGCGCTCGACTGCAACGACCGACGGCTCGTTTGCCATGATGCCGCGGCCGCGCACGTATATCAGCGTGTTGCAGGTCCCCAGATCGATGCCGAGGTCTGTCGAGAACGCGTTGAACACACTCCCTACACCCATAAAATCCCCTCCCTTCGTGACCTCGTCACCTATTTCCCCCGCAGCCTGTTGTAGGCGGCTTCGTTGTTCGGATCTATTCGCAGCGCCTCGCGCCACTCCGCGCGTGCGCGGGCACGGTCGCCCATCGCCAAGTAGGTTTCTCCAAGATAGAAGTGTCCGTCGCTCGATTGTGGATTGCTTGCGATGATCTTCTGATATTCCCGTTCCGCGGCGTCCAGGTTGCCCTCTTTGCGGTAGATCTCGCCGAGAAGAAACATCGCCTTCTGAACGAGAAAGTCGTCAGAGGAGGCGCTGATGGCCTTGTCCACATAATCGGTCGCCTGTCGACTGTCGCCCATCTTGAAGTAGGTCTGCGCAATCGTCAGGAAGAGCACGTCTTTGGGGTTCTGACTGACAGCCTTCAAAAACCAGTCGACCCCTTCCTTGTAGAGTCCCAGACGATTATAGCTGAGCCCGAGATACTCGTATATGTCATCGGCCTTGTATCCCATGTCCAGCGCGGTTTTCAGATGCTTGATCGCCAGATCGGTGAAGTACAGCCCCTTCTGGTAGTAGGCTTTTCCGAGGACATAGTGGATTTGTGCGACATAGGGCGGATGTGCGAGCAGGAGCGCGCGACGAAGGGCGGATATGGATTTTTCAATGTACTGGAGCTTGTCGTCCAGTGCAACCTGGGTTATTCCCGCATAAAAGCTGGAAAACCCATCGAATACCAAGGCGGTACCGTCCATAGGATTGTTGTTAAGCTCGTCGTCTGCTGCCTTTATCAGTTCCGCATATCGCTGGCTGTTCCACAGCGAGGCCAGATCTACCCGCGCCGGCGCCGGTTGTTTCTGCGATCCGGTGAACGGAACGCCGTTCCGCAGGACGAAGTAGCCTCCCACGCCAAGCACAATCAGGAACAGTAATGCTCCCAGGAGTCTGCTTCTTGCCTTTCTTCTGTTTCCTCTTCCCTGGGAGAAGCGGTAACGGCTATCGGGGTAAATCATGAGTCAACGGCAGACATTAAAGTACAGTTTCCCTAAAAAGTCAATGTAGCGCCGGCGGAACGGAGGCGTTCCGGGGGAGGCGGGGCAGGTCTGTAAGCCGGGTTCTGGCCCCGAAAGGCGCGGCTTTGCGCGACTTTCGGAGGGCTGCCATCTATCTTGACCGAGCGTTGCCGCCCGGCTCGAGCAACCTACCCGCGGATGTGAGCGAGCAACTCTCCGCTGCTTGGTTTTGCTCCTGGCAAGGTTTACCGTGCGCTGCAGGTTACCCTGCAGCCGGTGGGCTCTTACCCCACCTTTTCACCCTTACCCGAGGCGACGGACGTTGCCGTCCTGTCGTATCAGGCGGTCTGTTTTCTGTGGCCCTATCTGTCTCCGCGCGTGCTTTCGCACCCGCGAAGCCCGGGTGTTACCCGGTGCCATGCTCTACGGAGCCCGGACTTTCCTCCGCCGCACTGAAGTGCGGCGACGGCCGCCCGACCTGCCCCGGCTACCGCGGAACGACAGCGCTCTGTCGGCGGCCGGAACTTCCTCTCGGCCCGAACGATGTTCGGGACTACTCCTCGTCCTGTTCCTCTATATCGTCTTCTTCGTCGTCGGTCTCGTCGTTTTCTTCCTCTTCGTCCTCGGCCCCGACCTCTTCGTCGTCGACCTCCGATTCCTCGATGTCCTCCTCTTCCTCATCGTTGAAGAGGTCGGCAAGACCTTCCGCATCCACCTCGGCGTACGCGGTGTCGGCCTCCTCCTGGAAGAAGAGGATCCGCGAACAGTAGGGACAGAAAAGAATGCCCTCGCCTTCTCGAACGTCGTTGACGAACTGCATCGGCAGGATCATATGGCATCCGGTACAGACGCCTTTCCGAAGCGGAACAATTCCGACACCGGCCTTGCTTCGAATGATGCGTTCGAACTTGAAGACCATCTCTTCGTCGAGTCCGGGCGTGATCTTCTTCTCCCGTTTTTCGAGGTCCTTGAGCGCATCCTTGCGCTTGTCGCTCTCGTTCTTGATGTGCTCCTGTTCCGCGCCGAGCTCTTTTTCCTGCTCCTTGATCATGGACTCGTCGCGCTCGAGCGCCTTCGACATCTCTTCCATGACCTTCTCTTCCCGCTGGACCTCTTTGCGCAGCGACTGCTCCTTCTCCGAGGCATCACGGATCTCCTTGTCCAGCGCTTCGTACTCGCGCTGGGTCTTGATGAGATCCATCTGCTGCTCGTAGGTCTCCCGAGCCTGCTCCGCCTCTTCCATGCGGAAACGGAGGCTCTTTATGCGCTCTTTCACCTCATTGTACTGAGTGCTCTTCTCGATGTAGGTTTTCTTGAGCCTGTTGACCAGCTCCTGCTTTGTGGCAAGCGCCTTGGGGATGTCGCGGATTTCCGCTTCGATTGCGAACTTCTCCGACAGGACCTCCTGCAGGTTTCGCAGTTTCTCGTATACCTCTTCCGTCGTGACTGCCATTGGCTTCTCCGTCAAAAACGATTATATCAATGATCGAGATAGTCTTTCAGCCGCCTGCTCCGCTTGGGATGCCGGAGCCGCCGCAGCGCTTTCGCTTCAATCTGCCGGATTCGCTCGCGGGTCACATTGAAGTAGAGCCCCACCTCTTCGAGGGTGAGCGAGTAACCGTCCTCCAGGCCGAACCGCATCTTCAGCACCTCCTGCTCTCGCGCAGGCAGGGTGCCGAGCACCTCACGCAGCTGTTCCTGCAGCAGGGTGAAGGCGGTCTGGTGGGCCGGGTTCTCGACGTCCTTGTCCTCGATGAAGTCTCCGAGCAGTGAATCCTCTTCCTCTCCGATGGGCGTTTCGAGGGAGATAGGCTCACGAGCGACGTTCTTGACCGATTTCACGCGGCTCACTGTCCAGCCGAGACGCTGTGCGATCTCTTCGTCGGTAGGTTCGCGGCCGAGGATCTGCATAAGCTGGCGCGACTCCCGCACCACCTTGTTGATCTGCTCGATCATGTGAACAGGGACCCGGATCGTGCGCGCCTGATCGGAGATCGAACGCGTTATGGCCTGCCGGATCCACCAGGTCGCGTAGGTGGAAAACTTGTAGCCCTTGCGGTATTCGAACTTTTCCACCGCCTTTATAAGGCCGATGTTTCCCTCCTGCACCAGATCGAAGAAATGGAGGCCGCGATTTGTGTACTTCTTGGCGATGCTCACTACCAGACGCAGGTTGGCCTTGATCAGCCGGTCCTTGGCGTTCTGCATCATGGTCTTGCCGTGGGTGATCTCTTTGGACATCTGGATGATGTCCTCGATGCTGTTCTCGAAATCGATCTCCAGGCTCTTGAGCTTCTTGTCCGTGACCTGTATCTGGCGAATCTTCTCTTTGATCTGATCCGCGTCCATGCCGAGTTCATTCTCGATCTTCTGGCGCTGATCCGTCATCGCAAGGCCGCGGCCAAGTCCGCGCAGTTCACGCATGTTGGAGACTCGCAGCCGCTTTTCAATCTTTTCCTGCTCCCGCTGGTATTTCTTTATCTTGCGGGATGCGGTGATGAACTTGTCCGAAAAAAGGAGAATCTCCTCCTGATGTATTTCGACGTTCTGCAGCTGTTTGAGCAGATCCGACCGTTTTCCGACAAGGGAGTGGTCCGAGAGTATGTCGGTCCCTTTCTGCATCACCTTGCGCTTCTGCTCCATGTAGCCCTTGAGCTGGGGCAGATATTCGCGAAGCGATTCACGGTAGAACTGCGACAGGCGGCGGCGCTCCGCGAGATACTCGGAGATTTCCTTCTTGGAAAGGTTCATCTCGCGGGGATCCTTCTTGGAGAACGCGCGTTGCGCAAGCAGGTAAAACTCGGGAATCAGGATACCGGAACCTTTGATGACGCTCTTTATGATGTTCTCGCCCTGCTCCATCTTCTTGGAAAGTTCGACCTCCTGCTCTGCAGTGAGCAGGCTCTCCTTGCCAATTTCACGGAGGTAGAGCCGGATAGGGTCATCAATTGCCGCATCCTTCTCGCCGTATACCAGCTTCTTCTTCTTCTCCGGCTTGGGTGCCGGTTCCGCCTCTTCCTCTTCGAGCCGGATGTCCTCGTCTTCGAGGCGAACGTTGTACTTTCCGAGCAGCGTGATGACCTCCTCTATTTTCTCTGAGTTGACTATGGCTTCGGGGAGAAAATCACTCACCTCATCAAAACTGATACTCTTTTTGTTCTTTGCGTATTCAATCAGCTTCGCAATCGCAGGATCATTCTGCAACTCTATCATGTATCATCACCTTCAACTTCTCGAGTTCTGCATCGAGGTACATCTTTTCCTGTTGCAGTTCGAGGAGTTGACCTGCAATGTCCCCACCACTCTTACGACCCGATTGGCGAATCTGACTTTCAACCGCAGAACGCTGTTTTTCGAGATTCCGTTGGCGGATCCGGTAGACAGCATCTTTGATGGATTTCTCCTGATTAAGGTTAAATTCGTCTGAATTCGTCTTCTCAAGTACAAGCGCACACAAACTCTCGTCTTCAATCCGAGCCAAGAGCATCTCAAGGGAGGTTTCCTCTCTTCGATAGCACTCCTCAAGGGCAATGAAAAGCCCCCTCGCGCGGCCATCGACAAGGTCTTCAGGCTTTAGCATCCGACGAACAAACACAAAATGACCGCGATTCACCACCGTGGCCATCATGAGAAACAGATCCGTAGTTATTTGGGAATCCGTAATTGTTGGAACCGTACGCCCCGGCTCTGAAGCATGTCCTCCCTTTTTGCGGAAATCACTGATCACTGCTTGCCGGTCAACCCCAAGAGCGTCCGCTACAAGCCCCAGACTGTCCTCGCGCTTAATATCGGACGTTATGGCACTAATGTAAGGAAATATCTCGTTTAAGACAAATTCTTTACCTCGCGGTGTGCTCACGTCGTTGTTATTCTTCGCAAGGGCTATAAGATACTCCAGTATACTTATAGTGTAATTGTTGTAGTTATTCAACTGCTCCGTGAGACCCTTTTCCAGCATCTCGGCCGGATCCTTCCCGTCCGGAAACTGCACCACGAGCGAGTCCAGCCCCTGCTTTTCGAGGATCACCGACGCCCGCTCGGCGGCACGTCTGCCCGCCTCATCTGCGTCGAAAAGGAGGTAACCGGTGGACGCGTATCGGCGGAGCAGACGTGCCTGGTTCTCGGTGAAGGCGGTTCCGAGCGGCGCAATTGCTATCCCCACCCCCGCCTGATGCAGCGCAAGCACATCCATGTAGCCTTCCACCAGCATGAACGTTCCGGATTTGCGGATCTCCGGCAACGCGACATCCAGACCGTAAAGCTGATCTCCCTTGTGAAAGAGCTCCGAGTCCGGAGAATTAATGTACTTCGGCATCCCCGCAGGGGTATCGCCACCTCCGGCAAGAGCCCGTCCTCCGAACGCAATAACCTCGCCCGACCGCGAACGGATTGGAAACATGACGCGGTCGGCAAACAGCGCCCGTTCCGCCGACCGGCGGCTGAACAGTCCCGATTCCGAAAGGAAATCCGGCGAATAGTCCTTCGTCTTCAGGAATCTGTGCAGCCAGTAGGGGTCGGCCGGCGCATAGCCGAGCTCGAAGCGATCTATAACCTCGCGGTTGAGTCCCCGTCGCAACAGGTAGTCGAGCCCCTCACGCCCCTTTTCGCTTTCGACGAGCAGGTGGTGAAAGCTGCCAGAAAGCCGTCGGTAGAGCTCGGTCAGTGCATCACGCCTCCGGGATCTCTCATCGTCGGCGGCGGAATCCCGGCCCGCATCGCGCGACGGTACCGCAACGCCCGTGCGCTTCCCGAGCATCTCCACCGCTTCGGGAAAGCTCACCTTCTCCATTTCCATGAGAAAATTGAAGATCGAACCGCCCTTCTTGCACCCGAAGCAGTAGTAGCTGTCCCGTTCCGGGCTGACCGTAAAGGATCCTGTCTTTTCGGTGTGAAACGGACAGAGTCCCCAGTAACGATTTCCGCGTTTCTGAAGGGTGACGTACTCCCCAACGATTGCGACGATATCCGCGCGTGAGGAAATCTCTTCGATGATCTGCTCGGGGATCTTCAAGCCCGCTATCCTAGTTGCCGCTCGACAGGGTTTTTAGGTAGAAAACGGCCGCCTGATTGTGGTCGGTAAGGGTTTTCGAAAAATGGTGATGCGTAGCGCCGTCGGACTTGAGGACGAAGTACCAGTAGTCGGTTTTGGCCGGAAAGAGTGCCGCCTTCAGCGCGGTTACCCCGGGGTTGGAGATGGGTCCCGGCGGAAGCCCCCGGTGCAGGTAGGTGTTGTAGGGCGAGGGTCGGTCGAGATCACGATAGTAGAGCCGCTCCGGATGGGGAAGCCTCTCCTGTTCGGTCATGACGTAGACCACCGTCGCACAGCTTTCAAGTCGCATCCCGGCTCTCAGGCGGTTATAGAAAACCGACGCGATGAGCGGTGCCTCGTCGGAGCTTACATACTCACGCTCCACTATCGATGCGAGCGTAACCTTGTCGAACAGCTGCGGGGGGCTTAGAGAATCGTAGCCCGGATCGATCTGCTTCAGATGTGAGAAGAAATTGGACACCAGATGAGACACCACTTCCTTTGCAGGATAATCCCTGGGAAACAGATAGGTGTCCGGGAACAGGTACCCCTCGGCACTTTTCCCCGGAATTCCGAGGTTTCTCAACAGCGTCGAATCGGTCGCTGCAGCGAGAAAGTCTTCTTTAGAAACGATCCCCTCGCTGTCGAATCTACCCGCGATCTGCCGCATGGTGAACCCTTCCGGAATGGTAACCCGTAGAAGAATCTGTTTCCCCTCGACGAGGGAGCGGTAGACTGCCGCGGAGGTCATGTCGGACCGAAGCAGATAGTGGCCGGCCTGTATCTCACCGCTCGTTCCCGAGATGAGCCCGATCAGCTTCATCAGCAGCGGCGACCGAATGAGCCCGTCGCCGGCCAGCCTCGTCGCAACCGCATCGAGCGAATCACCCCTGTTCACGGCGAAATCGACACCGGAGGAAGAGTCTCCTGCGGGAAGGTTCAGATAATATGCGTACGCGCCGATCGCGGCGAGCGCGATCAACAATATCAGCAGCACTGCAAGAAAGGCAGAAACTGCCCTTCTCGCCGGCCTTCTCCCGGCTCTGCCGCTCTCCTCGGGAGGCGGGCTCGTCGGCGCAGTACTGGTATTGGTAGCGGTATCAGACACCGGCGTGCGTGACTCTTCCATGGTCCGATTATCGGCCACGTTCTGGCAGTTTGGGGTGATCTGCGGCGCTATTCCATCGCTGAAATCCGCCGCAGCCAGCTACTTTATCAATATAAACTCTACGCGACGGTTCTTCCAGCGGTTCTCGATGTCGGTGTCAGGCACAACCGGGTTCTGATCGCCCAGTCCGGCCGCGGTAATCCGGTCGGCACTTATACCCCTCGCCACCAGGGCGTCCTTGACCGACTGGGCCCGGGCCTTGCTCAGAGGAATCAGCTCCTCCTGCTGCTCGCGCTGCGTGCCGCTTATGTTAACGGCGTGTCCCTCGATCCGGATCCGATAGCTGGAGTACTTCGAGAATATCTGGACCAGACGCTTCAGTATTTCGTCGTTCTTGAGTCCCCGCAGAGTCGACGGGTCGAGGACCAGCTCCGGGCTGTCCGGTGTGAACGTTATACTGCTGATGCGTACCTTCAGCTGATCGCCCTCCCGGATTACCAGGATATCGACCGGGATCACCCCACGCCGCACGGTGGTATTCCCGAGGACGTCGGTGATGGTGAAAACGTAGGGGTAGTCCTCCGCCGAGATGACGAGCTCGCCGGTTTTCGACCGCCCATCCCAGATGAGCTCTTTCGACGGTTTTCCCTTACCCGTGAAGTCGGTGAAGAAGTTGTTGTTCCGGTCTAGTATCTCGAAACGCCAGTCGCGAATCTCGCTAGCATCCTTAACACTGATGCCGATATGGAGCTCGTCGTCCACGCCGTCGTTGTCCGGCGAGAACGGACGAGGCGCAATATTGAGCTCCACCGAAGGAGCTGTCGTGTCGAGGGTTATCGCGGGTGTCTCGGCAACTGGATGATTCCCCTTGGCATAAATCACCTCGAACCGCGCGCGGTATCGGCCGTCGGGCGCGGTCGGCCCTCCGTCGGAACGCCTCCCGTCCCATACCACCTTGAAGCTCGCGGTCACCGAATCGCCGGTGAACTCGCGCACCACAGGCCCCTCCTTACCGTCGGGTCCCACCGTGAATACCGACAGCTTCCAGCTCTTCACCCCGTCGAGGAGATTGGTGTACATGGTGAAGGTTTCGGTGTCCTGTACCCCGTCTCCATTGGGCGAGAAGCCTGCATCTGCTGCGGTCACATACACGGCGGCGGGGCGGGTGTCCACGACGATGTCCTTCAGCGACTTCTGTGTTCGGTTGCCGGCCTGATCTTCGGCGCTTACCACGTAGCTGTAGCGGCCGTCGGGCACCCTGTTCCCGGCGTCGTCGGTTCCGTCCCAGACAACGTTGGCCAGCCTGCCCTTCCAGTAGTAGCGGCGCACCTCGGCGCCGGAGCTCGAAAGGATTTTTGCCTCCCAAAGGGTTTCGTCGCTCGAGGTCTGGGTTATGGTGAAGGTATCCCTGTTACCGTCCCCATCGGGAGAGAAGGGAGTGTTGTCAGATCCTATAACGACGGACGGATACACGGTGTCGAGCAGGAAGGAGCCCGTCCTCGCCGTCTCCCGGTTTCCGTTGGCGTACTGTACGTTCAGCACGCCGCGGTAGGAACCGTCCGCGACGCGCACGCCGTTGTCATCCCGCCCGTCCCAGACGAAGGGTCCGTTGATGCTTCCCCGGCCGCTGACGCTGTGCACGACCTTTGCCGCCGCATCCTGACCCGTTCCGCCGACCGATTCGATACTCAGCGTGTACCTGTCAATTCCATCGTTTCGTCGAAGCGTCGGTGTCAGCGTGATCGTGTCCTTTACGCCGTCGGCGTTCGGAGAAAAGGCATCGTACCCGGCCGAGAGCAGGACCGGCGTCGCCTCGGTATCGACACGGACATCGACAGTATTGGAGATGCCCCGGTTACCGGCACGGTCCACCGAAGAGAGCTGGTAATGGTAGCTGCCGTCGGGAACCAGTTGGCCGTTGGCATCACGTCCGTCCCAGGTGACCTGCGAGTCTGCCGCACCGTGCCAGGTGAACTTTTTCACCACCTCTCCGGTGCCATCACTGATCTGCCCCACCCAGAGCTCCTCCCTGGATGTGTCCTGATAGAAGGTGACAGTGTCCTTGCTTCCGTCCCCGTTCGGGGAGAACACCGTTTCACTGGAGGTCACCGAACCCTGCGGGGCGGTGTTGTCCAGAACGAACGACGGCGATTCGGCCTCCGGCGCGTTTCCGTTGCGATAGGCTACCTGGAGATGCGCACGGTACTCACCCTCCGCAAGGACCGCTCCCGAATCGTCCTTTCCATCGAAACGAATCGCCTGAGGCGGTGCCTCGGACCCCGAGAAGGTTCTTTTTGCCGAACTGCCCCCTGCTCCTTCGATAGTCATGCTCCAGGAAACTACCTCCTTCTCCGAAGGCACCTTGAGCGTGAAGGAAACTGCGTCGTCGACACCATCACCGTTGGGTGAGAAGTAGGACCGGTCGATGGTAAGTGCAACCGGCGTAGGTGTGGTATTCACGATTATGTTTGCAAGCGTAGCGCTTCCATGATTGCCCGCGGCATCGGTGCTCTGGACGCGGTAGCTGTATACACCGTCCGGAACCTTCTTTCCGTTGTCATCGGTTCCATCCCAGGCAAACGACGCAGGAGCTGAGTCATTCCACGTTCGGTGATAGATTGCCGTGCCGTCCACGGCCCGGATCTCACCGCTCCAGCTCTTTTCGAGACTGCCCGACTGGTCTATTGGCAGCGTGTCCTTGTGCCCATCGCCGTTGGGTGAGAAGATCCGGTCATCAGGGGAGACGGCAGCTATCTTCACCTCTGGAGCCGTATCGTCGACGTGGACCTTGTATTCGGGCGTCGTCGCGCGGTTCCCGTTATCATCCCATGCTTCTATCGCGAAGCTGTAGGTACCGTCGGGTACGACGCTGCCGTCGTCTGCCGTTCCATCCCACCGGAGTTGCGACGGGATCGGAATTCCGGATTTTACGTAGGCGAGACGGTCGAAAATGTTCTTCAGCCCCCGATTCTCCGGCCTGTTTTCCTTGTTGACTATCTGCCGGACCACTCGGCCCTCGGAGTCGCTGATGCGCAGTATGTAGCCGCTCACGTAACGCCGGTCGGTAATGGTCACCGGAAACACAAGCGCGTCCTGAACACCGTCATTGTTCGGCGAAATGGACTGGACGGTCGGATAATCCACCCGGATATCGGGCGGTGTGCGATCGACGATCCCGAGGGCTGCGTTGATGCCGCCGCCGATCCCCCACACCTTCCCATAGAGCGGGGCTGCACTCATGTGAGTCCGCACATCGCTCTGGTTCCAGCCGTTCTCGGCGATGAAACCCGACTTGCCCTTCAGGTTTGTCTTCAGATCCACGGAGATTCCGAACGACGGCAGCATGCTCTCCTGCGGAAGGCTGCTGTCCAGAAGGCTCCGCAGGCTGGTCCGCCACCCTGCGTTCAACGAGACTGTGTTCCAGAGCGAGATCGATCCGCCGACATTGAAGCGGACATCCTGGAATGTCGGAAAGCTCAGATCGCCGGTGAGCCCGACGCGTATAACCGGGTTGTCGATAAGGTCGAAACCGACGCCAAATGCCGGCGTGAACGGAGCGGGCACCGGAGACCGACCGGGAACCGGGGTGTACCATTTCCCCAGATTCTGCAGAACCACTCCCCAGCGAAAATTCCTCAGCGGCCCCACGGACCCTGGAAGTACCAGTGCCCCGAGATCGACGCTTGCGCCGAAGTCGGTAGTGTTGTAGCCGCCCGCATCGAGGTTCAGTCCAATGCCGACAAGAAGGTCGGGATAGAGGTCTTTCGCAAAAGAGAAGCGCAGCCCGACGTTGTTACCAAGCGTCATCTCAGGGAGAAAGGAGGAGAGAAAGTGCGCCGAACCGGTGATCACGCCGGCCCTGGTGGGAAAGCTCAAACCGATATTGGCAGCGTGGCCAAGCCAGCCGTTCCCGCCGGCGGCATCGAAGCCGGTAAGGCCGATGTAACTCAGGTCGATCACCGGTCGCTGATTTGCGCCCGAAATGGCCGGATTTACCGCATCGGCTTCGGGGGTTTCGGAAGAAGTCACGCTCGTTCCGGTCGCGAGGAACAGAGGAGAATAGAATCTCGGGATCTCCTCGCCCCCCGCCGGTGGATTGTACTGAGCAAACGCGCCCGACAGTGCCGATATGCTCAGAATAGCGGTAATGATTGTTCTTTTCATTGGTTTTCTCCGGATTCTGTTCACGCCGGGGAGACGTCGTCTCCGGCGTCGAACACGTTCACTCCGCTCCGGTACAGATCGTCGATACGCTCCATCTCGTCGATCGAAAGTCTCGAAAAGAGCATCTCTTCGATGCGGCCAAGGAGAGAAAGCAGCTCCTCGTCGAGTCTGTCCTCTTCCCGTCGCAGCAGCAGATAGAGTGCCGTGACTTCGCGTCCGTTCATCCGGACGGAAAGGTGATTGCCGCTCATATCGGGATCTCCATGCCCTCTTCCGAAAGGAAGATCCGCAGCTGCTCGTTTCCCAGGCGATGCGCGTACCAGCGCGCCGACTGCAGGTTTCGGTGAAGTTTCTTATCGTCGTATAGCGGCTCGTGATGGAAAAGAAAAAGCTTGTTGATGTCCCAGGCTGTAGCGAAATCCACACCGAGACTGAAGGAGCTGTGGCCCCAGTTGAACTTCTCGATCGCTTCCCCGAGCGTGTACTGTGTGTCGAGTATCAGAACGTCCGCGCCCCGAAAGAACCGGATGTTCGCCGGGTTGCGTTCAAAGTCGGACTCGAGCAGCTCGGTGTCGGTGGCGAATATCAGCGATCTCCCGTTCTCGTCCAGCCTGTAGGCATAGGAGCCTCCCGGATGGTTGAGAAACCGCCAGGTGATCGTTGCAGAACCGAGCGGAAGCGAGTCGCCCGAAAGCACACGAAAATCCATGTTCTTCGTCATCCGATCTTCCATCGTCACCGGGAAATAGGGGTGTCGCATGTGCTCGCTCAGATAGCGCCGAAAGTCCGTGACCGGGCTGTAGAAACGGATCTCGGTTCGCGGATTGTAGGCCGGCCCGAAGAAGGGCAGTCCCTGAACATGGTCATAGTGGAAATGCGAGTAAAAGATGTGGAACCGCTGCGGAATCTGCAATTGATGCGAAAAATGCGCCGAGAGCTCGCGTATGCCGGACCCGGTGTCGAAAAGCAGAAAGGTGCCGTCCGCCAGCTGGATTTCGACGCACGGCGTGTTTCCCCCTGTTGCCCCGAACAACCAGTGCGGCAGCGACGCCAGGAAGGATTCTCGGGCCCGGGCGTTGGCGAGATCCTCCGGCCGTATGCGCTGCACGACACTCGCGATCTTGCTTCGCACCGCGTCAGGGGTCATGGGTGTGGGGTGAGAGCCTCGCACGCCCCAGAATCGAACCTTCATTGCCGGGCCACCATCTCTACTTCCCGATTCTCATACTGAACTCGGCGACGACGCGCCTACGTGTCTGCTCCGCGGATCTCCATGATCGGTGAAAGCCTCCGCTCTTTCAGGCGCGCTTCGATTTCCTCACGGCTGTGAAGCCGCCCTATATTCACTCCCGGGCACTCACTCTGAAGCTCATCCCAGGAGCTCTGCGAATCGAGGTTGGCGTGCCAGAACGGATAGTTCCGGCATTGCAGCGGCCGATTCTCATACACCGTGCAGTGACCACGTTCCCAGAACACACAGTCGTAATTCGGCTTCTCCTTGAGACTGAGTCGAATGAATCCGCTTATATTAACCTGACGGCAGAATCCGTCGAGCACTTCCGCCCTGCTCATCCCTTTCGCCACGCAAAGCTGCTCCACATCCTGTTCCGACAGGAAGACGTAGCCGGGCTGGTGACGGCAGCAGCGCGAACAGCGCGTGCACGAGAAACGAAGTCCATTGCGGTAAAATGGTTCACGCTCCATGCGTTCCTCAAGCGTAGTATATCACGCCGGTCTCTTTCAACAGAGAGACAGGCGATCCCGGGCAGCTGCATCCGTGGGGTTCCTGCACAAAATGACCGGCTGAAATAAGGAAGTCAAGACTGGTCGTTTGATATCGAGCCGCAGGCAATTTCTGAATCTGAAGATATGGGGAGAGAAGGATTCGAACCTTCGAAGGCTGAGCCAACAGATTTACAGTCTGCCCCCTTTGACCGCTCGGGAATCTCCCCTTGAGAGCCACGAACATAGCATGCCGCCGCGCGCGATGTCAATAGTTCGTGTTTTTTTTGGAACAAGCCACCTCCCGGATTCGAACCGGGGACCCCGAGATTACAAGTCACGTGCTCTGGCCATCTGAGCTAAGGCGGCGTGTTGTATTCGTACGCAGAAACCTACGCTATTAGAAAAACGGTGGAAAGTCAACGTGCCGGTTCCGGGCGCCGTCGGGAAAGGTAAGGTTCTCGGTTCGGTAACCGAAGACTGCAATTGTGTGCTCGAATTGCGCCGTCCGGCTGCCGTCTATGCTCTCGTAGGTCCAACCGTCATCCAGAAGCCGTGTCTCCGCCGCGCCGAAGCTCACGATCGGCTCAACGGTAAATACCAGTCCCGGTACGATCGGGGTACCGGTCGCGCGCTCCGCGACATGATAGACAGTCGGCGGTTCGTGGATCTTTCTGCCGATTCCGTGCCCGGCAAACTCGCCGAGAACCACGCAGCCGAGCCGCCGCGCCGTCGACTGAATCGCCGCGCCGACGTCACCGAGTCGCGCGCCTGCACGCGCCGCCCGCACTCCGCTCCGGCAGCACTGCCAGGCCGCTGAGACGAGCCTCCGCGTCTCCTCGTCACCCTCCCCCACCAGGTAGGTCCAGGCGCCGTCCGCGTACCAGCCGTCGATGCAGGCGGTCACGTCGACCGTGAGAATATCGCCGTCACGCAGCTCATAGTCCCCCGGAATGCCGTGAGCCACCACGTTGTTTACCGAGATGCACACCGTCGCCGGGAACCCCCCTGTACTCTCTTCCGGCGAGGTCGCGTTGTGTCTCGCAAGGAGACCGGCGCATTCGCGCTCCACCTCTGCCGTGGTGCGGCCCGGCGAGATTCCCTGGCGTACGTGAGCGAGTATCAGCGTGATCACCGACGCCGCGCGGCGGATACTCTCCACCTCTTCGGCTGTCTTCAGCTCGACCTCATCGGCATACAGATCGGGTTCCATGCGCACCTCACCCTCCGCTCACAGGTGCGAGCAGCACCAGCACCAGATTCACCCCGATGCTCAGACCGAACCCGAGCAGGATCGATACCGCTCCCAGGAGCGTTCGTCCAAGAAGGAACCTGCCTCGCCGGATCATCCAGACGATCAGGCCTATCGTGTAGTACAGGGCGACGAGCGCGCACAGCAGACTGACGAGCCGCAGGACATCGAGCAGCATTGTCTGTGAGCTGTCGAGGAACTCCTGATCGTTGCCGAGGAAGAAGAGACCCAGCACAAACAGAAGGAAGAGAAGCAGAAAGGCAGTAGCAGCCTCGAGCATTCGCAGTGATCTATAGAACGTGGGATGTCCTGGCGTTCGAAGCATGTGGCCCCTTTCCACAGGCCCGAGTCTAACACGGATGGGAGCTTGCATTGAATAGCGATTTTCTTTTAGTATTCTTCTCATGGCGGAATCGGAACGCGAGGAAGCGAACGTCACGGACGATCTTGCTCTCGATCTCGTCCGCATCATCCGCCGGGAAAGCAGGCCTGCAGAGCCGCGCAGGCCGGAATATCCACCCTACGACCATCTGGAAGTTCCGGTCCATGCCGTTCTTTTCGACGTCTATGGCACGCTTTTCGTGTCCGCCTCAGGAGATATCTCGCTCCACGCGTCGAGTATCCCGGAAGGGAGAAGCGCGGGATCCGGGCCGGTGGAGTTGGCGCTTCGCGCTGCAGGGTGCGACATCCTCGACGCGTCGGCGGCTGAACAGGTGGGACGTTCCGAGTACCTCGCGGTCATCAAAACCATCCACTCGGAGAAGCAGAACCTCGGCATCGAGTTTCCTGAGGTGGATATCGTAAAGGTCTGGGCCGCTGTTTTCGAAGAGCTCAACGGAACCGGGCTTATCCGCTCTCCCGAGGATCCGGTCACGGTTTATCGGGCGGCAGTAATGTACGAGTGCCTGACCAACCCGGTGTGGCCTATGCCCGGCGCCCGGGAGCTGTTGACCGGCCTCGCTCGGGCCGGTATCCCCGTGGGACTGATTTCCAACGCGCAATTCTACACGCCGCTGCTCTTTCCAGCGTTGTTGGACGCGACACTTGCCGAGCTCGGAATCCACGAGTGCCTCTGCAGCTGGTCCTACCGCCGCGGCGTCGCCAAGCCCGCGCCGAGACTCTTCGAGTCGGTGCGCGAGGAACTTCTTCGTAATTACGCCCTGTCCCCTCACAGCGTTCTGTACGTCGGCAACGACATGCTCAACGACATACTCCCCGCACAGCAGGCCGGATTCTCGACCTGCCTCTTTGCCGGCGATTCCCGCTCGCTCCGGCTGCGAGAGGACGATCCGCGCTGTGTCCATCTGCACGCGGACGCTGCGGTAGACGCGCTCGCGCAGGTGACGGGAATTCTCGATCTGACAACGACAGCCCGAAAGGAGCACCGATGAAGAAGTTCCTTGTCTCTCTTGTGATACTGATAATTGCAGGTGCGGTGGTTTTCTATTTCGGCTGGGTTCAGCTGCAACTGCCGGCCGACACCTACGCGGTTGCCTTCACCAAAACCGGCGGATGGGATTCATCGGTCCTGGAGCCCGGCAGGTTCATCTGGCGATGGGAACGGGTGATTCCCACCAACTTTGAGCTTTACACCTATCAGCTTCAGACGAGACAGAGCACGCTGAACGCAACAGGCACGCTGCCTTCGGGCGATGTCTACTCGCAGTATCTTCCCGGAAATCCCTCGTTTTCCTATTCACTTGATGTAACGGTTTCCTATCGTCTGAAACCGGACGCGCTGCCGCAGCTAACCAGGGATGGTCTACTCTCCCCCGATTCGCTCGATGCCTACTACAGCCATTTCGAGACCGGACTTCTTTCGACTCTCCAGAAGATGGTCCCTGCACTCATGAATCAGAAGGCGGGAACACAGTCAATTGGCCCGGCGTCGATTGGACCCGACCTGGTATCCCAGCTCTCGAGCCAGTTTCCCGATTTCACCTTTTTCAGTGCCGCCGTCACCAAATTCCAGCTGCCGGACCTCTCGCTCTACAGCAAAGCGCAGTCTTCTTACACCTCCCTGATCGACAACAAGACCAGAGCGTTGGAGCAGGCGACACAGGCAGCCGCGCAGCAGCAGGTCAACAAGACCAATACCCTCGACCTGCTCCGGCAATACGGGGAGGTTCTCACCCAGTATCCCATCCTTCTCAAGTACCTCGCACTCGAAAACGGCAAGAATCCCGATTCGATCAATCTCAATGATCTGATGCTTCCATCGACCACTCCCCCCTCGTCGCAACCACCGTCGACACAGTCCTCTTCGGGCGGCGGGTCCGGGCAGCTGCCGAACACACTCCGATAGTGTCGCGCAATGGAATATTTCTTCAATTTCGAGAAGATGGCCTATATCAAGGGCGGCCGGCCGGTAGGCTGCATTCTCTGCCTCATACGGGACAACTCGCCGGATGTCGTCAATCTCACCGTCTATCGCAGCGCGCACTTCATTGCAGCAGTCAATCTTTACCCCTACAACCCCGGCCACATAATGGTATTTCCACGGCGCCATCTCCTCGATATCCGGGAATACACAAAGGAAGAGGAGGAGGACCTCTCAAAGGTCAACCGTCTGATCCTCGACGCGCTAGACCGCACCCACACACCGCGGGCATACAACATAGGTTACAACATGGGGCCGGTTGCTGGCGCGTCAATCGACCACATCCATCTGCACATTATCCCGCGCTATCCACGGGAAACAGGAATTGCGGACCTGCTTGCCGGCAAGAGGGTGCTTGTCGAAGATCCTCAGGAGACTACCGAAAGAATTCGAAACGCCATTCAGGAGCTCGAGTCGACCCGCGGCTGAAAGCAGGCCGCGCTCAATACCCCTCCTCCATTGCGATCAGCTGATTGAGTAGCTTCCTCAGAAAGACGAAGGTTTCGATGTACCGGGCAAGAAGTGAGTCTCCGTCCCTTTGTACGCCTTCGACGCCCTGGTACTGCGCAAGACGACCCGACAGCGCCGGCTCCCTTGCCTGGCGAAGGTTGGAAAAGGCATTCTGCAGCCCCTGAATATGCTCGGCGCCTTTGTCCAGCAGTGAACGGGCATCACGGTCCTTCTGCGCCATGATGATCCGGAAAGATCGCTGCAGTGACGGGTCCTTCTCCATCGCGGTCCGCATACGGATCAGGCTCTTCCCCTCATCGGTATCCGGGCTGAACGAAAGATCAAACGCGTGAATCTTGTCCATCAGATCTTCCAGCCCGGCAGCGTGAAAAACCATGGAGCTCTGTTCCTCCCGATAGCGTGCCGGTATTATGCGGCTCAGCGCCTGGACAAGCTCATGCAGCTCGCCAAAATAGTGAAGGCGAATGTAGTTGTAGAGTATATTCACCGATTTGACGTACCTGATCGTGGGAAGTCCGATTCCCTTTACCCAGGCAAAACTGGAGGAACGAAAATTTTCGAACTCAGGCGGCTCGGTCCCGAAAATGTGCGTAATCATACGCCCGATCACGCCCATCCGGACGTCCTCGAACCTCGACTCGAGCTGGCCGAGAATACTGACCGTCAAAGCAGATGCGTAGTACTCCCGAAGGTTCAACCGTGGAACATATACGAGAAACCTGTAGTAGGGATCCTCCCGGAAGTATTTGATGATATCCGCAATCGGAAGCGACCGGTGGAGTCGCTCGGCCTGATCCTTTGCGCTCCGCAGCGCCTTTCTCAGAGACGAGATACGCTGCTGGCGCGCGTCAGATCCCTCATCGTCTCCTTCAGGCGCCTCTTCGGAAGCTTCCTCATCATCGCCCGCTTCAACCTCTTCAGGTTCGCCGGCTCCCTCGCTTCCGGCGACCACCCCGATCAGAGCAATCCTCTCCTGTTCCGAATTGTCTACGTAGTACTCGAGAAGCTCACTGTGTACAATGACATTCTTCGGCAGCCTGTGCGTGCTGTAGATCGCGTAGTACAGCTCCTCCAGATAATGCTCGATATCAAGTATACGTACTGCCTGCAGCTCCGGAATCTTCTCCGGCGCGCTGTACCCGAGGTCGGCGCCCATCATCGAGTAGAACTCGTCGTAGGGAAACAGACACAGCCCCTTCAGGTAATAGAGCGGGAGCAGGCCTTCTTCGAGATGAGAGAACATATCCGGCTGCAGCGCGGACAGATACCGTTCGAGCCGCGCCATCACCTCGTTTCGAATGCTTTGCTTCTTCTCAGTCTGCATGAAGAGGTCCTGCATCTCCTTCATGGGCATGAACTGATTGATTTCGGTTTTTGCGTCGGGGATTCGCCTCTCGAGGAGAAAAGAGACCATTTCCTGAAGGAAGTCGGTATCAGTCCAGAGCAGACGGAACATCGGAATTATCGGATATGCCGCCTGATAGAGTGAAAAGAGCCGTCGGCCGGCTTCCGGCAGCAGGAACTTCTCGACAAAATCCACCAGGTCCGTGCCCGCTCCGCTTATCGTTCGCCGCATGCGGCCCATTTTGTAACGGAGAAAAACCTCTTCGTCGGGACGGTGAGAGAGAAGCCTCATGAGCCAGTAGACGAATCGCGCCCAGAGGCCCAGCGATTGTATCTCCTGCTGAATCAGCTCCGCGCGGCGGTCGCGGGGAAGCTCGGCGTGATAGATCTTCCGGCTCTCGTCCGTCTGCAGACTGAGACTGCGTTTGACACGCTCGTAAAGCTCCTTCCGCTCCTCGGCCGGCAACTCATCTACCAGCTCCTGAAGACTCTTGCGCCCAGTCACACCGTTACTCCTGTGTTGATCTGACCATGATCAACCGGCCGCTCAGCATCTCCACCGTCACCTCATCCCTCGTGGCGACGTTGCTGATTCCAACCGATCCGGTCCGCCAGGTCAGCCCGTCCAGGGGCCATTTCAGCCCGGTGCTCCGCATCCGGCACGGTCCATCCGAAGCCGGAAAAAAGGAGAGCGTCTCCCCGTGGTCCACCCGCAATGCCCACCGGCCTTCGATCCGGTGCACCTCGTTCCCGGGCAGCAGCCATACCAGCGGTCCGGCCGGCCGGCTGAAAAGAGCCACAATCCCGAGCAGGTGATCGAGACGCCCGCCGCCGCCCCCGACCACAACGATCTCATCCGCACCCAGGTCGCGCAATGCTGCAAGTCCCAGCTCGGTGTCGGTATCGTCTTTTTCCGCCGGATAGATCCGCCGCTTTTCCTCCGGAAGCCGCATCACTGCGTCGCGGTCCCGGATCGAATCCATGTCACCGACGACGAGGGCCGGCGCCAGCCCATATTCACGCACGCTATCATAACCCGAATCCGCGGCGACTATGATGCAGCCGTCGGTCAGCCACTGTCTCACGAGCTCGAATCTGGGACATTCACCGCCGGTGAAAAGGATACCGCGCATATGCGGATGAGATTAGGCCATTTCCCCCGCTTTGCAAAGACTGACCAGCACGCACTGCAAAAAAAAGCTCAAGCCGATTTTCACCGTGTCGACAATCAATGTAGAAGTCTCCTGTCCGGAGACTCCCCCCGTAGGGGGGGGGAAGAGGGTCGTCGAACACGGAAGTTCGACGCAACACGTCCCACGTACGGTACAATCAAGGAGGATTGTATGGTAATCAACCACAACCTGAGCGCCATGTTTGCCGACAGGCAGCTCAAGTTCAACAACCTGCGGCTGAACAAGGACATCGAGAAGCTGTCCTCGGGAATGCGGATCAACCGGGCGGGAGACGACGCCTCCGGTCTGGCGGTTTCCGAAAAGATGCGTGCTCAGATCCGTGGACTCAACCGCGCCGAGATGAACGCAGCGGACGGCATTTCGCTCATCCAGACCACTGAAGGATACCTCCAGGAGAGTGAAGACATCATTCAGCGGATTCGTGAGCTTGCCGTACAGTCTTCGAACGGTATCTACACCAGTGAAGACCGCATGCAAATCCAGGTCGAAGTTTCCCAGCTCGTCAACGAGGTCAACCGGATCGCGTCCCACGCCCAGTTCAACGGCATGAACCTGCTGACCGGCCGTTTCGCCCGGGACACCGGCGTGAACGTCGTCACCGCCAGCATGTGGTTCCACATCGGCGCGAACATGGACCAGCGCATCCGCGTCTACATCGGAACGATGACCGCGCAGGGCCTCGGTATCCAGAGCACCAATGGCCTCCCCCACACCGCAAGCTTCATCTCCCTTTCGACTCCCGACAAGGCCAACGCTTCCATCGGCGTCCTCGACAAGGCCTTGAAGATCGTCAACAAGCAGCGTGCGGACCTGGGCGCCTATCAGAACCGTCTCGGGTACGCCCGCAAGGGTCTCGCGGTCGGCGCTGAAAACCTCCAGGCAGCCGAGTCGCGAATCCGCGACACCGACATGGCTCATGCGATGGTCCAGTTCGTCAAGGATCAGATCCTCGTCCAGGCATCGACTGCAATGCTCGCCCAGGCGAACCAGAAACCGCAGTCGGTACTGCAGCTCTTCCGGTAATTCCGGTTACCGAGCAGCAATTCCAGGCCGCCCTCAAAAGGGCGGCCCTTTTTGTATAGAAACCACAAACCGGGTATAATTCGCTCTATGTCTTCGCTGTTTCACCCGCGCCGCGCGGTAGTGCCGCCCCGGGCACTCAAGTCATTTGCCCGCGTCTTTCAGGACGCAGGATTCCAGTGCTTTCTGGTGGGCGGCGCAATCCGGAACATCGTCATGGGCAACGACCCTTCCGACTGGGATATCGCAACCGACGCATCGCCGGAGCAGGTCACCGGTCTCTTTCGCCGGGTGATTCCCACCGGCGCAAAGCACGGCACGGTCACCGTGCTCTTCAGGAAGGAGAAGCTCGAGGTCACCACCTTTCGCACCGAATCGGGCTATACCGACTCACGTCATCCAGATGCTGTTTCCTTCGCCTCGACAATCGAAGAGGACCTCAAGAGAAGAGATTTCACGATGAATGGGATGGCGCTCAATCTGGAGACCGCGGCCTTCGTGGACCCGCACGGAGGCATCGAGGACATCCGCCGGCGAACGGTCCGGGCGATCGGCGACCCGGTCGAGCGATTCAATGAGGACGGCCTGCGGGTGCTCCGGGCGCTGCGTTTTGCCGCCCAGCTCGGGTTTGAAATTGAGCCGGAAACCTTCAAGGCGATAGGCCGGTGCCGCGACCGGCTCGACGCGGTGTCAGCCGAGCGCATCCGCGAAGAGCTGAACCGCATTCTCGAATCGTCGCGCCCATCGCTTGGACTGAGGCCCGCAGTCGAGTCGGGCGTGCTCGAAAAGATACTGCCCGAGCTTGCCGCATGCGCAGGAATCGAGCAGGCCGAACCGCCGCGGGCCCTTCGAAACCGCCGTCCAGCCTTGCAGTTCGATGTCCTCGATCACTCGCTTCTCGCCTGTGACGGAGCCCCGGCCGAGATGCTCGAGGTCCGCACCGCAGCCCTCCTTCACGACATCGGAAAGGCGCCTACCTATACGCGCGATGAGGATGGAAACATCTCTTTCCACCATCACGAGGAGGTCTCCACCGAGATGGCGGCCGCGATCCTGACACGGCTTAAGTATCCAAACCAGTTTATCCGCAGCGTATGCCATTTGATACGCCAGCACATGTTCCATTACCAGCCGGACTGGTCCGACGCAGCGGTGAGGCGCTTTGTCGCCCGCGTCGGGGCATCGGCCTTGCCCTCGCTCTATCTGCTCAGGCGCGCCGACACCTACGGCAAGACGGGACGGCCCACGCCCGACGCAAACCTCGACGAACTTGCGCGCCGCGTCGAGCGGGTCATGCACGCCGACGCGGTACTGACCATCGCCGACCTCCAGATCAACGGCAACGACCTCGCCGCCGCCGGAATACCGAAGGGCCCGCTGATGGGTGTGGTTTTGAATCTGTTGCTTGAGACCGTCCTCGACGACCCCACCCAGAACCAGAAGGAAACGCTTCTGCGGCTCGCGCGCAACTTCTACCGCGAGCAGGTCAAGCCTGACTCACCGCACGAAAGCTGACGACGGCTCCTGTGACTATCGCCTGCCGCCCTCGCCGCGCTGCGCGCCCCTGCGTCTCCGTGAGGGCCCTTCGCCGTTTTCCGGCTCGTGCGCAATCGCAAGGTAGGCAATCCGGGCCGCGTTCTGCTCCGCCTCTTTCTTGTTCTTTCCGTTTCCGGGCCCAAACACCTTCTCGTTGATGTGTACTTCCATCCAGAACGTCTTGTTGTGGTCCGGGCCGGTGCGCTTCACCAGCTCGTAGCGAGGATAGGTCTTGAACCGCTTCTGCACAAGCTCCTGCAGCAGGGTCTTGTAGTCTTTGCGGTGACGGTTCTCGAGGACCTTGTTTATTTCAGGAGCGAGGTAGCGCTCGACGAACTTCCGTGCATCCTTGAAGCCCGAGTCGAGGAAATAGGCGCCGATGATACCTTCGAGGCAGTCGGCAAGCAGCGCCTTCTTGGTCCGGCCGCCGGAGTACTCTTCGCCCTTGCCAATGAGGATGAAATTGTCGACTTTCAGCTTGCGTGCGACTTCCGCGAGGCTTTCTTCGCTTACTACGAAAGACTTGATCTTTGCCAGATCACCTTCCGGTCGATCGGGCAACTCGGTGAAAAGGTACTCAGCTACTACCAGGCCAAGTACCGAATCACCGAGGAACTCCAGCCGTTCGTTGTTCCCCACATTCGCAGGATTCTCGTTCGCATACGAACGGTGAGAAAAAGCGAGGTTCAGAAGGTCGAGCCTCCTGAACCTGATTCCTGCGTGTTTCTCGAATAGCTGTAGTTCTTTCTTTCGTTCTGAAGTTATAGACAACTCACGGTGCTGGTTGGCATTCTTCAGACTCAGCACCGAAATTACTTCTGCTGCGAGCGGATGTAGTCCAGCGCGTCACGCACGGTTTCGAATTCGTTCGCTTTTTCGTCCGGAATGGTGATTCCCATTTCTTCCTCGATCGCATACACGAGCTCGTATGTGTCGAGACTATCAGCGCCAAGATCCTGTCGGAACGAGGAGTCGAGCGTGATCTTGCTCTCGTCCACTTCAAGTTTGTCGGCAATCAGCTTCTTCATCTTTTCGAAAAGCTCGTCCATTCTGATTCCTCCTCAGCGATGTTTTGGGCCGGATTAGGCCAGCTGCTCCGGTTCGATAACCTGTTTTCCACGATAAAAACCACACTTGGGGCAGACCCTGTGCGGCAGCTTCTTGGCACCACAGTTGCTGCAAGTCGACAGATTTGTGACGGTCAGCTTCATATTGATGGCGCCTCGCCGTCTGGTACGTGCCTTAGACGGTTTGTACTTTGGTACGGCCATGCGTTACCCCTCTTCAATGATAATGAAGCCAACCTTATCCGATCAACTGTCGCTTGTCAAGAACTCGGCCGCCACCCGATTAATGCACTTCCGACTGCCGGAAAACCTTCTTCCGGAGCGCCTCGGCGACCATGTCAGGCACCATAGTGGAGATATCACCGCCCAGACGGGCAAGTTCCTTGATCTGAGAAGATCGCAGCACAAAATACTGCGGGTCTGTAGGCATGAAAATCGTTTCGATGCCGCTGTTCAAGCCCTTGTTGACCATCGAAAGCTCGAACTCGTAGCTGAAATCGGCAAGTGCGCGAACGCCGCGGATCATCAGTCGCGCTCCCACCTTTTCGGCGTACTCGACGATGAGCTTGTCCCAGAGCTCCACATCTACGTTGTCATATCCCTTCAGCAGCTCGCGCATCATGTGAAGACGCTCTTCGGCCGTAAAGGTGTACTCCTTCGTCGGGTTGACCGCAATGACCACGTGAATGTGATCGTAGATGCCGCAAGCGCGCTGGATGAGGTTCAGATGGCCATTTGTGGGCGGGTCGAAGGACCCCGGAAACAGCGCCCTCAGCATCGCTCCATTGTACCGGGAGAATGGGCAGGGGTCAACAAAGGGCCGATCTCGCGCCGTTTTGACACCGTCAACCGGGCGGACGTATACTATCCCCGTGCCCGTCCCCGCGTCCGCGCACCGGAAATTCGCAGCGCTCCTACACGTTCTCCAGCTCAGCCTGGTGCTCCTGCTTGCGACTCTGCCGGCAGCAGTTCAGGCTCAACAGGCGCCGGCGAACACCGCGGAGAATGGTTCCACGCCGGACTGGGTAAAGTACCCCGGCGCCGGACGCCCTTTGACCCGCGAAGAGATCGACGCCGCGATCGCCGGCTACTGGGCGCGGTCCGACGATCCGTCCATCAAAGCGCAGGCACTCGATTTTCTGGCACCGCTCATTCATTCCGGAGAGATAACCGCAGACAGCCCGGGCGCTCTCTCCCTGCTCTCCGCGCTTGCGAGCCAGGGTACCCGTGAACAGCTTCGCAAGGGAGCCACCATTGCCAACGACTACCCGATCCTCCGGGCACGCGCGGTAGAGCTGCTGGCACAAATCGGCGGAGCCGATGCTCTGAGTGAGGTCAAACAGATATGCATCTCGGATCCAAGCCCCGACGTTCGGGCAGCTGCCGTCGTTGCCGTAGTCCGGCTCACACCGGAGCCCACCAGAGATGAGATTTCCATGCTGCGAGAGCTGCTTGCGTCCAACAACGCCCGGTGGAGAGACGACCGGCTTGCGCTCGCAACGCTCGATGCAGTCGCCACGGTCTACACTGCCGCTCGGCGTCCCGAGGTCCCCGGCATCAAGAACCCAGTCTACACCGCTCCCGACCTCCGGGATCCGGGCCTGTTTCAGGCGGTCGCCGAGGTCGCCCTCGGTTCCTACGCTTCACAGGTCCGCGCCCGCGCCATCGAGGTCATGAATCTTATCAGGGATGCAAAGAACAGGTAGGAAACGGGACTCCGCCGGGTCTACTCCCGGGATATTCCCGGGCTGAGCTCCTTGCGCCAGCCGACCGCTTTCTCGGGCTCCTCGAACTGAATCCGCTTTCTGATTACGTATTTTGACTCCCCCGATGCGGTGCGGTCCTCGATTATGCCAAACGAGCCGTTGCCAAGGTAGACCACCCTCTCACTCTCGGATATCTTCTCATCCTCGCCGATGCGCCTGATTACACACTCGAAGTGGGCAGGCTGATCGGAGGGTGGAAACGCGATGGCTGACTGTATGTCGCGCATCGGCTGGTTGCAGATTGGACAGGCGCCGTACTCTCTTGTAGGCGGTGGATCCGGCATCCGGTACTTGACCTCGCGAGGCACATCCGCGTTGATCTCCCTTCTTGGAGCTTTCGGCGCGCGGTCGGCCCCTCCGCGTTCAACGGAACGGTCCGAGTTTCGATTCGATCGGCGGCGGCCTCTGCGCCGACGCTGGTCATTGTTGTTTCTGGCCATTTCTGATCTCTGCTCCCATGTAGAGCTCATTTGTGAGCGTTTGTGCGATGCGCTGAATCGCTGACGCCAGATATGCCGGATCGTTTATTCGCCTTTTCAGGTCGCGGAGCTTCTTCGGGTCACTCTGTTTCGCGATCCTTACCATCCACCGTCTCCGTCAAACGCACCCTCAATGTGGCAGACCTCCGTCCGCCCACCGCCGGCCGGTACGTAGAGCACGTCAAAGCGCGCCTGGTGGTTCCGGAAACTGGGGTTGCGGCTCAGAAAGAACGCTGCCGTTGTGACGATCCGCCGTCTCTTATCCCGCGATATCGCGTGTTCAAGGCTCTCCATGGGAAGAGATCTCCAGGTCTTCACCTCGCAGAATGCGAGGATTTCGCCCCGTACAGCTATTATATCGACCTCTCCCCGGCGGATTCTGAAGTTTCTTTCCAGAATTCGGAAGCCCTGCTCCTCGAGGTATCGCGCAGCGACCGATTCGCCGTCTGCGCCACGTTCGCGAGTCGACCGGAGCGCCTTCATGCCGGGTCAACCGTTGTTTCCGGCTCCCCCGGCGGACGCTTCGCTTTTCTCCTTGGGATCGACTGCCCGGGCAATGAACACCTTCTTTTCGTGCATAAGGTCGATCACCTCTCCCTCATCCTTGCGGTACTCCCTGCCGACATCGTCGATCATGATCTTGATCTGGGGACGCAGTGGAGATTCCGGGTTCGTTTCAATGACCCGCCCGACGCACGAATTGCTGAGCAGCACAACGCTCCCGATCGGATAGATCCCCATTGTACGGATAAAGGACTTCAGCACGGCCGGATCGAACCGCCGCGCATTGTCCGAAAGGATCGCCCGCATCGCAGCGTAGCCGATCATGGAATTGCGATAGGGGCGTTTGCTGACCATCGCCTCGAATGAGTCCGCAACCGCAACTATGCGTGCCGGCAGCGCTATATCCTTCCCGGAAAGTCCCTTCGGATAACCTTCGCCGTCCCACCTTTCCTGGTGCTGCAGGGCGACGATACCGATTTCATCGGGGAACTTCATCTCACGCGTTATGATCTTGTAGGAGTGTATCGGATGCGTCGCAATAGTCTGCCGCTCTTCACGCGTGAGCTCGCCCCGCTTGGAGACGATCGCGTCCGGCAGCCTCAGCATCCCTATGTCGTGCAGAAGCGCTCCCGTCGCCAGATGCAGCAGCTTGTGCTGAACCATGTTCATGTTCATGCCGACCAGGGTCGCAAGAACGGCACAGTTGAGCGCATTTTCCACGAAGCCGGACTCACCCTGCAGGCCATACAGGATGTACTGAATCATGTCGTTCTTGTCCGTGCGAAGCGAGGCAAAAAGGGTATCGACCACCGCGTCAATATCCGACGAATCAACGTCCTGCTGCCGCTTCACCGAGGAGTGGATCCCGGCAAGGCGGGTTGCCAGCTTCGAGTAAACTCCCATCACCTGATGCTGACCCGGCGCGACCGTTGTTCCGCCTATCACGCTTGTCGAGTCGTCCCTTCCGCCGGGGTCGACCACCTTTCCATCGGTGCTCACCTCGTCGATGTTCCATCGACGGAGCCGCTCAAGGTCCTTTTCCTTTATCGGGACGTCTTCGGGCACCAGAAGGTTCACCCCGTCGATGTAGACTGGTTGATCGAATCTCATTCCGGCTTTCAACTCGGAGAGCTTGATACTGCGCATCAGTGACTACCTTCTTCGCCCTTTCCCGACATTCTGCACGAAAACCAGCAATTCTGCAACGGTTTCGAAAAACTGGTCCGGAAGAAACGCGCCTGCATCCACCATGTACAGCGCCTCGGCGAGCTCCGTCCGTTCGACGATCGGAACTCCGTTCGCCTCCGCGAGCTCCACGATCCGGTCGGCAAGCTGCTCCCTCCCCTTCGCCAGAATAAACGGCGCCGGAAGACCCTTTTCGTACCGGATCGCAACTGATTTCTTCACGCCTTGACCGCCTCACTCCCCTGTTCAGAGACTTTCGTTGACCTCGAAGGCTCCACGCTCCGGTTCGCCCACCGAAAACCCGTCGGAATTGCTCAGCGGCAACAGCGACGCCGGGGGTACGAAGCCAAGCCTGCGCACCGTCGCAAAGAGCTCCCGCAGCGAAGCGCGGCCGGGCTCCGCATCCGTGTGTATTTCCATGCGCCGCGTCTCGGCCGGGTTCCCTGGCTCTCGATCTCCATCGAGCGGCCAGCCGAAGAGCCAGCTCGAGCCGCCACAGCTGACGTAGAGCCGGGCGCTGTCCACTTCCGGGCCGACCGATCTGGCTGTCTGCGTGGTGACATGCAACCGCAGACTTCCATTGACGCTCATTTCCTCCTGCGCGCGCACCCCGCTGCGCTCCGTCACCGCGTATCCGAAAGGAATCACCACCCACCCGTCATGGCGCGCCGGAATGTGGTTGAAAAGCTGCAACAGGTGATCTCCAATCCCGGCGGTCCTGCCGCAAAAGAAGCGCAGCGCGCCCCCTACGGCATCCCTGACACCGGCCCGTGCGGAAGGACGGCTGCGTGATTCCGGCTCCTCGTGGTTCCCATCCGGCTCGCGGTAATTCCGTCTCTGTCCTCCATCGGCGTCACCTGCCCATGCTGGAGCGCCTTCCAGAGCCGTCAAGAGCTCTTCAACCTGATCCGAGGTGAAGCTCAGCCCACGGTCGTGCAGCAGCGCGAGCACGCGGGCACTCCCGGCGTCCTGACGCCGGAGACGCAGCAGTGCCTTGAGGACTGAGGTGACCTGTCCGGCAGACAGCGCCATGTGCGATTGCAAAAGCGCATCGACTGCGAGACCGAGCTGCGGAGTATTCGGGAGACCGAGTGACTGTGAAATCCTCGCCGGCAGCGAGTCCGGAATCAGTCGCAGAAGCACACGACCCGCGGTCTTTTCGACCACGGCTCTCATCACGGCGCCGGGCTGAAGCTGTACCTGCGCCGTCACGGTGAGAAGCTTTCCTGAAAGGCTTACCTGCCACTGTCCGCCGGCTACCGGCTGTACTACACGGAGAGTTACAATTTCACCGGGCTTGAGCTGCGATGCAACACCTCTCCCGAGCGAGAGCGCGACGCCGCTGCCGCCGGATCGTCCGGCCGCGGTCACGTTCCCACCGGCTCCGGGTTGAGCGCGGGAAGGCGAGTGATTGAAGGAGCCAGGCGGGGGATCGACAGGACCGCTCAACGCGCGTCATCTCCCGCCGGAGGGCTTATTGCTGTTCCTGAGATTCCGCGGCCGCCTGCGGCGCAGACCTCGAAGTAGACTTCTTCCGGATAAGCTCTTTGACCTTGGCCGACTTTCCGACACGCTCACGGATATAATATAGCTTCGATCGCCGCACCTTTCCGGCGCGAACAACTTCAATCTTCTGGATCCGCGGAGAATGCAGCGGAAAGACTCTTTCCACCCCAACGCCGTAGGACATTTTGCGCACGGTCACGGTCTTTCGAAGTCCGCCGTTCTTCAACGCAATTACCAGACCCTCGTAAACCTGTACGCGCTCGTTCCTTCCTTCAACGATGTTGAAGTGAACCTTGATGGTATCTCCGATGCGGAAGTTCTCCGCATTGTCCTTCATCTGCGGTGTTTCAACTGCCTTTATCGCATCCATAATCCGCTCCTTCCCATCCTGCTTTTTCAATCAATCTCTTTTCTTCGGTCGTCAGCACCACCCGTTCCATCAGGTCCGGCCGATACTTCGCAGTCTTCGCAAGGCTCTGCGAAAGCCGCCACCCACGAATATTCTCATGGTGGCCGGAAAGCAGCACTTCCGGCACCCGCAAACCTTCGAAGTTCTCCGGCCTGGTGTAGTGCGGGTATTCCAGAAGCCCCCGCTCAAAACTCTCCTCTTCGAGAGAATCGGCCGAGATCACCCCTTCGATCAGCCGGTACACCGCATCCACAATCACCAGGGTCGCAATCTCTCCCGACGAAATCACGTAGTCGCCGATCGATATCTCGTCATCGATGTAGAGGTCGATCACGCGCTGATCGACCCCCTCGTAGCGGCCGCACAGGAAAAGCAGCTCCGGCTCCGCGGCGAGCTCTCGCGCGCATGCCTGGTCGAAAAGCCTGCCCGACGGTGTCGCGAAAACCGTCCGAACCGCCTTTGCCCCGGCGTCTTCGAGCGCCCGTGCGACGGGCTCCGGTTTCAGCACCATTCCGGCGCCGCCACCGTAGGGTGCGTCATCGCAGGTGCGGTGGCGGTCATGCGCGTAGTCGCGGATATTGACGGACCGGTATTCGATCAGCCCCTTCTCCCGCGACTTCGCCATTATCGACGAATCAAAAAATGCGTCGACAATTTCCGGAAAAAGGCTGAGCACGGTGATCTTCATTCCAGAATCCAGCCGGCCTTCAGCTCAACCGTTCGCTTGTCGACGTTCACTTCACCAATGAACTCGTCCCGGAACGGCACAAGCACCGTCTTTCCGTCCGTGCAGCGGACCTCCAGAAGCTCGGCACCCGCAGCGCTGCTGACGCCGGCAATCCTTCCGACCGTGCGGCCATCGAAAGCCAGTTCACACCGGCACAGGTCCCGGTAATAGAACTCCGCTTCGCCGAGCGGCGCGGCAAGCTCACGCGGCTGCCACAATTCGGCGCCGACGAGCCTGCGCGCCTCGTCCACGTCGTCCGCTCCGTCAAGCTTTACGATCAGCGAGCTGCCGGAACCGGTAACCGATTCAATCCGGTACTGCCTCTTCCGACCGTTCTGGAAAACGGTGACCGCCGTCATCCTGAAAAAGTGGTCCGCCTCGCCGGACAGGCTTTCCACCTTGATTCTGCCGTCAAGACCATGGGTACCCCGGACCACGCCGACCGCCAGCATATCCGCCGGCATGTCGTTCGCGGTCGACGAATCACTCATACCCTCACCCTGTCAGTCGAGAATCTCCAGAACGATTCGCTTTCCGGTCTTCGTGGCGGTCGCACTGAGAATCGTGCGAATAGCCTTTGCGATCCGCCCGTGCTTGCCGATGACCTTTCCGATATCGGCCTGCGAGACCTTCAATTCGAGTATCGTGGACTTTTCACCTTCGATCATGTTCACCTCGACGCCATCGGGCTCGTCCACAAGGGCCCGTGCAACGTAGGTTACCAACTCTTTTTCCACACTCAACTCCTTGAGATTCGACGAGCCGCCGCTATTTGAGGTGGAAGTTCTTGCGATTCAGAAGTCTCCGTACGGTATCGCTCGGCCGGGCACCCTTGTCCAGCCACTCTTTGATGCGGTCTTCCTGAAGCGTAATCTGCTTCTCTTCCAGCTCGATCGGATGGTAGAGGCCGACCTCCTCGAGCGTGGCGCCGTCCCGCGGAGCCCGTGAATCGGTTACAACGATCCGATAGAATGGGCGCTTCTTTGTCCCGAACCTTTTCAGTCTGATACTGACACTCACCTAAATCCTCCTCGCGCATGCAACTTCGAGGTGCCGCGAATTGCAGCCTACAGATCGCCGGCAAACAGCCGGGATTGAAGCTTTTTGCTCTTTGACACCTTTCTCATCATGAGTTTCATCTTCTCGAACTTCTTCAACAATCGATTCACTTCGAACACGGATGTTCCGCTTCCGTGGGCAATTCGCTTTCTCCGCGAAGGCCCGATTATCCGGTAGTTGCCCCGTTCGTTCCGGGTCATCGACTGGATAATCGCCTCTTCACGTTTCATTTCGCCGTCGTCTATCGAATTCTCATCCACCCGTCCCTTGAGCCCGGGCATCATCTCGACCAGCGATTGAACACTTCCCATCTTTCGGACCTTCTGAAACTGATCCAGGTAATCCTGGAGCGTGAAGGTCTCCGACGCCATCTTCTGCTGGAGCGCTACGGCCTCTTCCTGGTCGAAGTTTTCCTGCGCCTTCTCGACCAGGCTGACCACATCGCCCATCCCCAGAATCCGTGAAGCGATTCGATCAGGGTAGAAGGGCTCCAGGGCATCGAGCTTCTCGCCCACGCCGATGTACTTCACCGCCTTCCCGGTTATCGACTTGAGCGAAAGCGCTGCGCCGCCGCGGGTGTCGGAATCGAACTTCGTGAGCACGACTCCGGTAACTCCGACCTTTTCGTCGAACTCCCTGGCGATGTCGACCGCGTTCTGACCGGTCATTGCATCGGCAACGAGAAGCGTCTCGTCAGGCTTCGCCGCATCGCGAATCCTGACGATCTCGGCCATCAACGCCTCATCGATCTGCATCCGTCCGGAGGTATCGACGAGAACGGTGTCGAACTGCCCTTTCCGGGCAAACGCGAGGCCGTTTTTCACGACCTTCACCGGATCGCTCGCCCCCTCTTCGCGGTAGACTTCGATCCCGGCCTGTCTCCCCAGGACGACGAGCTGCTCGACCGCTGCAGGACGGACAAGGTCTGCCGCCACAAGCAGCGGCTTCCGGCTCCGTCTGGCGAGATGAACGCCGAGCTTCGCAGCTGTCGTCGTCTTGCCTGACCCCTGAAGTCCCAGAAGCAGGATAACCGACTGCGTGTCCGGTCCGCGGAGCGAGAGCTCCTGCCGTTCGTCACCGAGCAGCTGTACCATCCGATCATAGATGATCTTGATGAACTGCTGCCCGGGCGATACGGCACGTATTACCTGTTCGCCCGTCGCGTCTTCGATCGTGCGGTTAACGAATCGCCGGACGACGCGGAGATTCACGTCCGCCTCAAGAAGCGCGACTTTGATCTCCTGGACTGCGTCCTGTATGTTCTTTTCGGAAATAGCCGCCTTGCCCGACACCTGCCGGACAACATCCGAAAATTTCCGCGAAATTCTATCGAGCATGTTCTGCGAGCCTTGAGCTGCCGACTAATTTACAACTCCAGCGCCGAAAGCGGCAATTGCTTGCGCCAGACGAGCCGGGAGTTTTATCCTTATTTATACTTGCCTGACCTGCCAGTGTCAACCGGACCCGATTCCTGGGCCCGTTGCTACCGGACGTAGATGAAATGGCGGGTGAGGTACCGGATCTGCTTCCCCGCCTCTTCCCAGTAACTGCTCAGCGGGAACTCGTTCCGCAGCATGGTGTAGTACTGAAGCGATTTTTCGATGTTCCTGACCCTGGCATCCTGCTCGTAGAGCTTCGCGAGCAGGTAGTAGGCCTCGTCCGCATTGTTCGCATAGCTGTAGCGATCGATGTATTCGTTCAGGAGCTTTTCGGCCTCGGTTGCGTTGTTCTGGGCGAGATAGTACTTTGCAGCCGCCAGAAGCCCCTCCGCGGTCGTGAGGTCGAAGCTCGGCACGGTGCTGCCCTGCCCGGCGGGCTGGGTCGATTGCGGGCCTCCGGCCGCTCCGCTGGGTCCGGTTGCTCCGCTAGGCCCGGTTGCCCCTCCGGCTGCGGCCGCCCCGCCGTTACCGCCGGAAGACGAAGTGGCGCCCGCCGGATTTCCCAGGATAGCCCCAGTCGCGGTAGACGTTCCCTTCCCCACGGTTCCGGTCGGCGCAGCCCCTGGCGATGGACTCACCGAGCCGGGTGTCGTGCCACCGGATCCCGAGGCCGCTCCCTGCTGCGCGACAGGCGCTGCTCCGGGCGTCGAGGTTCCAGACGCCACCCCGCCGGTGCCGCCCGATCCGTCAGCCGGCGCGGCGGCACCGCCGGACGAGGAACCGGTCCCGGCAGGAGCCGGCTGAGAGGTTCCCCCATCGCTGCCGGCGGCTGCAACCTTGTCCGCCATCGGCGCCCCGCCGCCCATGGCCGTTCCCCGAGGCGTCCGCCCTCCGAAATCCGGCGGTGGGGTGACTATCTTGAGGGCAATGTTCCGATCCTCCTGGCTGCCCGTTTGCAGGTTCTGCCGCTCGAACAGCAGCGTGAAGTCCCCCGGGCGCGTGACCCGAAAGACGAACTCCGAATGCCCGTCCATCACCTTCTTGTTCACGAAATTCACCGCATCGCTTCCGGTCTCGGTGCCGAGGTAGATCCAGCCGTCACCCGGAAAGCTCACCGAAAGGTCCCGACCGAGCAGGCCGGAAATGTGCTCCGAAACAGCCACGGCAGGCGACTCCTGCGGCTGAGCGACGGGGCCGCTCGACGGCGTTGATGCCGGTGCAGCAGGGGTTGCCCGCGTCGAAGCTGCTGCGCTGCTCGCTCGCTGCGGCGCAGCCGAAGAGGCTGGTCGTCCCCGGAACGCCGGTCCGGCCGGCGCCGCGGCAATAGACGGCCGTGCAGGTGCCGGCCTCTGTGCCCTCTCCGCGGGCGCGGCTGCCGGAACGCGCGGCGCCGCCATCGCAGGTGAATGCGATGCGGCAGGCGGCTCCGCGGGGGCCGGATTCGACGGCCGCGCAGGCGTTGCATCCGGAGTCTTCTTCGGTGTGGTCACATCGGCCCCCGGGAGGAAGGGAACCGGGAGCGCTCCGGCACTCGAAGGCGTCTCAGGCAGCAGCGGCTGATTTTCGTTCGACTGCGATTGACTCGCGGCGGCCGTCGGAGCGGCTCCTGCATGCGACGCGCCTGCGGATCCCTCCGACGGCTCTGCGCCGCTGGCCGCGGTCGTCGGCGGACTCCCGGGCGGCGGCAGCTCAGGCTCCGGCAGCAGCTGCAGGCCGGCCGAACCGACCGGGCTCCCGGCGCCGGGCGTCTCGGATGGAACCGGCAGCGGCGCTTCGAGCGCCGGAACAGCCTGCGCAATGACAGGTGCCGTCGTGCTCGAGGCGGATCTCTCGCCCGAGTCGCTTCCCGGAACGCCTCCCGGCTTCGAAGCAGCCTCAGACGTTGGACCCTGAGTCGTTGACAGTGCAGTCTTTGGTTTTGGCGTACTCGAACAGGAGACGACAAGCCCCAGCAGAATCGCCGCGGCTCCGGCTGCGAGAATCCACCTTGCCTGTCCTGTGTGAACCCTGTTACCCATCGTCCCCTCCCGTGATGGCATTGCGGTCACACTCGATTCATGCCCACCGGGCATTCACCTGCATTTCCGTATCGTCAGGGCGCGTCTTTCAACAGCCCGTCGATCAGTCCGTCGTTCCTCTTCGATAAATGTTCGATCACCAGCTGGGTCGGATCTATCCAGAACCGTGAGATTTCCTTCTGGCCCCAGGACTCCTTCGGCGTGCGCGAAAGCCGCCACGACAGACCACTATTGAGCGCCTCCCGGTCGGTCCGGGGTACCAGATAGTCCGTCGGCTGTATCGGCGTGGTGATCCAGCTGAGGACCGTGCCACCGGGGCTTCCTCCGGCAGACTTCGCCGCAGACGACATATCGGCAGCTATCGACGCCCGACCGGTCCCCGGCGCCGCCGCGCGGCCCGCAGGTCTATAGAAAACTAGAAGCAATACGACGATCAGGAAGGCAAGGGAGAGAGTTCCGATGACGATGACTTTGAGCCCCCGTGTGAAGCCTTCCGAAGAGGAGAGGAACTCCCTGATCCGCGGACGCAGATCTTCCGCGGCATTGCGTATCGATTCAACGGCCAGCCGTAGCATTCGGCCGGGAACGCTCCCCTCCCCCGGACGTGCAGCTCGCCTGCCGCCCGACAGATCGTCACTAGATTCCGAATCATCCTGAAATGATTCGTCATCCTGCATGTACCGGCTCCTTCATATCCAGACGAAGGGCGATCACTTTCGAGACGCCCGACTCTTCCATTGTAACACCAAGAAGGGTTTTTGCCCCTGAGACGGTCTTCTTGTTGTGCGTGATCACGATAAACTGCGATGTCGTGCCGAACTCGGCGAGCATGTTCACAAAGCGCATCACATTGTTCTCGTCGAGGGCCGCATCGATCTCGTCCAGCAGACAGAAGGGCGAAGGCTTCACCATGTAGGTCGCAAACAGCAGAGCTACCGCCGTCAGCGATCGCTCGCCGCCCGAAAGCAGCGCTATGTTCTCGAGTTTCTTGCCCGGCGGCTGGACGAGGATTTCGATCCCGGATTCCAGCACCTCTTCGCCCTCAATCAGCTTGAGCTCGGCCCGCCCGCCTCCGAAGAGCCGGCGGAACATGCTGTGGAAGTTCTTCTTTATCTTTTCATAGGTGTCGAGAAAGAGCTCCGCCGATTCGGTTCTGATCTGGCCGGTCACCCGGACCAGGTCCTCCTTGGCCTTTCTGAGATCCTCGATCTGGCCCGAGAGGAAATCGTAGCGGTCTTTGACCTCCGCAAACTCCTCCGGGGCCATCAGGTTGACCTGGCCGAGCTTCTTCTGCTCCTCCCGTATCTCGGCAAGCTGGTCACGAAGCTCTTTCGCGGAGGTGCTAACCTCGAGCATGCGGCTCTCGTATTCCGAAAGCTCGCGTGAGTGCCGGTCACGGAAGTTGGTATAGATGTTTCGGATCTCGGCATTCACCTCGGCAAGATCCATCTGCAGCTTTTCGACCTGGGTCTGGGTCTTGCCGAGATCCTCCATTCGGCCCTTGAGCCTCTTTTCCTTCTCTACCAGGTCGCGATTTTTGCTCGAGATGTTCTTTTCCAACCCGGCGAGCTCCTCCCGAAGCGTCTTCTCGCGCTCTTTGAGCTCCGCCTGGTGCGCCTGCACAGTCTCGACCTGCCTGCGGATGCTTTCGATTCGCTCCTTTGCATCCTTTATCGCGCGCCGGTTGGACTCGAGGCTCTTTTCATGATCGGCGATCTCGCTCTGATTGCGATCGATGGTCTCCTTTACCGCGTTCACCTGAGTGCGAAGCCGCACCCGGCTCATGCGAAGCTCCTCGAGGGTTTTGCGGTATTCGTCGATTTTCGCCGCAAGGGCGCGATTCTCCTCGCCGAGCCCTGCAATCTCTTCACGGTTTGTGCGCACCTTCCCGCGCAGGTCGATGATCTCCTCGTCGATGTCGCGCTTTCGGGTGATGATGCCCTCGGGCGCGAGAAAATCGTCGAGGAAGGCGGGAGTGAAGGTGCGATACTTCGCGAAGAGCTCGGTCAGGCGGGAAACCTGTCCGTGAAGCTCCTCGAACGCCGCCGCTCCCGAGCGCACCACCTTCTCGATCTCAGACTGCTGTGCCCCGCTCAGGCTGCTCACGTCCCCGAAGAGGTTTCTGCGGCCTTCGGTGAGGATGCGGACTCCGTCGAGGAGCTGTGAAAGCTCATCCTCCACCCGCTGCCGTTCCTGATACGAGTAGCCGCTCTCCTTAAGTCCCTGGTCGAGCTGCTGGACGATGTCGTCGGTGAGCGCGCGGAGATCGTTCTGGAGCGCCTCCTGGCGCTGCTCGAAGGCATGTATCTCCTCGTCTTTGCGCGCGGCGCCCGCTTCGTTTTCCCGGATGCGCGCGTTTGCGCCCTCGATATTCCCCTCGAAACCGGCGATATTTGTTTCTGTCTCCTCGATCCGAACGGTGAATTCCCGGAGAGTCTTCAGTTTCTGATCGACGTCGTCGCGCAACCGGGCGAGCTTTTCGGAGATCGATTTCTCGCGCGCGATGTCCGCCGCGTGCTTTTCCTCGATCTCGACGACGCGCTCCTGGAGCAGCCGGGTCTGGTTCGTCTGATTGTTCCTTTCGAGCTCCACGCCGTAGAGCCGTTTCTGGCACTCGATCAGATTGGCCTCCATCGAGTTGACCTGATCGAGGTTCGCTTCGAGCGATTCGTTGATGGCGTCGATTTCCTTGCGCGTCGCGTCGCGGCGTTCGCTCTTTTCCTTGAGCTGCACCTGGCGGTTATCGCGGTCTTCGATGAACTGCTTCAGCCGCAGAAGCTGCATATCGAGCTCAACAGCGAAGCTTCTCTCTCGAAGCTCGCGGTACTGAAGGGTCTTCTCGGACTGCTTCTTGAGCGAATCGTAGCTGCGCTTCACCTCGCCGAGAATTCCCTCAACCTGGCGCATATTCTCCTCGGTTCGCTCGAGCTTGCGCTCCGCCTCCTGCCCCTTCGCCTTGTATTTCGTGATGCCGGCAGCCTCTTCAAAAATGTTCCGCCGCTCTTCGGGTTTGTTCGACAGCACCTGATCGATCTTGCCCTGCTCCATTATGGAGTAGGCCGACTTGCCGATTCCGGTGTCGTAGAACAGCTCGCGGATCTCCTTGAGTTTTGCAGGAGTGTTGTTGACGTAGTATTCGCTTTCGCCCGACCGGAACAGCCGTCGCTTGATGGCTATCTCCGCCGAATCGATGGGGAGAATGCCGGTGTCGTTGGCGAGGGTGAGCGTCACCTCCGCGACGTTCACGGCCTTGCGATTCTCGGTGCCGTTGAAGATGACGTCTTCCATGCGGTCCGCACGGAGACTCTTGGTCGCCTGCTCGCCAAGCACCCACTTGATGGCGTCGACAACATTGCTCTTGCCGCAGCCGTTTGGCCCGAGCAGTGCTGAAATGCCGTCGATAAATTCGATGCGGCAGCGGTCCGCAAAGGACTTGAAGCCGAAAAGCTCGATACTCTTAAGAAACAATGTCATCTCCCAGTTTTCGAAAAAGCGCAGATTTACTCTACCACCAAGGAATATCACGGTCAAGTTGACCCAGTTTCGCGCTCCTTGCTCGCGGCCCGTGCGAAGTGTATCTTTAGATCACACCACCATTTCACGAGGAGGAGTGACATGACCAAACTTGGCGATTACACCCAGACTGCCGATTTCAAGAACGAGAAGCATGCACCGCTGATCGAGTGTCCGGACAGTTTCAAGGCCGGAGAGAAGGTTACCATTACCGCCAGCGTCGGGAAGGAGATTGCGCATCCGAACACCACCGAGCACTACATCAGCTGGATCCAGCTCTACTTTCAGCCGGAGGGTGAGAAGTTCACCCAGCATCTTTCGACCAACGAGTTTTTCGCTCACGGAGCCTCGGCCAAGGGGGCAAATCAGGGCAGTGCCTACACCGAACCTGCCGTTACCGCCACCGTCACACTCAAGCAATCCGGAACGATTCATGCGCTCTCCTACTGCAACATTCACGGCTTGTGGGAAAGCACAAAAGAGGTCAAAGTAGGCTGACTCGACCGGCGCCGTCCCGCGGCAGAATCTGCTGCAGGGCGGCGACATTACGCTTCAGGAGCCGGCTTTGCTGCATATCATCGCGGACGGGCTCACCGTCGAGCTTCCGTCTGAAGGCGCGTTTCTCTGCGGTGTCGACGAGGCGGGACGCGGGCCGCTTGCCGGTCCGGTGACCGCCGCGGCCGTAATTCTGCCCGATGACTTTCCGCGTGAGGTCCTCGCCGATTCAAAAGTACTGGCTCGAGCGAAACGCGAGCGCGTCGAGCGCATCATCAGGAAGAGGGCCGTCGCCTTTGGCGTGGGCTGGGCCAGCCATGAAGAAATCGATCAGCTGAATATTCTGCAGGCAAGCCTGCTTGCCATGGTCAGAGCGGTTGGCACGCTCCACGTGGAACCTGCGCTGATACTTGTGGATGGAAACCGCCTTCCCGATTTTGGATGTGCGGCCAAAGCCGTTGTGCGCGGCGACGCTATTGTGCCGGAGATCATGGCAGCCTCAATACTCGCCAAGACCGCCAGAGATCGATGGATGATCGAATACGCGGCCCGGGAGCCACTCTACCTTTTCGAGAAGCATAAGGGATACCCGACGGTCGAGCACCGCCGGCTCATCGGTCGCTACGGCCCCTCGAAGATCCAGCGCCGGAGCTTCCGCTTCGATATCCCCTGAGCGCCCGTATTGCTCTTTCCAGGTTGCGCGCGAATTCGTCGATGTCTTCCCTGTAGACGAAGATCTGGTGGCGATCAAAGCTGGCATCTTCCTGTTTCACGCTTTCGACAAGGTTGAGAAAGAGATCGCCCTTGCGGTTCTCCTTCACGTTGAAAAAATAGGTCCGCCTTTCGGTGTTCAACCTTGCGGAAAAAACTTCGCCACGTATGCCCATAGTTTCATCAGTATACGGAAACCAACGCCGGCGGTCGACCCGCTCCTAGCAGATCCTCGGAAGAAGGAGCCCCCTCGGCAGGTCGACAATCCGCCGCCCACCGACCGCCGTCTCGAGCACCACCGACCCGCTGTGTCCTCCCCCGCCGACTATCCTGCCGACAACCGCCGCCCGACGGCCGATAGCATTCGCCCGCAGAGAGGCGACCGCCTCCTGTGCGATGCGATTCGACACAACCGCGACGAGGACCCCTTCATTTGCTATTTCGAGCGGGCTCAGGCCCAGAATGTCTGCAACCGATTGAACCGTCGCGTCTACCGGCAGGAGCTCCTCTGCAATCTCCATCCCGATTTCCCGACCGGAGATCGCCTCGTTGAGGACGGCGGCGACTCCGCCGCGAGTGGCATCCCGCATGAAACGAAGCTCGTTCCCGAAAGCGACCAGTGACGTGCACAGCGGAAGGAGCGGCGCGCAGTCGGACTGTACGGCTGAACCGACTCGAAGCTTTTCGCGTGCCGCCATGACGGCGATTCCGTGGGCACCGATCGGGCCCGACACCAGCACGGCGTCGCCCTCTTCGATTGAAGCCGCCGAGAGCGCCGGATGCGCTCGAAACTCACCGATCCCGGCAGTGTTGATGTAGATCCCTCCGCCCTTGCCGCGAGGGACCACCTTCGTGTCGCCTGTTACGACGGCGACGTCCGTTTCCTCTGCAGCGGAGCTCACCGACCGAAGCAGACGCGACAGATCGGCAACTGCGAACCCCTCCTCCACAATCAGACCAAGACTCAGGAAACGGGGTACGGCACCGGCGACGGCGAGATCGTTGCACGTACCGTGCACCGCGAGCCGTCCAATGTCGCCGCCGGGAAAGAAGGGAGGATCTACCGTGTAGCTGTCGGTGGTCATACACACCGTTCCGGTAAGCGTGAAACGGGTGGAATCAGCGAGCTCCGGATAGGCCTCGCCGTGAAAGCAGGGATACACTATCTGTTCGACGAGCTCACGTGAGAGTGCTCCCCCGCTTCCGTGCTCGAGGGTGATGAGATCGTGCTCGTGACCGTTCATGCAGACTCCTCCCGGTACTTGAGGTAGGCCGCGCAGGTTCCCTCTGAAGATACCATACATGGTCCAACCGGCCTGTCGGGTGTGCACCGGCGGCCGAAAAGCGGGCACTCGGGCGGGGTCACCTTGCCCTGGATGACCCGGCCGCACAGACAACCCGGCGGATCGCGATCAACGACCTCCGGAAGCGAAAAGACACGGCCGGCGTCCATGTCTGCATACTCCTCGCGAAGCCGGAGTCCGCTCCCGTCGATGCGGCCAAGACCACGCCATACGGCATCCGATTCGACGAGCGTCCGGTTCACTACGGCGCGCGCGGCCGGGTTGCCGTCGTCTCTCACCGCGCGCGGATAGGCGTTCTCGATTGCGCTCACCCCGCTTTCGAGTTGACTCAGAATGCCGAGAATTGCCCCGAGCATGTCGACCGGCTCGAAACCACCGACGACGCCGGGCAGGCCGAACTCACCGGCAAGGAAACGGTATGGGTCGAGACCGATGACAACCGAGACGTGGCCCGGAAGCAGAAAACCGTCTATTGCGCATTCGGGATCCGTCACGAGTGCACGCAGAGCTCTCGGCACCGTCTTGAACGCCGAGTAGAGGTACAGTTCGCGGATCCCCTGCTGCCGGGCCCGTTCAAAAACCGAGGCGATTGCGGGGATCGTTGTCTCGAACCCTATGCCGAGAAACACTGTCGGTCCCGGGACCTCTTCCGCGAGCTCAAGAAGCTCGAGAGGTGAGTACACGATGCGCACCCTTCCGGATCCGAGATAGCTCGAAAGACTCCTTCCCTCCGGGTCGGGAACTTTCACCATGTCGCCGAAAGTGGCGACCGTCACGCCTCGTTTCTCGATCAGTCGCAGCGCATTTGCCACGAAGCCGGAGGGGGTGACGCAGACCGGACAGCCGGGCCCGGATACAAGTCGGACGGTCCGCGGCAGAAGCGAGTGAATGCCATGTCTGCGAAGCGAAACTGTGTGTGTGCCGCACACCTCCATGATGCGAATGTCCCGGCCGAGCCGCCCCGCGATCTCTCTGATCCGGGCGACTATGCCGGCAGCCCGCTCCCGGTCGCGAAACGCGAGATCAGGTTGCATCTTCATTCGCCGCCCGGAAGTCGTCGAACAGTGCGAGCGTTTTCTGTGCGGACTGTTCGTCGAGTTTTTCTATGGCAAAGCCGGCATGTACGATGACGAAATCGCCGGGAGCCGCGTCCTCCACCATGGAGATGTCGACGGTGAGACGAAAGCTGCCCTGCGCAACCACCGCAGTTCGCGCATCGAGAATCTCCTCTACCTGTAGGGGTACCGCAAGGCACATATCAACCTCCGTCGCCTGCATACCACGCCTGTCCGACGGCAAGTCCGCCGTCACCGGGAGGGACCGCGAGGTTGCTGCAGACCGTGAAATTCTGCCGGTCGAGCGCCGGCAGTATAAGCTCCCACAGCAAAGCATTCTGAAAGACACCGCCCGCGAGGCAGAGCGTACTGAGTCCGGTGCGTTCCCGCAGGACGGACGCGCCTCTGACAATTGCGCTCGCCATCGCCTCGTGAAACAGGAGCGAAAGGGAATCGCGTTCAGATGAACGGCTACGCACCAGCTCTCGAAAGAGCGGTCTGAAGTCGAAGAGAAACGGCTCGGACGCGCCTGAATCCGGCTCGAGCGGTACGAGATCTTCGAAAAGACCGTCAACGTTCCGCTCTCTGCCCGCCGCACCGGCGGCGGCGCTTTCGAGCTTCATCGCTCCCTCACCCTCGTAGCTTACCTCGTCGACCAGCCCCAGAAGAGCAGACGCCGCATCGAACAGTCTGCCCGCAGACGAGGTGAGCGGACTGTTTAGTGACTGTTCGATCATCTGCGAAAGGAGCTCCGCTTCAGCTTCACCTATCCTGTCAATCGTTCCGTCTGCTGAGCCGACCTCACCGCGGCCGTGCAGAAGCGAGAAGGCGATCCTCGCCGGTTTGCGGATAGCAGCCTCACCCCCCGGCAATGCAAAACTTCGCAGGCTGCCCAGCCGCCGGAATTGCATTCGGGTTGCGTGCAGGAACTCGCCGCCCCAGATTGCTCCGTCGCTTCCGAAACCGGTGCCGTCGAACGCTATGCCGATCGATTCTTCGAGGCCATGTTCGGCCATCACCGACAGCACGTGCGCGTAATGATGCTGCACCGCCACCTTCTGCACAATCGAGGACTCCATCGCCCACCCGGAGCTGAAGTAGCCAGGATGCAGATCGAAAACCACCCGGGAGGGCGCGCCTCCAAACAGCCTCTGCATCTGATCAACCGTCCGGACGTAGGCAGCGCGGCTCTCAGGGTTCGAAAGGTCACCGAGATGAGGCGCGACAAGAACCGATCGTTCCCGACCGAGCGCGGGCGCACTCTTGAGGTCGCTTCCGGCTGCGAGCGTGGGTACGGCAACCCGCCCTGCCACCCGGATCGTCTGCGGCACGAATCCACGCGAACGGCGAACCAGATGGTGGCCCCCGACACGTGGGGGCAAAGGCCTCATGACCGAATCGTCGGTCGAAAGAAGTATGCGGCGATTGTGGCACAGGAAGAGGTCCGCAGACTCCGAAAGCTTCGCCCGAGCCTCCGCCTCGTCGATGATGATCGGCTCCTCGCCGAGGTTGCCGCTGGTCATGATCAGGTGCCGGTAGGGAATCTGCAGTCCGGGGTGGAAGAAAAGAAGGTAATGCAGCGGGCTGTACGGTACCATGATGCCGAGCGTACCCAGATCCGAAACGGAGGCCAGGTGCGCTGGTGAGGGGTCCTTCGCAGGCAGAATGATGATCGGGCTCGCCGGCGAAGTGAGGAGTTTCCGGTCCGACGACGAGAGCTCGCACAGCTCGGCCGCTTCGGCGACGTCGCGCACCATGAGCGCAAACGGCTTCGCCCGGCGGCTCTTCACCAGCCGAAGACGCGCGACCGCCTCGGGAAACCGTGGATCGGCAGCGAGATGAAAGCCGCCGATACCCTGCAGAGCGACCACCTTGCCGCCTGCCAGCGCCTCCACCGCCGCCGAAAGAGGATCACCGGACACGGCGCGTCCGGCGGCGGTCACCAGGTGCAGAACCGGACCGCACTCCGCGCACGCGTTGGTCTGCGAATGAAATCGACGGTCGGCAGGTTCTGAGTATTCGGCCCGGCACGCGCCGCACTGCGAGAAATCCGCCATGGACGTTCTCTCACGATCGAACGGCGTATCTTCGACAATTGAATAGCGTGGACCGCATTCGGTACATGTTATGAACGGATACAGATACCGCCTGTTCGACGGATCGAGAAGCTCTCGCCGGCAGGCGTCGCACATCGCGATGTCCGGAGGAATCGGCGGGAAAATGTAACTGGAGTTGCTGCTCTCGGCGATCCGAAAACCGGAGTTCTTTCGCAGCTCTATCTGATCTGTTTTCGTCGATTCGATTCTCGCAGGAGCAGGCAGGTTCTGCGACATCATCTTCTCGAACCTGGCGATCGAAACGGCAGCTCCCTGAAGCTCGGCGACGACCTCGGACCGCCGGTTCTGCACGAAACCGTCGAGACCGCACGCGACTGCGCAGCGATAGACCGAGGGCCGGAACCCGACTCCCTGAACAATTCCTCGATAGGTGATTCGTACTCTCCGGATTTCGTCAGCCTCGCTCACGGGAAACCTTCCGCTAAGATGATGCTACTGTTGGCCGATTCAATGCTATCCGCACTTTCCCTTGTCTGCAATAGGAGCTACTATAGCTCCATGCACGAATGGGCACTTGCCGAATCCGTCGCGGCGACGATCAGAAACGAAATGGCGGGCCATTCCGGCGCGACACTTCACGCCGTAAACCTCGTCTTCGGAGAGCTCCAGAACATCGACCGCGGGATTTTCGAGGACGGTCTTGCCACCATGCTCGACGACGTTCCGCACGATCGCGATGCCGTCCGCATCATTGTCGAGCCCGTTCGCTTCAGGTGCAATGTCTGCGGCCATCAGTGGGGATTCGACCAAGTGGACGGCCTCACCGATGAACACCGGGAAGCTATCCATTTTCTTCCCGAGGCCGCGCACGCCTTCGTGCACTGCCCCTCGTGCAGTAGTGCCGATTGCCAGGTCACAAAGGGGCGGGGAATCACGCTGGCGTCGATAGAGCTCAACGAGCCGCAACCGAGGCAAGAGGCTCAATGAGCGACCCCCGGGTTTCCATCATCCAGCACCGGCTGCAATCGGTAACGACGATTCTCGCCTTTGCCAGCGGAAAAGGCGGCGTCGGCAAGAGCTGCTGCTCGGCAACTGCTGCGCTGCTGCTCGCGAAGGCGGGCCGCAAAGTGGGCCTGCTCGATCTCGATTTCCACGGTGCATCTGCCCATCTCATCCTCGGTATCGATCCCCACCTTCCGCAGGAAGAGGGCGGCATCCTGCCGTTCGAAGCCGCCTTCGGGCTGCGCTACATGGGAATAACCCCGTTTACCGGCGAGCGAGGGGTCGCACTTCGTGGGGACGCGGTTACCGACGCTATCCGGGAACTGCTCGCAGTGGTCGTATGGGGCTCTCTGGATCTGCTCGTCATCGACATGCCGCCGGGAATCGGCGAAGCGATTCTCGACGTTTCACGGTACGTTCCGCGAGTCCGGGTGGCGCTGGTCTCGAGCGCATCCACCCTGTCTCTTCGCATAATGGAGCGGCTTGCGGAGGTGCTGAACGCCGGGCGCGTGCATCCGGCCGGATGCATCCTCAACATGGTACGCGACGACCAGACCACTCCGACACCTCTGCCGCCGGACCGAGGATTGACGCTGCTCGGAAAGATCCCCTACACGCCCGAAATCGAAGACGAAATTGGAAAGCCCGAGGAACTCGTCGAGGGACGTTTCGCAGCATTCCTCGCACCGGCACTCGAAGCGCTGATCGCTACTTCTTAAGCTTCCGCTCCAGGGTCTTGAGGAGAACATCGTTGTTAATCGGCTTCTGGAACACTCCCTGAAGGCCGAGCTCCCGAACGTCGACATTTCCCGACAGCTCGTCGCCGACCGAAGAGAGCATGTACACCGGAGCCTCATTGCCCAGGAACTTCAGTTCCTTCACCAGGTTCTTGCCCGCGTCGATCGATTCCATCATCAGATCGACTATGATGAAGTCCGGTCGTTCATTCTTGAAAGAGCGAACGCCAGTTTCGGCCGAATGGGCCTCGGACATGACGTAGCCGTTCTTTTCCAGCACTATCCGAAGAGCATACAAGACGTCCTCGTCGTCATCGATCGCCAGAACAACGAACTTGCCCTCCCTCATCGCTGCCTCCTCATGTTACCTCCTCGACAACCCTCGCACGCACAAACTCGCGCAGGTATTCTGTCGCGCGGGAGAGGTTTTCGGACGCCCGGCGCGAGAGCCCCTCGTGGAACATCTCGAACGAGTACCCGCGGATCGCAAGCATGTATGCCACGGGCGACCTGCCGAACAACTCGCGGGCAAGCCCGAGAAGCTGCGCCGGCCCAATGCTATGCGCCATGTACCCGCCGGTCTCGCCCGGTTCGATTGTCCGAAACTCGAAGGGTTCAGGTCCCGCCGCGGCAGCGTCCACAAAGACGACGAGTGACGCCTCCGAGACGGCTACCGCATCCTCGACCAGAAGCTGATAGTTGGATTCGACTCTCGCCCCCGCCATGGGAGACGACGCCAGCATCTCGGCGACCGCCGGCCCGAGCCCGTCGTCCTCGCGCGCCGGATTGCCGTAGCAGAGTACCAGAACTGTCTGCTCCGCAGTTTCGGTCAATCCTTGGTCTTCCTGTCGAGAAGCTGGTTGTTCGAATCGTAGAGCTCCACCAGAAGCGGCATCTGCCCCATCGCGTGCGTAGCACACGAAAGGCAGGGGTCGTATGCGCGAATCGCTACCTCGATATGGTTCAGAAGCCCTTCGGTCAGCTCCTTGCCTGCGAGGTCCTTCTCGGCCACGTCGGCGACCGCCCTGTTGATCGGTTCGTTGTTGTTCGTCGTCGAGACAATCAGATTCGCTCTCACGATCTGGTCGTTCTTGTCCACCTCGTAATAGTGAAAGAGCGTCCCGCGCGGCGCTTCGATCACGCCGATACCGACTTTGCGCCGCTTGCCTTTCACCGTCAGGTCCTTGCCCTGCAGGTCGCTGTCGTTGAGCAGTTCGCGAATCTTTTCAGCGGCGTGCAGCGTCTCGATCATTCGCGCCCAGTGATAAGCCATCGTGAGGTTGCATGGCCCTTCTCCGAGCGTTTTGTAGAATTCCTTTCTGGCAGCCTCGGCCTCGGGCGTGTCGATGAAGCTGCAGTTGTTGACGCGTGCAAGCGGCCCGACGCGATACCACCCTTTCTCGGGTCCGAGCGACCGGATGAACGGAAACTTCATGTAGGACCAGTCGCGAACCTCTTCGGCAAGGTACTCCGGGAAGGTCTGACAGTCCACGTGATCAAAGATCGTCTTTCCGTCGGCGCTGATCGCGCGCAGCTCACCGTCGTATATCTCGAGCGCCCCGTCGGGACGGACTATAGACAGGTGATTCGAGTCGAAGGCAGCGAACTCGCCGAGCCGCGACGCGTTCTCGGCAGTGTAGTCGCGGGCAATTTTCACGGCGCCGCGCGACCATTCGATCATCTGGTCGATATCCTTCAACAGAAAGTCCCGTTCCTCTATCGAAAGATTCTTGTTTATGCCTCCCGGGATTGCCCCGGTGCCGTGTATCTTCTTTCCGGCGGTCGCCTTGATGATCTCCTGTCCGAACTTGCGCATCATGACGCCCTGGACGGCGAGGTCGGGATACTTTCTCGCCACCCCGATGACGTTGCGGATCGCGGGATCCGCTTCGAACCCGAACAGGAGGTCGGGTGAAACGAGGTGGAAGAAGTGCAGCGAATGCGACTGAAAGAACTGACCGTAGTGCATCAGCCGTCGCATCTTTTCCGCCGTCGGTGTGAGCTTGTCCGCGCCCACAATTCGGTCCATCGCTTTCGCCGCGGCGAGGTGGTGACTCACCGGGCAGATTCCACAGAGTCGCTGCACCAGCACGGGAGCTTCCCAGTATGGGCGCCCCTGCACGAAGCGTTCGAATCCGCGGAACTCGACAACGTGGAATCGGGCCTGATGTATGCCGCCCGACTCGTCGAGCAGAAGCGAGACCTTGCCGTGTCCTTCGATCCTCGTGACCGGTTCGATAACGACGCGCTTGTAAGCAGTACCTTCCTGGGCCATGGTCTGTTTCTCCTTCCGCTCAATCGTACTTGAGCAGTGAGTAGGGCAGCTTCACGGGTTTATCACTGAGAAGTGCGGTCAACGCTTCCCACAGCGTGTCAGCCGAGGGAGGGCAGCCGGGGAGGAAATAATCGATCTTTACCACTTCGTGACAGGGATAGACCCTGTCGAGCATCAACGGGATTTCCGGATCTCCCGGTATCTTCTTCTCAGGGTTGTAGACCGTCGGACCGTTCAAATAGGCCTCTTCCAGACATTCCCGCAGCGGAACTGTGTTGCGAAGCGCAGGCAAACCGCCCATGGTAGCACAGTCCCCGACCGAGATGAGGATGTCGCAGTGCTCACGAAAGCTTTTGAGCACACGGACATTCTCGTCGGTGGTGCAGCCACCCTCGATAAGGCCGATCTGGCAGCGGCCGGTGAACTCCTTGATGTCGTCGATGGGCGATTTGTCGAAATCAACCAGGTCGATTAGCTGCAGTATCCGTTCGTCTATGTCGAGCAGGGACATGTGACAGCCAAAACAGCCGGCGAGCGAAGCAGTCGCCACCTTCGGTTTGCTCATGTTCGTCCTCCTCGCTCCTCGATGTCGGCCCCGATCGGCTGCGCATCGTATGTCCGCCGTCCGATCGGCGTCGCGTACGCCGTTCCCTTCTTGAGAATTGCGCCGACGGGACACACCTCCACCGCCCTGTCGGTCGACTTCAGACTGGTGTCAGAGAGGTCGCCCCGGGAATCGACCGCAATCCTGCGATCGGAACCTCTGCCGACAAAATCGAACACATGTTTACCGTCGGCGTATTCGGAGGAGGTGACGCACCGGCCGCACAGAATGCACCGGTTCCGTTCTATCAGAACCTCCGGGTGAGTCGCGTCGATTTCTCGTTTGGGATAGAGATAGGGCAGTTCGGGCGCCGCTATCCCGAGCCGATACGCGGCCGCCTGCAGCTCGCAGTTGCCGCTTTTCTCGCAGAACATGCAGAAGTGATTGCCCTCCACGAAGAGCAACTCGATGATGTCGCGTCGAATTGCGTTGAGCTTCTCGGTATCGTTGTCGACGTTGATTCCCGCAGCAGCCGGCTGCGTGCAGGCGGCCTGTGGCCGGCCGTCGACAAGGACCGTACAAACCCGGCAGCTTCCGAGGGTCTTGAGTCCCTTCATCGTGCAGAGGCGCGGAATGTAGACGCCCGCCTCGTCCGCCGCTTCCATTATGGTCTGACCCGGAGCGCCCGTGACTTCCGTGCCGTCAATATTGAACGTAAAGGTGTCCGCCATACGTGTCTCCCTCTATTCGTTCAGGACAGGACCGTCGAACGGCGCCCTGATATCTTCGACGACTCTGCCAGTGCGCTCTCGATGTCGAAAGAGGCCCGCAGCGCCCCGCTCTTCTTCATCAGCTTCTCGTAAGCCGGAGCGAATTTTTCGATCGAACTGAGGATGGGATTGGGCGAGGTCTGCCCGAGCCCGCAGCGACTGGCAATCTTCACCGAGTTGCCGATGCGTTTCAACGTGTCAAGGTCTTCCGGCGCGCCATTGCCCTTGATGATGCGGTCGAGGATGGCGAGCATCAGGCGGTTTCCCGCCCTGCACGGCGTGCAGTATCCGCAGTTCTCGTCGACGAAGAACTCCATGAAGCTCTTCACCGCGTCGAGGATGTCACGGGTACGATCGAAGATCATGACGGAACCGCCGGTTGCAAGATCCTCGTAAGAGATCGAGCGCCGGAAGTCCGTCTCGTTGATCATCTGGCCCGATGCGCCGCCGACCTGTACCGCGTAGGTATCCTCGGCCCCGGTATCCTTGAGGATCTGGGCGACGGTCACACCGAAGGGATACTCGTAGATACCGGGCCGCGCGCAATCTCCCGCTACGCTCAGGAGCTTCGTTCCGGAGCTGTTCTTCGATCCGATCCCGGCGAACCAGGCGGCGCCGCGGTCGAGAATGTCGGGAACGACGCAGAGTGTCTCAACATTGTTTACGGCGGTCGGTCGGCTGAGAAATCCCTCCTGCGCCGGGAACGGCGGTTTCGTCTTGGGCAGGCCGGCAGTGCCTTCGAGCGAGCTTATCAGCGCGGTCTCCTCGCCACATATGTAGGCTCCCGCCCCCAGCTCGATTCGAACGTCAAAGGAGAAATCCTTTCCCATGATGTTCGTGCCGAGGAGGCCGTTGGACCGCCTCTCCTCGAGCACCGTTGCCAGGTATCGATACAGGTATGCATACTCACCGCGAAGGTAGAGCAGTCCCATCTGCGCCCCTATCGCGTAGCCGGCGATCGTCATCCCTTCGAGTATCCGATCGGGAAACTCGGTAAGAAGCACTCGATCCTTGAACGTACCCGGCTCGCCCTCGTCGCTGTTGCAGATGACGTATTTCTTTTCGCCTTCGGCGCCGCGTGTGAACTCCCACTTGAGGCCCGTCGGGAAGCCGGCCCCACCGCGACCCCGCAGGCGGGCGGTCTTGATTTCGTTTATGACTTCCACCGGGCTCATCACGAGTGCCTTCGCGAGGCCGGTGTTGTTTGCCTCGTGCGAGCCGAATATGACCTCACCTCTGCGACGAACGTTGTTGTGCACCATGGAGCGAATGAGATCGTGCGCATTCTGCCCGTCGCCGAGCCGATGGACCAGTTTGTGCGCATCATCCGTGTGCCGGAGAATCGCTACGATCTCCTTGACGCGGTCGGTCGAAAGATAGGTCACCACCTCGTCGTTCACCAGAGCGGCAGGAGCCTGATCGCTCATCCCGATGCACGGCGTGTGCTCGAGCGTGATTCTGCCGTCGGGGGTGGTCTCCCCGAAATCGATGCCCAGCTGCTCCCGGAATGCATCGGCAACCAGGTCGGCCCCGTTCATCCGGTCGATGACGTCGTTGCAGAGCCGAATGACAAGTTTTCCCCGTTTTTTCCGCGAGAAGAACGAGTAGAACGTCAGCATGCTCTCGACTTCCACGCGATGAACGCCCAGCCGGGCGGCGACGGTCTCGATAGCGTCGTCGTCCATGAAGCCGTGTTCGGCGTGGAGAGCTCTGACGATGTCCATAAGGCGGGTTCGGTCGTTGTGGCGCTGAGCGCAGACTGTTTCCGCACTCCGCTGGATGGGACTCCCCATGTCTCAACCTCCGTGGCACTGGTTTGCTCCATCCGGCTGTTGCTGCCGGATGGGGTGAGACATATGCGGAAAATTTTATCCGTATATTATTATCGTACACCAAGATTCGCGGACTTGCAAGCACTAATGCAATAGAGAACAGTTAATGATCTGACGCGACACCAGCACGGCACTGCCACCTGGCGCTATTCCGACCAGAAGAGAGAACCACCCTCGAGAACGCGAACGCCGGAATACCCGCGCTGCACGAGGTACCGATACGCCTGGTAGGCTTCCATTGATGTCCGGCTGTAGAGCATTACCTGCTCCTGCTCCCCGAAGGGGAGGTGTTCCCTTCGCAGATTTTCCGGCGTGATCTCGACGCTCCCCGGTATGAGATACCGTAACGACAGGTCGGGCGTGACGATGGCCGCCGCGGTAAGGCCGCCGCGGCCGCGCTCGAACTCGGAAACCGAAATCGTCTCGATGAGGCCGTCCATCTTGTTGTTCAGCATCATGCAGGCGGCCTGGACGATGTCGATGGGATGGTTGAACTCCGGCGCGTGACCGAGATCGAGCACAAACATCCCCTCGGTGGTCACCCCGTTCGCAATTGCCGTGGCAAAGAGGGAGACCTTCGATCCGACGTCGCCGGTGCCGAAAGCCTGTACGCCGATGATGCGCCGTGTCGGGCGATCGGCAATGACTTTGAGGAAGATGTCGGTCGACGCTGCAGCGTAGCCCGGCCTCTCCGGCCCCGCGAGGACGAAAGAGACAGGGTCGAACCCGGCCGACCTCGCACTCGCGGAGGTGACTCCGGTTCGACCGAACTGCTGGTCTACGCAGCCGAGAAGAACCGAGCCGAGCGACCCGGGGTAGACGGCGCGCTTGCCGGCCACGACATCGGCTGCTATGTGCCCCATCTTCATCGAAATGGCACCGAGCGGCCAGTACTCGTGGCGTCCCGTAAGCAGGTGACGCGTTTCCGCGCAGTCTCCCACCGCAAAGATGTCCGGATCGCTCGTGCGCAACTCTTCGTCGACCTGTATTCCCCCGGTCTCCCCGAGAGCAAGCCCGGCTGCGCGGGCGAGATCAGTGTTCGGACGCATGCCGCTGCTGAGGATGACGAAATCACCTCTGAATGTACGGTCCGGCGAATGGGCGACGACACCGCCTTCAACCGGTGACACCGACGTGATCGCAGTACCGGTGGCGACCTTCACGCCCTTTCGCGTGAGCTCGTTCTCGATCTTTCCGGCAAAATCGGGATCGAAATATGTGCTGAGGATGTTCAATTCACGCTCGACCAGCGTGACCCGCGCCCCTGTTGCCACCAAAGCCTCTATGACCGACACGCCGATGAGTCCGCCGCCAACGATGATAACGTCCTGCGCGTTCTCACGTCCGAGCCGCTCGGTGATGCGTTTCGCATCCTCGAGGCTGTGCAGCGGGAACACGAGGTCCTCCGCGCCGCCGGGAACCGACGGCACGACCGGAACCGAGCCCGTCGCGAGAATCAGAACGTCATACGGAACGTGGAAAATCGACCCATCCTTCCTCCGCTTCACACGAAGGCTTTTCGATTTACGGTCGATCTCATCGGCAGAGGTTAGATTCAGCACTGTGATGTTCTTCATGGCATCAAAGAAGTGCGCGGTACGAGTCCCGTGAGAGGAGACTGCAGGACGCTCGGCCTGAGAAGGGAGTCTATCGTGCGCGATCGAATCGCGGATGAAGAAGGGAAGCTGGCAGCCCGAATAGGAAAGGAATTCGTTGCGCTCCACGATCGTGATATCGAGATCTTCGGAAAGGCGACGAAGCCTCGACGCGGCCTTCGGTCCGGATGTCACCCCGCCGACGATGACCACTCTGCGTCGACGCACACGGCGGTCAGGCAGCCGCTCTATCCTTTCAGCCGGAAGCGTGACCGTGAAGGTAGTCCCCTTCCCCTCCTCCGACGATACCTGGACCGTTCCGTTGTGCGCCTCGACAATTCTCGCCGTCAGCGCAAGGCCGAGGCCTGTCCCGCCTGTGTTCGCCACGTGCGACTTCGAGCGGAAGAACGGCGTGAACAGCTGCTCGATCTCCGTCTTCGGGATTCCGGCGCCGGCATCGCTCACTGAGATTCGTACACGCTTTTCCGATTCGTCGAGCACGACCGCGATCTCCACCCGGCCGAGAGGCGGTGAATACTTGACGGCATTGTCGATGAGGTTCCGAATTGCGTGCTCGACTCCCGTTCTCACGCCGGTAACGAAGACCGCCAGGTTCTCGGGAAGCGCGACATCGATGCTAACCTCCTTCGCTGCCGCGCCGAGAGAAAACCGGAGACCAAGGTCGGACACCAGACCGACGACATCAAAATCCCGGTGATCCTTCTTCCTGCCGCTCTCGTAGGACTGATACTCGAGCAGGTCGTCGACGATACGACCCGCTTCCCCGGCACGGGAGATTGCGCGCTCGAGAGCATCCTTCACCGACGCAGGGACCTCCTGACTGTGAGCGTCGAAGATGGACTGGAGCAGCGCCTGGACCGCGTGCACAGGAGCCTTCATCTGGTGAGAAAGAAGCCGCATGAACTCGCTCTGCGGCGAACCCGGATTCTCTCCCCGATCAGCCATTGAGAGAATCCCTCGTCGGCAGCAGCACCGTGAAGGTCGAGCCCTCATCGGGTTTTGACTCGACGGTGATCCGCCCGTTGTATTCGGAGAGTACTCTCTTTGCGGTCGACAGCCCGAGGCCGGTTCCGGGTATCGATTTTGTCTTGCTGTTGAGCACGCGAAAGAAATCCTGGAAGAGATTTTTCATCTCTTCGTCGGTCATTCCGATTCCCGTGTCACGGAACGATACTTCGAACCAGTGTCCGTCGTCGGTCCGCCGGATCGTTATCGAAAGCGAACCGCCCGGCCGGTTGTACTTTATGCCGTTGAACATCAGGTTGAGGAATATGCGATCCAGATCGCCGCGGTCTGCGAGGAACGGAAAGCTTTCCTCCTGAGCCGCGTATCGTACAGTAACGTTTGCCCGCTGGGCGTGGCCTTCGACAAACGCAACCTCATCCGTGAGCACTTCCGAAAGATCGAGTATTTCGAGTGACTTTTCTGCTTTGCCTGCATTGCGTTTGTTCAGAAACAGAAGGTCGCCGACGAGCTCGAGAAGCGCCTCTCCGCGCTTCCTGCTGCGCTCGAGAAGCTCGCGAACCCGTTCCGGTTCGTCGTCGACCGAGTGATCGAGGATCAGGTTGAGGTAGTTCAGAATCGCCGCAAGCGGACCGCGCAGCTCGTGGGCCACCATCGATACAAACCGGTTCTTGTCCTGCTCGGCGCGCCATTCCTCGGTAAAATCGTGAAGAAGAACAATGGCGCCGCCGACCTCCTGGCCGCGGACGTAGGGAGTAATCCGTGTCCGAACGCGCTGCTCCCCGATCTCCTGATCGAGCAGCTTTTCGCCGGAGTCACCGGAAAGGACGCCGCGAACCATGTCGGGAAACCCTGGATCGAAACCGAGGTCGCCGGAGGTCATGCCGGACCGATATCGCGTGCCGAGGTAGAACTCAGCCCGCGGGTTGAGAAGAACCACCTCCTGACGCAGGTTGAACACGATCACGCCCTCTCGCATGGAGTTGATGAGTGAGCGCGACAGGCTTCTCTCCCCGTCGAGCTCGACCAGGTACTTTTCATGCTCCTGGAGAAGGCGACACTGACGCCCTGCCCGTTCGACAACCGAAAGCAGATCCGCCGGTGCAAACGGTTTCACCAGGAAATCGAAGGCCCCTTTCCTCGTCGTTTCGACGGCGGCCTCGACCGTCGCAAGAGCGGATACAATGACCACGATTGTTTTGTTGCCGGGCCGACGAGCAATGTAGTCGGTGACTGCAAATCCGTCGATCTCCGGCATCCGCAGATCGATGAGAGCAAGGTCGTACTGTCCGGAATCGATCATCCGGATCGCCTCGACCCCGCCGTCGGCAACGGCGACGTGGTAGCCGACTCGTCCGAGGATTCTGCGCATTCCTTCGCGCATGCCATCTTCGTCGTCAACCACGAGGACTGACATTGTTTCTGAATCGGGTTTCACCGGATCGCTCTGCATCGTCACCCGCACTATCCCGACATGGAAGCGTTACCCCGAAACCGCAGTTTTCGTCGTGGAAGACGGCCGGTCATCCGGTGTCGCTTTTTCCGGATCCTTGATGAAGATGTCGAAGGACGCGCCTCCCTCCGGCCTGTTGCCTGCCTGAATCGTCCCTCCGTGCATTTTCACGATTCCATAACACACCGCGAGCCCCAGGCCCGTCCCCTTTCCGGGAGGTTTCGTGGTGTAAAACGGAGTGAACAGTTTCGGCAGTACATCGGCGGCGATACCGGGACCGGAATCGCCGATCACGACGTGAAAGCCGCCGACGCTCTCTTCACTTCGAATCTCGATGAGTCCGCGGCCCGAGGTTGCTTCGACCGCGTTCGAAATGATGTTGTCGAACACCTGCCGAAGCTGATCGGGATCCACCGCGTGCTGCGCGAGATCGTCGTCGAGCTCGAAACGGAAGTCGATCTCCGCCGCCCGCGCACCGAAGGATTCGGCCGACCGCCTCAGCAGGGCGTTGATGTTGGTCGGTTCGCGCACGAGCTGCTCCTTGCGCGCGAAGTTGAGGATCCCGCGAACGATCTGCCGCGCCCGCTCCGCTTCGTGAATGATGCGCGAGACGTCGGAAGAGCTTTCCTCGTGCAGGTCGACCGCATCCTTCAGGAGATGCGCGTACATCAGTACCACGCCGAGCGGATTGTTGATCTCGTGCGCAATGCCTGCAGCCATCTGCCCCATCGACGCGAGCTTCTCTGCTTGAATGAGCTTGAGCTGGTTGTCCTTCAGATCCGTGATCGTCACCTCAAGCTTCGAAATCAGGTAGGGCAGACACATCTCGACTTCCGCGATGCCGCGGTAGACCGCTACAGCCTTGTCCCTGCAGGAGGAATAACCGCACGCCCGGCAGTTCAGCTCATCCTCCGGCTTCAGCTTCCCGGTAAGCGCGAGTATCCGCTTGATTTCCGACTCCGGCACCTCGACTTCCTGAGGAATCGCCGGACAGAATTTCTTGCCGAGGTCGATGGAAAGATACTCGTTGTGCAGGCGCACCCACTCGTCCATGTCATCGACGAGTGGCCGCTTCTTCATGTAATCGATGATGTACTTTTTGCGTTCGTAGAAGGTGAGATCGTTCGGCATCATCGGGCCGGCAATGCAGCCCTCGCAGAACAGAAGGTCGAACATGGTGTTGGATATCAGCTCGTTCTTTTTGACCCGCCCGCTCAATACCTCGAGGATGTCGGTTACGCGTGAGCTCCCTTCGACCACGACGACCGGGCTCTCGAGAATGTCGGCGTCGATTGCGGCGGCCTTCAGCAGCCCGCCAGTCACCGGGTAGATCTTGCCGAGATTCGCGTGGGGCGGGTCGAAATCGCGAGGAGCACTCTGCCGGTAGTCGACCCCGCCCGCCGCGAGCAGCTCTTCGAGCTCCTGGTAGGTCAGGACTTCGTCGACCAGATTCAGCCTGCGGGCCTCGTCCTTCTTGCCGACGCACGGGCCGATGAAGACGATTGCGGCCGCCGGGTCGATCCGTTGCCGTATCACGGAGGCAATCGCCTCCATCGGCGACATGACCGGCGCGAGGTAGGGCACCAGCTCCGGGTGCACCTTCTCGACGAAGGCAACCACCGCAGGACAGGGCGAGCTTATGAGAAACTGCTGCTGTCGCTCGGGTGAAGTGTAGAGACGGTGATAGGCGTAGGAGACCAGATCCGCGCCGAAAGCTACTTCGTGCACTCCGGTGAACCCGAGGTCGAAGAGCGAGCCAACGAGACGTTCCGGTTCCGCGTCAAGGAACGCGGCCGGAAACGACGGAGCAACCACCGCCCGGACCGGACGATTGCCCGCATCTGCAATAAGGCGCTGCACGTCAGCGACCGCTGAACGAACTCGCTTGGCGTTCTGCGAACAGCGCGGCACGCAGTGGCCGCAGGAAATGCACTTCTCCTCGACGATGTTGGCCTGCCCTTCGTGCACTTCTATCGCTTTGGTCGGGCAGACCCTCACGCACGAGTAGCATTTCTTGCAGATTTCTCCAACGGTATAGATGGAAATCAAGGCTCGTTTCCCCACCAGCAGTCCCGGGCAGAGTATTCCCCCCTCACCCGCAGACCGAAATCGAAAGTATAGCCCTATAGTTCAATTCTACACGCTAACCGGCCCGCCCGCAAGCTGTTGCTGGTG
>CAZNYW010000016.1:0-67387 GCA_964577375.1 uncultured Spirochaetales bacterium | reverse complement strand
GAAGGATACGGGTCATGACCAGGGAGATTCCTGAGTCGGTTCGCCGGGTGTGGACAGCGAAGGTGATCACGCCGCCTGTAAGATGGAAGGTCGGGCAGCGGGGAACCTCGATTCGAGTCCCTGCGTATGCGCTCGCTGATCTGGATCCCTGGTATCAACAGGCTTCTTGATACTTCGGAAAACTTGAAAAATGTGCCCGAACATCTATAATATCCTGAAGCACAATCGCACCCCTACCCCATTGAGGCACAGCAGTGAACCAGGACCAGGTCAAGAGCCGGCTGCTCTCCGTAGAGCCGGTCGACGATGATTTTTCGGTGATCTTCTCCGGCAAACAGAGCAAGAGGGTCAACGGGCTCTACTATCCGGAGCGGCGGGAGATCATCATCCACAATCGGAACTTCCGCGACGACAACGCACTCATGTACACCGCGATACACGAGTACGCGCACCACATCCACTTCACGCGCGCCACGGTGCCGATCTCTTCGCGCGCTCATACCACGGAGTACCGCAGGATACTGCACGAGCTTCTGGTAAAGGCCGAAGAGGCTGGAGTGTACCGCAGCATCTTCGCCGAGCACCCGGATTTCGTTCGCCTGACCCGGCGGATCAAAGAGGAGTATCTGGTGCCGAACGGGCAGCTGGTGAAGGATCTCGGCGGGCTGCTCGTGAAGGCGGAGGAGCTGTGCCGTGAGCACAACGCACGTTTCGAGGACTATGTGGAGCGCGCGCTATGCCTTGACCGCACCTCGGTGACAACGCTGATGCGCATCCATTCGCTGGACGTTACGCCTGCAATCGGCTTCGAAAACATGAGGACGGTTGCCAACATCCGCAATCCCGAACAGCGAAAGATTGCCGTGGAAGCATTCCAGAACGGGCAGAGTGCGGATATGGTCAAGGCAGCGGTGAAGCGGCGCCCGGAAACCGAGAGGGAGCCTATCGAGCTCCTGTTCTCGGAGAAGCAGCGGCTGGAACGCACCATCGACAGCCTCCGGGAGAAGCTCAAGACGGTCGAGGCGCGCATAGACAAGCTGCGCGAGCTGTAGGCACGCATCTCTGGTCATTCGTTCCCTCGCCTGTTATCTTATTGACATGCAGGAAGCGGTGGAATTCGTTCGGGAAGATGGATCGCAGGGCGATCTCAACCTGAAGCTGTACGCACTCTCGACATGCGGGTTCTGCAAGCGCGCAATAGAGTTCCTCAAGTCGCAGAAGATCCAGTTCCAGTACATCTACCTGGACAAGATCGACGTCGACAAAAAGCGGGAAATCAAGGCAGACCTCAAGCAGAAATACAAGAATCTGCCGGTGTTTCCGGTGCTTACGGTTCGGGACGAGCAGGCTATTTCCGGATTTCGCGAAGAGGAATACCGGAAGGCCCTCGGCATCGAAGACTAGGAGCTCCACCGGCATGCCCGACAAACCGACGAAGTCGATCGCAGATACCGAGAAGTTCGTTCACATGGTGGCAATGCACAACGGCTGGTCTCTCAACCAGGACGGGGCGTTTCTCGACAGCCTGGTCGAAGGGCTGACCGTCAATTTCAACCGGTACGGCTTTTATCAGTGTCCCTGCCGCGACTCATGGGGCGACAGGGAGAAGGACGGGGACATTGCGTGTCCCTGCGACTACAACCTCCCCGACCAGAAGGAGTACGGTCACTGTTTCTGTGGTCTTTTCCTGACCAGAGAGTTTGCGGCATCGGGGAAAATGCCGAGCCAGATACCCGAACGTCGCCCGCCCGAGAAGTTCCCGGACTGAACGTCTACGCCTGCACGGGGGTCGCCGCCAGCAGGCGCTTCAAATCCGCTACGAAGCGCTCGACATCCTCTTCGGTAGTATCGAACGAGGCCATCCAGCGCGCCACGGTGGCGTCCTCGCCGCCGCCTGAATCTTGGCTGCCGGCTCCTTGTGCGTCCGCGCCCGGTGGGCCCGCACCAAGTGCGCCCGCTCTCTGTGCGGACGGTTCCTTCTCCCAATCGTAGAACGGATGGAGCTCTCGAAGCGGCTCTGCTATCCGCGTCGGAATACGCGCGAACACTCCGTTGGACTCCACCGGATAGGCGAGCGAAACGCCCTCGATTCCCTCGACTGAATCTGCGAGCATTCGTGCCATTCTGTTTGAATGCTCGGCATTTGCGCGCCAGATCCCGCCGCGAAGGTAGGCATCGAACTGACAGGCAATGTACCTCATCTTGCTTGCAAGCTGCATTCCCTGTTTGCGAATGTACCGGAACTGCTCGGCGGGCTCGGGTCGAAAGAACACTACCGCCTCCCCGAACATGAGGCCGTTCTTGGTGCCTCCGAAGGAGAGGATGTCGACACCTGCGTCGACCGTGAAGCTTCGAATCTCGGTTCCAAGGCTGACGGCTGCATTCGCGAGACGCGCGCCATCCATGTGCAGGTACATGCCGTGCGTATGACAGAAGTCCGCAAGTTCCTTCACCTGATGGGGCGTGTAGACTGTCCCGACTTCGGTTGCCTGGGTTATCGAAACGGCGCCCGGCTGCGAGCGGTGCTCGTTTCCGACGTCTTCGAGAAAATGCTCGATGAGCGGAACGGTCAGCCGGCCGTCGGGCGTACGAACGGTGAGAAGCTTTGCGCCGACGTGGCGTTCCGGCGCCCCGCACTCATCCTCGTTGATATGCGCGACCGTCGCGCAGATGATGGCGTTGTAGGGGCGCAGGACCGACTCGAGGCCGAGCACGTTGGCAGCAGTCCCATTGTAGACGAAGAAGGGCTGCGCGGAGGGGCCAAGCAGGTTGCGGAATGCCTCTTCGGCGCTGCGCGTTACGTCATCGTCCCCGTACGAGAGCGCGTGCCCGCTGTTCGCCGCAAGGAGGGCGGAGATGATGTCGGGATGAACCGGAGATGCGTTGTCGCTTGCAAAAAACCGTTCCGGCGTGGACAAGCTGCTCATGACACATATACCTCACTTGTGATCGATCTTCCGGGTGATGATGTCCCGGAACTTTCTGCACTGGCTGGCTTCGGGCTGAATGCTCAACGCGCGGTCAATGTCCTGCAGCGCGCCGCCGAAATCTCCAAGCTGAAAATAGACCTGTCCCCGCGTATAGAGCGGATCAAACTGATAGGGATCGAGTTCCAGGCAGGCGTTGAGGTCCTCGAGCGACTGCGAATAGTGGCTGAGGACGCGATGAACGACCCCTCGGTAGTAATAGGCTTTGGGATTGCGTGCGTCGAGCTCGATTGCCCGGCTGAAGTCGTCTATGGCCATAAGGTATTCGCTGCGGGTGAAATATGCCATTCCACGGTGTACGTGGATGATGGCCTGTATGTATTCCTTCGGATTGTAGGCGAGGATCTCGGTGTAGATCTTGATCGCCAGATCGAGCCGGTTCTGATTGTGCGCGGCAAGTGCACGCAGCAGCATGTTGTCGATGGTTTCCGACCCCATCATGAGGGAGCGGACGAAGTTGCCGCTTTCGTCCTCGTCATCGAGATCGGCCCCCCCGGACTCATCGTCGACGGGCACGCCGTTCCGCTCGTCTGCCACCTGCATGAACTCGGAATCGGAGGAGATCCCATCATCCGAGGAGGCGGGCGGCGCGCTGTCTCCGGTTACCTCGGCCAGTTTCTGCCAGAACAGATCGCGACGCTTGCGCAGCTCGTGGTGGAGCTGCCGTTGATAATCGCGGATCTCCTGGAAAATGATGTCCGAAAGCGAGAGGTTTGCGTTCAGCGCCGCCAGCTTGCGCCGCAGCGGCTCATCGAAGGGGGTGAACTCCGCCTTGTAGACAAGCTCGTGCTCCACCTCGGCCCAGGCGTCCTGGAGAATCGTGCGAAGCTGAATCTCACATACAACGTCGGCGTCGACGTGGAAGCTGTCGACGATATCGTCGGGAACCCGGACCAGGTAATGGGTCGATTCGTAGCCGAACTCCTTTACCGTGAAATTGGACCCTTTTCGTTCTACCTCCATCACCTCCAGCGACTGTCGGATCTGCTCCTCGGCCTTGTTCAGGTCCTCGATGAAGGCGCAGACTATCCGTATGCCGAGAAAATCGGTGAGCTGGACCACCCCGTCGTGCTGGCCGGTTAGTTTGAGCTTGCGAAGTACCTTCTCGTACAGACTGTCGAACCCTTTGACGCGGTACTTTATGGTCGCGGGAATACCTATTCGATGCAGCGTCTGTTTCAGACGCCGCTGGAACTCGTACAAGACCTTCTCGTAGACGTCCACGCGTTCTGAATACTCGCTCCGCAGCTTCTGCTTCGCCGGCAGAGGCAGCGAAATTGTGGTCATGCTGAACTCCTTCCTCCCCATCATAGAAAACTTTTTTTACTTTTTGGAGTTTTGGGGTAGATTTTTCTCTTTTCTCAGTTTATTATACTACCGAACATCATGGACTACCAGCGGACACCCCAGGAAAATGGGAACAGCGAACTGATCGCATCTGTTTTCAACATCGTGGACGTTGGTATCTGCATCACCGACGAGGAGGGCTGCTATCTCCGCGTCAACGAGGCGTACTGCCGCATGCTCGGCTATTCGCCGGAAGAGCTCCTCGGAAAACGAATCGATCTTGTCATCCCGGAGGAGAAGAGGGCCGAAGTTCTCGCGGATTACCACAGCTTCCGGGCCAGCCGGGTCGCCCCGCTCGAATCGGTCGTAGTGCGAAAGGACGGCAGCCGGCTTGTCGCGCTCGTGAGTGGAAGCAGAATAGCGCGCCCCGGAGGCGGCATCTTCCACGTATCCACCCTTACCGACACAACCGGCTCGCGGCAACGCGAGGAGATGCTCAACCGATTCGGGCGCATCTTCGAGCAGAGCAGGAGCGAGATCTACGTCTTTCGTGCGGATACCCTCGAATTCGTGGGGGTGAACGGCGCGGCCCAGGCTAATCTCGGCTACAGCGAGTCCGAGCTGCTCAAACTGAGGCCGCTCGACATCGACGTCGGAATAGACCGAGCCGGTTTTGACCGCCTCGTTGCGCCGCTTCTCTCCGGCGAGCGAAGCGTCGTTATCTTCGAGCACGAGCACAGACGACTCAACGGCACGACCTATCCGGTCGAGACCCGCATGCAGTACATGGCGGCGGAGAATCCTCCGGTCTTCGTCACCGTCACGGCCGACCTCACCGAGCAGCGGCAGGCCGCGCAGATGCACCGGCTTTTCGACCGCATCTTCGACAACACCCGCGAGGGAATCCTGGTCACCGACGCCGGCGGGAAGGTGCTCTCGGTAAACCGCGCGGCCTCGACGATCACCGGTTACGAGCCTGAAGACCTCATCGGCGGTACCACCGATTTCCTCGACAACGGATTCAATCCGCCCGGCTTCTACTCGCGCCTCTGGGAGTCGCTCCGGAGTGAAAGCTCGTGGCACGGGGAGATGTGGGGGGTACGCAAGAACCGCAGCACCTACGCTCAGCTGCTCGCCGTGACCGCCGTCAGAGATGATCACGACGTCGTCACCCACTACGTGTTCAGCCTGGAAGACATCACCGAAAAAAGGCAATGGGAGGAGCGGACCAAGCGTCTTGCCTATTTCGACCCGCTCACCGAGCTTCCAAACCGCATCAGTTTTCAGGAGAGATTTTCCACCGCGCTCGCCTCCGCACACGAGACCGGCCGCAGGCTGGCGGTGCTGTTTGTGAACCTCGACCGTTTCAAGACCATCAACAAGACCTTTGGCCAGAGCACCGGAGACAACCTGCTTCGCAAGGTTGCGGACCGTTTCCGGGAGATATTCGCGCACACCGACACCATATCGCACTTCGGAGGCGACGAGTTCGTCGTTCTGCTCGAATCGATCGACGACGAAGCTCAGCTCCGGCTGGTCGCTGAGACCGCGCTCGTGTACCTCAACAAGCCCTACTATCTCAACGACTACGAAATCCACGTCACCGCCCGGATCGGAATAAGCATCTTCCCGGACCATGGTACGACTGCCGAGATGCTCCTGCGCAATGCCGAGGCGGCCCTAAATGAGGTGGACGGCGTCGGAGGTCCTCGCTTCACGGTCTACTCCCGGGGGCTCAACACGCGCGCGATAGAGCGTATGAAGGTGGAAAACGGGCTGCGGAACGCCGTCAGACGAAATGAGTTCTTTCTGCAGTACCAGCCGCAGATGGACATGGCGAAGGGCACGCTGGTCGGCGCGGAGGCGCTGCTCCGATGGACGAGCTCACGCCGCGGACTGATTCCGCCGAGCGAGTTCATCCCGATTGCCGAGGAGACCGGCCTGATCGTGCCGGTTGGCGAGTGGGTCCTCCGCGAGACCTGCCGGCAGCTGGCCGACTGGCAGGAAGACCCCGTGCTGAGCCGGGTGCGGGTGGCGGTCAACATCTCGGCAATCCAGCTTGCGCGCCAGGGCCTGGTGCGCAGGATCGAATCGATCGTCCGTGAGTACGGCGTCGATCCGAGGCTTGTCGAGATCGAAATAACCGAAAGCGCGGTGATGCTCAATATCGACGAGTCGATCCGTATTCTGAATGAGCTGAAGGCGCTGGGCATGACGGTCGCGGTCGACGACTTCGGAACGGGCTACTCCTCCCTGAACTATCTTCGCCGGATGCCGATCGACCGTCTCAAGATCGACCGCTCCTTCGTGGTCGGAATCTCCGATGATTCCGAAGAGGGGCATCCGACTGATCTCTCCATCGTGGAGGCGATTATTGCTCTCGCCCGCGGGCTTTCTCTGGAGGTGGTCGCCGAAGGTGTGGAAACGCCCGCACAGATGGACTACCTCAGGGACCGCGGATGCCAGGTCGCACAGGGGTACTTCTACAGCCCGGCGCTTTCGGCCGACCGCTTTGCCATCTTCGCGAGCGACCACAGCCGCCTCGGACTCTCCTCCGCGCACATTCGCCGGTAATCACCTGATTCACCAACCGCGCAATTGCTGGCATGATGGAGTATCGTGCGTATCAAGGTCCTTGCCTGCAGGGTGCTGTTACGGGAGCTCACCCTTGTCGCGTCGTCCTCAAAGAACGTCGTCGACATAACCTATCTCAGGCAGAGCTTTCACGACCAGCCGGAGCTGCTGCGAAAAGAGCTCGAATCGGAAATCGCAAGAATCGACGGGAACTTCGACGCGGTGGTGCTCGCCTACGGCCTTTGCAGCCGCGCCACAGCCGGCCTGCGTTCACCGCGGTATCGCCTGGTCGTGCCTCGCGCGCACGACTGCATAACGCTTCTGCTCGGCTCGCGTGAGCGTTACCGGGATTATTTCGACAGGCACCCGGGTACCTACTGGTACACCTGCGGCTGGAACGAATCGGTCCCGATGCCCGGTGAGCGCCGCTATGCCTCGTGCCTGCGCGAGTACACCGAAAAGTTCGGAGCGGAAAATGCCGAATACCTCATGGCGATGGAGCAGGAGTGGATCAGGGCCTACGACCGGGCGGTTTTCGTTCATTGGCCGGAAATCGAGTCCGGAGAGGCGGTGAAGGAGACACGCGAAGCGGCGGCGTTCCTTCGGTGGCAGTACGACGAGCTCGAAGGCAGAAGCGAGCTCCTTCGGGCGCTCATCGAAGGCGACTGGGACGAACGGTTCCTCGTCCTCGGTCCCGGGGAGACAGTCGAACCTTCGTTCGACGAAACAATAGTGCGAAAGGCGGATTCCGACGCATGAAGCGCATCACCCTCGCGGTGCTCTCGAAGGGAGGCCGAATCGAGCTGAACGGAGAGAGGGATGAGCCGCTGCTCGACGTCATCAATCGCGAGCCTGCGCTGGCGCTCACCGCTCCCTGCGGAGGAAAGGGGCGCTGCGGGAAATGCCGGGTGCGAATCGTCGAAGGTTCTCCCTCGGAACCTTCGCCCGAAGAGCGGCGGATTCTCTCCGGCGACGATCTCGGTGCCGGCATCAGGCTTGCCTGCAGGGTCGGGCTGTCGGACGGGATGGAAATCACGCTCCCGGGAAACCGTGCCACCGTTCAAACCCGGAGCAACCTGCCCGATATCAAGGTGCCGCCGGGCGTCGATGCCGCTGTCGACCCTCTTGTCAGATCGCGCTTCATCCGGCTCCCGCAGCCGTCGATCGAAGACCAGCGCAGCGACGAGGACCGGCTTTCGATTCCGCTCCCGCCGACGCTTCTGCGCCTGCTCCCGGACAGGCTCCGCGCTTCTGATTTTGGGGTGACCCTGGTCGAGACGCCTGCGGGCGTCTGTGACCTGGTGCAGGGAGAGCTCGAGGAATCCATCTACGGTGCCGCGGTGGACATCGGAACCACTACGCTGGTGCTCTACCTGGTGGATCTCGGCGCGGGCAGAATCGTTTCGGTCGCCTCGATGCTGAACCCGCAGGGCGCCTTCGGCGCGGACGTCATAAGCCGCATCGATCTTGCTTCGTCTTCGCGCGAGGGTCTTGCACTGCTCGGAGCACGGGTCACTGCCGCCGTCGCCGGGCTCCTCGACAGCGCGTGCGCCTCCGCCGGAGTGGCCGGCGACCGGGTCTACGGCTTTCTGTTCGCCGGGAATACCACCATGCTGCACCTGCTGCTCGGTGTGCCGCCGACGCATATTGCGGCCGCGCCGTTCACCCCGGCATTCCTCCGGTCCAAAGAGCTTCCTGCTGCCGAACTCGGCCTCGGCGGAAACGCCCGTGCGACCGCCATCACCATTCCGGGTATTTCCGGCTACGTAGGGGCCGATATCACCGCAGCAGTCCTTGCAAGCGGCATGACCGGCGGAAAGCAGCTTTGCTGTCTCATCGACATCGGTACCAACGGGGAGATCGTGCTCGGCAACAGCGACTCGCTCGTCTGCTGCTCGACTGCCGCGGGTCCCGCTTTCGAGGGAGCCCAGCTGCGCTGCGGAATAGGCGGCGTCGGTGGCGCCGTGAACGCTGTTGTGTTGGGCGATGTGGGGCTTGAGCTCACCACCATCGCGGACGAGCCGCCGGCCGGGCTCTGCGGCTCCGGTGTCGCAGACATCCTCGCGATCCTTCTCGAGGCGGGGATAGTCGACGAAACCGGACGCTTCGCGGAGCGAAGTGAGCTTGCCGGGTCGCCTGCGGCGGGAATACCGGCGGCGCTTCTGGAACGGATCGTGACGCTCGACGGGCAGCCGGCCTTCGTGGTGGCCGATCAGATCGTCCTCACCCAGAAGGACGTCCGTGAGATTCAGCTCGCAAAGGCGGCAATCGCCGCCGGGATACGGACGCTCATGGCCCACGAGGGCGTTACCGCGTCGCAGATCCGGACGCTCTATGTCGCAGGAGGTTTCGGCAGCTATCTGCGGAAGGAGAGCGCCGCGGCGATCGGTCTGATTCCACGGGAGCTGGTTGGAAAGACCGAGGTAATCGGCAACGGCGCAGGAAAGGGTGCGGTGATGGGGCTGATCTCGCGGACGCACTGGACCGCCCTGGCCGACATCAGCCGCAAGGCCCGCTACCTGGAACTCTCCTCCTCTGCGGCCTTTCAGGAGGCCTATGTCGAGGAGATGATCTTTCCCGGAAAGAAGGCAGATTCTATTCCTCGAGACGTCTCATAACCAGGAGCCGGTGCGCTTCACTGCCCGAATCGAGATTGCGGACCAGGCACTTTACCGGCAGAATACCGTGGTTCTTGCAGCGCACCGCGGAGGCTTCGGCCACACCACTATCGGACTCCAGCAGCGCAAGAAAGGAATTGAGGTCGTTCAAATCGTTCCAGTTTGCCAGCATCATCAGGTTGTGCCCGACCACATCGTCCCGCGTGTAGCCGGTCATGGAGAGAAAGGCCTCGTTCGCGTCGATCACCGTGCGTTCGTCGGACCGCACCACGATCGAAGCATCGGGGATGGCCTGGAACACCTGCGAGAAGGTCTGTTCGGCCGCCGAGAGGCGGGCGTGGTCTTCCCGCAGACGGGATATGTCGACGCAGACGCCGCAGAAACCGCCCGGAGGCATCGCCTTTTCCCCTACCGACCTGAACGACACGAGCACCGTGGTGGCGCGAGCCGCCTCGCCCTCCTCCGGCTGCGGTGCGAGGGTCAGCTCGAACGAATCGCCGTCGTGCCCGCGCTCCAGACGCTCCCGGTAAACTTCCCGGCTCTCCTCGGCCAGGAACTCATCGAGCGCCCGCCCGTGCAGCTCTGTCTGCTTCCGGTTGAGCATCCGCCCCAGCGCCTCATTCGCCAGAACGATGGTTCCATGCCTGTCCACCACCCAGACACCGTCGGGAAGCCCTTCGACCGCGGTCCGGTACCGCGCCTCGCTTTCGCGAATTCCACGCTCGACCAGAAAGCTGCTGTAGGCAACCTCCAGCGTAGCGCGAAGGTGACCGTCGGTGGAGGGCTTCAGCAGATAGCCGTGCGGGTGGGTGGCTTTGGCCCGCTCGAGAGTCTCGTCGTCGCTGTAGGCCGTCAGATAGATGACGGGAATATGCAGATCGAGACTGATCACGCGCGCTGCGTCGACGCCGTCGAGACTGCCGCCGAGCCGGATGTCCATCAGAACCATATCGGGCGGCTCCCGGCGGCAAAGCTCCACCGCCTCCTCCCCGGAGGGAAGAGGGCCGCGCGCCTGATAGCCCAGATCGACGAGCTGGGCGCAGATGTGCTCTCCAATGATGAACTCGTCTTCGACCACCAGTACCTGCATCGCTACGACCACCGCGTTATTCTCAGCAGCTCGAAACGGTTCTTGATATTGAGCTTGTGGTAGATGTTGCTGAGGTGTTTTTTCACCGTCACGTGAGCGAGGCCGAGCTCTTCGGCGATCTCCTTGTTCTGCATCCCGTTCATCAGGAGCCCGATGATCTGGTACTCGCGGCGCGTAACCCCGTTGCCCGGCGCGAAGGAAATTGCCCGCTGGTCGGCGCGGCTCTCCGAGCGGAGTGAGGAGGGCCGGGCGGCTCTGCCTGGGGAAGCGTGCGCGCTGCGCGGTCCATCGGCTCCGTATGTCGGCTTCGACGCGAAAGAGCGATGCAGACCTCCGGCGATCGGTCCCTGAAACTCCTCCGCCCGAAGGCTGCAGAGAAATCCCCAGGTCACCGACTCGGTGCCGATCGAGCGCACCGCCCAGTGGTAGAGACGACGCTCGCCGGTTTCATCGGCGAGGGCGAGATCGAGATGCGAAACGTAGGGCCGTGCCGGCCGTGCCGGGCCGGAGCGAAGCATCAGCACCGACACTTCGGAGGTCAGAAGGTGCACCGCCTCCTCCGGTAGGAGGTCGGCAATGCTCGTTCCCCGATAGTCGGTGCCCTCATCCCCGAAAAGCCGGCGCACCTGCGGGCTCGCATAATAGACCAGGAAGGAGCTGTCCAGCAGCAGCACTCCCTCGAGCGACTGATGAAAGAACCGAGGTTGAAGCGTGTCGGGCCTCCCGGAGGCACCTCCGGCGGCGGGAGATCCGGTACGGGGCACCAGCATGGTCCGAAGGCCGTGAATACTACGGAGCGCCAGTTGCTCCATGGCGACCTCGACCGACGAGCCGTGGTCGCGATCACCGTCGGCTGCAAGCTCCGGGAAGACGGATCTGCGGATCGAATCCGAGAGCAGGAGAAGGGCCCCCTCCGAGAGGTAGTCAAAAGAGAAATCGTCAGGCAGGAAGTCGTAGAAGTAGGCCTGAAGGAGCAGGCCCGATCGGGCGAGGGCGAACGCACGCAGGAGGGCGTGCAGCTCGACGAGTCGCTCGGTGCGGTGAAAGGCACTGACGAAAAGGGCCATGTCGACCACGGCGTGAACCGCCGCAGACTTCGCGCCGGAAGCCGAGACTGCTGCCTGCTCGAGCGCCTGGATGAGCGTGACCGGTGCGAAATCCGTCCGGTCGACCAGATTCTCCGCAGGCAGGAAAAGCGGAGTCGGACGACCGGCGACACCGAGCTGGTTCAGAACCGCCTCCAGATCGGACGCGGTGCGCCCGTCTGTGACCATGACTACCGGCACCCCCGCCTCGACGCTGTCGAACAGCAGCTCGCTGAAAGCGCTCCACCTTTCCCGTTTGGTTCCGTAAACGAATGCGATCTGCGCATGGGCGGGAAGGTCCGTCGGCAACCACATACCGTTATGATGCCGGAAATTTCCGGTTTCCGCCAGTGGGCGTAGGAAAATTACGTCTGGAGGAGTATTCGCCGGACCGGCTCATCCGGCCTGTCGCGGATTGCGTGCGCCCCGGTATCGAAGCTCCTCGGCAAAATCCGCGAGGCAGGAATCCGTCATGCCCCGGTCGGCAGCGATGCGGGCAAACAGGCGGCCGCTCGGCCGAATTCGGCGCTTCTGGGTCTCGAAATCGACCTCGACGAGCCCGAAACGGGCACTCAGTCCCTCCGCCCACTCGAAGTTGTCAAGAAGCGACCAGTGGTAGTATCGCCTGACGTCTACACCCTCATCGACAAGCTCGCGAACTGCCGACAGATGCTCATAGATATAGCGCGGGCGGAACCGGTCCTCCGAATCGCAGGTTCCATTCTCGGTGATGTATACCGGAAGCTGGTACTTCCGGTATACTCCCGCCGCTACCTCCTTGAGCCCTTGCGGATACACTTCCCATCCAAGATCATTGCGTGCGAGCCCCGGCTGCACGGTTCGCGTGCCGACCAGCAGGTCGCCGCCGAGACCGAATTTCACCAGTTCCCGGGAGTAGTAGTTTACGCCGATGAAGTCGCTGTAGCGTTTCCGTCCGCGAGCTCTCGCGCGGTCGCGCGAGCGGAGCTCTCGGACAGCAATCCGTTTGAGCGGCAGCGTGAAACGGCCCCGGATAACCCCTACCACAAAGGCATGATGAAAGAAATAGCTGAATGCCCCGGCGGCGAAGCGGTCGAGGAGTCCTTTGCCGGCAGGATGGAATACACGAAAGTGGATCGACGATCCGACCATGGTGTCGGTGAACCCCTTCGCGCTCCGGATCTCGTGGATCAGCAGGTAGCAGCGCCGGTGCGCGCGGATCATGTTCCGTGCACAGCGAAGATACTCGCCGAGCGCTCCGTGTCCCGGGGGCCATTCGCCGAGCAGGTGTCCGTACAGCGCGTAGACGTTGGGCTCGTTGATGACAACCCATTCCGAGACGAGGTCGCCGAGCGACTCCACCACCTTCCTGACGAAACGCCCGAAGATTGCCGGCGAGTCGACACCGAGCCAGCCTCCGGAGCTCTCGAACCAGATCGGATCGGTGAAATGGTGCAGCGTAACCAGCGGCTCGATTCCGGCCGCACGCAGAGACTCGATCTCGGCGCGGTAGTGATGGAGAGCCTCCTCGTCGAACTGCCCCGGCGCAGGCTCGATCCTCGCCCACTCCACGCTCATGCGATAGACGCTGCAACGAAGCTCGGCGAGAAGCCGGACATCCTCGTCGACCCGTTCCCAGTGGTCGTCCGCCGGACTGCAGAGCGAACCATCGACCGTGTGCCCGTCACGGGCCCAGCGGGACCAGCTGTGATCTACATTGCCACCCTCGATCTGCGTGGCGGCCGTGGCTGTACCGAGCAGCAGGCCCTCCGGCAGGGTGAAGGGTTTCAGAGCCCCGTCGCCTCGGTCAGACATTGAACTTGAAGTGCATGATATCGCCGTCCTCTACCACGTATTCCTTCCCTTCCTGGCGCAGCTTTCCCGCTTCGCGCACCTTCTGCTCGCTTCCTGCGGCGAAAAGATCGGTGCAATGGTATGTTTCCGCGCGGATGAACCCGCGCTCGAAATCGCTATGGATGACGCCGGCCGCCTGCGGCGCCTTGTCGCCTGCGGTGATGGTCCATGCGCGCACCTCCATCGGCCCTGCCGTGAAGAAGGTGCGCAGGCCAAGCAGCCGGTAGCTCTCGTGAATGAGCCGTGAAAGTCCCGACTCGTCCAGCCCCGCTTCGGAGAGAAACATCTGCTTTTCCTCATCGGTTTCGAGCCCGGCGATCTCGGACTCGAGCTGGCCGCAGATCGTTACCACGCCCGCACCCTCGGCGGCCGCAATCTTTTCCACCCCGGCAACGTAGGGGCTCCCCGCCTTTATCGACGCTTCGTCGACATTGCAGACGTAGAGCTGCTTCTTCCGGGTTATCAGGTGCAGATCGGCTATCAGTTTTTCCTGGTCGGCTGAGAGCTCCATGAGCCGGGCGGGCCGGCCGTCACTCAGCAGGTCGCGTGCCTGTTCCAGGATCGGCTGCTGCTGTGCGGCCCTCTTGGCAACGTCCCGATCGTTCGAGCGCAGCTCACGCTCGAGCTTGGCCAGCCGCTTCTCGACGGTCTCCAGATCGGCGAGGGCAAGCTCTATGTTGATTGTCTCGATGTCCGAGGGCGGGTTCACCTTTCCGTCGACGTGGACGATGTCCTCGCTGTCGAAACAGCGGACGACGTGGATGATAACTCCTGTGTTTCGGATGTGAGAGAGGAACTGGTTGCCCCGGCCCTCATTCTTGGACGCGCCGCGCACGAGTCCGGCGATATCGACGAACTCGACCACTGCCGGTACAATACGCTCCGGTGGAATGATCGCGGCAATTTGCTGCAATCGCGGATCGGGAACGTTTACCACGCCGACGTTCGGATCAATCGTGCAGAATGGATAGTTCGCTATCTCCGCCTGAACGGCGGTGAGCGCAGAGAATATTGTGGACTTGCCCACGTTTGGAAGCCCGACGATGCCGCAGTTGAGTGTCATTACCGGCACATTGTAGACAGGATCGGTTCCACCGGCAAGAAGGTGAGTATATGACAGTGCTCGAAAGACTCGACGACAATCTTACGACCACGAATCAGGTCGTTCTCCTCTACTTTTCACTTCCTGACTGTGGCGTCTGCCACGCGGTGCGGCCCAAGGTCGAAGCGCTGCTTGCCGAGAGGCCGGACGTTGGCGCCTACTTCATAGATCTTTCGCTGGTGCCGGAAGCGACCGGGCGATTCGAAGTCTTTGCGGCGCCCACGATTCTGATGTTCATCAACGGCCGGGAAACCATCCGGGAATCACGCTACTTTTCGATGGACGAGCTCGAGGCGAAGATAGACCGCTACCGGTCCCTTCTCTGAAGCCGTTGCCGGACTACGGTTCCCGCCCCGTGCGACCGAGATAGCTCCGGTAGCCGCCCTTTTCGAGATCCGACGCCTTCTTCTCGACCGCCTTCCGTTGCCGTTCCGCGTAGGCTTCAACCAGGCCTGCCACCTGAGGGTACTTGATGCCGAGTATCCTCGCGGCAAGCAGCGCCGCGTTGCCTGCGTTCCCGATGGCAACGGTTGCAACGGGTATCCCTGCCGGCATCTGTACGATCGAGAGGAGCGAGTCGGTTCCGCTCATCGCGTGGGTCTGCATGGGGACCCCGATAACCGGAAGCCTCGTGAGCGATGCGACCATCCCCGGGAGGTGGGCGGCGCCCCCCGCTCCTGCAATGATAACCTCGATTCCACGCCCGGCGGCGTCCGCTGCGTACCGGTACATTCGCTGCGGGGTGCGGTGCGCGGAAACAATGGTGAGCTCGAATCCAATGCCCAGTTCCGTCAAAAGATCGGCCGCCCGGGACATCACCGGCAGGTCGGAATCCGACCCCATGATGATGGAAACCCGGGTTGCCTCCTTTTCAGCCGCCTTCGCTTTCGCCATCCTCTTCGTCCCCTGTTATACGGATAGTGTCAGCCACCCTGTGGGCGGTTTCGCGCGCCTCAGCCATACTCTCCGCCAGCACCGTCACGTGCCCCATTTTCCTGTTTGGCCGGGTTTCGCTCTTCCCGTACCAGTGAAACGAGACGCCCGGGAGCGAGAGCGCGGCCTCAAGACCGTGCACAGTCGGATTACCGCGTGACCCGGAGGCACCGAGCAGATTGATAGTGACAGCGGGCGACAGCTGCCGCGTCGATCCCACAGGCAGCCCGCAGATTGCCCGCAGATGCTGCTCGAACTGATCGGTCACACAGGCCTCGATAGTATAATGGCCGGAATTGTGAGGTCGCGGTGCGATCTCGTTCACCAGGATGCGTCCGTCCGGCGTCAGGAAGAGCTCCACGGCGTAGACGCCGAAGCCGCCGAGCGCTGCCGCCGCGGCCTCCGAAACTTCCACCGCGCGGTCGGCAGTGCTGCGGTCGATTCCGGCGGGCGCCTCGAGCCGGTCGAGTATGTTGGCCCCCTCGCGGAATCGCATTTCGACCACCGGAAAGGTGGCGCTGGTACCGTCCCTGCCGCGGGCAACGATCACCGCAAGCTCCTTCTCGATCGCCACGAGCTCTTCGAGCATCGTCTCACCCGCGAGCATCCCGTGGAGGTCCTTTTCTCCGCGCAGCACCGCGACGCCCCGGCCGTCGTAGCCTCCGGTTCGCAGCTTCTGCACGCAGGGAAGGCCGAAATGGTGAACCGACGAACCCTCGTCGAGCCGCGCGAATCGCGGAACAGGAACCCCCGCCTGCGAGAGCTTCAGCTTCTGCGCGTACTTGTCCTGGATAGTGGATAGAACCGCGGCGGAGGGGTGAACTGCAACTCCGGAATCCTCGAGCTCCGAAAGCGTCTGTGAGCTCAGATGTTCGATTTCGCAGGTCACCACGTCGCAGCCTTCGGCGAGAATGCGTATCGCATCCGCGTCGTAGAGGTCGCCTGAAACGAACCTGTCCGCCAGCGCCGCGGCCGGCGCGTCGGCCGACCGGTCGAGGACCGCGACCCTCATCCCCAGCTTCTTCGCCCGGTAGATGAGCATGCGGCCAAGCTGGCCGCCCCCGATTATGCCGACCGACGGAATCGACGCCCGCGCGGCAGAAGAAGCGGTCTGTGGATTCCGTCCCGACAGGCTCATGCAGCAAGCGTACCAGCTTCGGCGCACCGTTGCTACCGGCCATCCGAGCGCCCGATGTCCTGCCGCGGATGCAGATTCCGTCGGATGCAGATTCCGCACGGCAAAATTTGACAAACACCGAAGATAGCGATAGATTGGAATTGAGGGTTGAGTTCCCGTGGCACGAAGGGTGTCCGGAAGCTCAAAGTGGTTCAACCAACAAGAGGCTCAATGGAGAGCTTTATGACAGTTCGAGGATTAGAAGAGCCGCCGGTTGGTGACTGCCGGAAGTACCGGCACATGAACTCCCGTTAGCGGAATAGCAAATGCAATGTGTGACTCAGGAGTCGCACATTAGCAATAGGTGAGATCCAGGCTGGAGTACATCTACCGCGGAGTCGTTCGACATCGAGGTGGTTACCCCAGGTAGGATCGACAAAGCCGGCAGTGAGTGCCGGCTTTTTTTTGCACAAAATTCAACAGCCGGCAAGGCCGCAGTCTTCGCTCTCCCTTCCTACCTCTATCGTTGCGTGCTGGATGCCCTGTTCGGCAAGGTAGCCGCGGATCTGCGCACGCAGCTCCGTGGTGCGCTTCGTCGCGCAGTCATCCGGGACAACGACGTGAAGCGTGAGCACGTTGTACTCGCCATCCAGGGTCCAGACGTGGACGTCGTGGACGTCGACAATCGGTTTCATTCCGGATATGTGTGCGATGAGGCTGTCGACATCAAGGCCGGGTGGAACACCCTGGAGAAAAATGCGCATGGTCCGCACGAGATTCACGATCGCCCGGGACGCGGCGTAGACGGTGATTGCAAGCGAGAGCAGCGGGTCGAGAACAGGCAGGTCCGCGAACATCATCACGACGCTTCCCACAAGCACCGCCACCCACCCCAGGGTGTCTTCCAGAAAATGGAGCATCACCGCCCGCTCATTGAGCTTGCGGCCCCCCTTCATGCGCAGCATCGCGATGCCGTTCACCAGTATCCCGAAGATCGCGAGCACGAGCATTCCCGATTCGCGGACGCCTTCCGGATGTACTATGCGCGGTACCGCCCGGGAAATAATCAGCGCAGCGCCTGCGAGAAGCACGATGGAGTTGAGGAGGGCCGAAAGGAGCGAGTAGCGGCGGAACCCATAGGAATAGCGCTCCGTCCGGCGCCGGCCCGCGAGCCGCTCCAGGACCGCCGCCGCGCCCAGCCCGATGCTGTCCCCCAGATCGTGCAGGGCATCGGAGAGGATGGCAAGGCTGTTGGTGTAGAGTCCCCCCAGGATCTCCACCACGGTAAAGAGCAGATTCAGACCGAGCGCAACGGTTATGTTCCGGAGGCTCTTCTCCCCCGATTCGTCAGGAAGGAGATGATGATGCTGGTGATCGTGGTGCGTATGTTCGGGACTCAAAACAGTTGATCCGTTCGGGCGCTTCAGAAGGGGTCGAGCTTCACGGGTACTCGACGCCGGTCCACCCGGTCGGCCGAAAAAACCCATTCCCAGGCGCGCCCCTCCTCTATTATCAGAGCGGACCTGCGACCTATCCCCCGGTTCTCGAAGCCCATGGCAGTATCTATGCAAAGATAACGACCGTCGGTCTTTATCGTAAAGCGGCCCTCTACCGAGGGTGTGTGGCCGCAGACGTAGACTGCGGCATGGTTGAGCCGGAGGAATGACTGAATCGCCCAGCTGTAGGGCTCCGAATCGCGCGACTGACGGCACCAGATGAGACTCGATTCCTCGGTAAAGAGACTGTCTGGAAAGTTCTCCGTGCTCACCGTGCGGATCGGTGCGTACTCGCGCACATCGTGGATGATCTCACGGTCGATCTCGTCGACGGTCCGGTTCTGAAAGGCGACGGGGAGATCGCCATGCCCGAATATCACGGGTCCTACCGAGATCATGCCACGCTGTTTGATGAGCCACTCGTAGAGCCAGCCGTCCGGGGCGAATGCAGCGTGATGCTCGAGGTAGCCGGGAGAATCCGGATCTACGGCGTATCCCTGGATCTCCTCCAGGCTGGCGTCGCGGTCGAAGCCGAACATCTCCATCACCTCGTGGTTGCCCAGCAGGAAATGAACTGAGGACCGAAACCGGTCAGCATCGGCCTGCCAGCGCATCAGGCACTCGTAGACCTGCCGCGACTCCTCGCCGCGGTCGCACACGTCGCCGATCTGAACGAGTACCGTGTCTTCCGCCCGCCATTCGAGCGCGTCGTCGACGAGGTCGAGCCCGACCGCAATCTGCCGGAATGCTTCGAAGTTGCCGTGAATGTCGCCGATAGCGATGATGCGGGACGTTTGAGTTTCCATCGGCCTCAGGACGCGACCCCGTTGCGCATAACCGTCGGCTGGGCCGTCGCTTCAATGACATCCCGCCAGAGGCTGCTCTCGGGATCGACGCTGCTGCGGCGCGCGACGCAGATGTCGATCGGCACATGCACGAAGGTGTTGTTCACCAGGCTTATCAGAACGCGGGTCTTGCCGGCCATCGCCGCGTGCACCGCGTTGGTTCCCAGCCGCGAGCAGTAGACGGAATCGGTAGGGACCGCGACCGCGCTGCGGATGATGTAGCTCGGATCGATGTACTTGAGAGTTACCGGAATGTTTCGAGCCTTGAAATGCTCCACGATCCGTTCTCGAAGCAATACCCCGATGTCACCGTACCGCCTGTTCCCCGAGGCGTCGGTCCCGCTGGTGTCGGCAAACAGCTCCTGTCCGGCCCCTTCGGAAACTATGATCACAGCGTGGTTGCTGCGCGCGAGCCGTTCCTCGAGATGAAACAGAAGGCCGTTCGGCCCGTCGAGCTCGAAGGGCACCTCCGGGATCAGTACGAAGTTGGCTTCATGAGAGGCAAGCGCAGTGTGTGCGGAAATGAAGCCTGAATCACGCCCCATCAGCTTCACCAAACCGATGCCGTTGATCGCCGAATGGGCCTCGGTATGCGCGCCGCTCACTGCGTGCGCGGCCTGTGCAACCGCAGTTTCGAAACCGAACGACTTCTGAATAAAGCTCAGATCGTTGTCGATAGTTTTCGGGATCCCGACGACTGCGATCTTGAGACCGCGTCGTGCAATTTCGTCGGCGATCCGCATCGAACCTTTCTGCGTCCCGTCGCCGCCGATGGTGAAGAGCATGTTGAGATTCATCCGTTCGATCGAATCCACGATGTCCTCGATCCGGTCGCCGCCTCCGCGAGAGGAGCCGAGCACCGAGCCGCCGATCTTGTGGATATCGTCGACGACGTCGGGATTCAGCTCCATGACCGGAAAGGAGTTTTCCGGCAGCAGGCCCTGGTATCCGAACCGGATGCCGGAAATCCGTCTCACGCCGTAGCGAAGCCACAGGCAGCGCACCGCCGCCCGAATGACGTCGTTGATTCCGGGGCAGAGTCCGCCGCAGCTCACGATCCCGGCGTGCACGTGGCTCGGGCTGAAGTAGATCTTTTCCCGCGGCCCTGCTACCTGCAGCAGATCCGCAGGGTGATACTGCTTCGCGGGCTCGGCAGGATTGACCGCGATATCGTGGAGGATGTACTCGTCGTCGCGCACGTAGTTTGCAATGCTGTCACCAAGCACGCGCGAGAAGGCGACGGGAGAGGCGATCCTCGCCTCTCCCAGAACCGGCACGGTGAAATCGTACTTCTGCTCCATAGCCGGTATCATAGCCGCAGAGACCGCGGTCGGCAAGCCGGCGCCGGCCTGCGTGACGCATTGCTGCGTGGAAGGTATAAAGAAGCTTGTTGATGCCGCGCGGCCAATTATGCGCGGCGTCTGCAGTTAGACGGTCTCTGGCGATCCATTTCAGCTAAGGATATTTCCTAAAACGACATAGAGCCATTTATCAACACGCTTGCTGATATCCTCTGCTGCGTGACGCATTGCTGCGTGGCGCATTGCTGCACGGCGCATTGCTGCACGGCGCCACCACCGGCCGCCGCCCGCTTGACCCTGCAACCCGGATGACATAAGGTCATTCCCGGGGCGGTCCACACCCACTTTTCACAGGAGCAGAACATGCAGGTACTGGTGATTGGCGGTGCCGGATACATCGGCAGCCACGTCGTCCGTAGATTTCTGGACGCCGGGCACCGGGTCCACGTCCTGGACAACATGTACTCCGGCCGCGAGGAAAACCTCTTTCCCGAAGCGGGTTTCACCCGGGGAGACATCCTCGAGTACGGTCCCCTCGCGACGCTGATGCAGCAGGGGTGGGACGCGGTGGTGCATCTGGCGGCCTACAAGGCGGCCGGGGAATCGATGGTGAAGCCGGAGAAATACTCGGTCAACAACATCTGCGGAACCGTCAACATTCTCAACGCAATGGGTGAGGCGGGAGTGAAGCGCTTCATCTTCTCCTCCTCGGCGGCAGTCTACGGCGAGCCTGAATATCTGCCCGTAGACGAGAAGCACCCGACACGGCCGGAAAACTACTACGGATTCACCAAGCTCGAGATCGAGCGGTTCCTCTTCTGGTATGACAAGCTCCGCGACATCAAGTACGCCGCGCTGCGCTATTTCAACGCCGCCGGCTATGATCCGCAGGGACGTGTTCGTGGTCTGGAGCGGAATCCGGCGAACCTGCTCCCGGTGATAATGGAGGTCGCAGTCGGCGCCCGCAAACGGCTCGACATCTTCGGAGAGGATTACGACACGCCAGACGGAACCGGCGTCCGCGACTACGTGCACGTAAGCGACCTTGCCGATGCGCACCTCCGGGCAATGGACTACATCGCCGAGAAAAGGGAGAGCCTGGTGGTTAACCTGGGCAGCGAGTCGGGGATCAGCGTGAAGGAGATGCTCGAAACCGCCCGGCGTGTGACCGGGGAGAAGATTCCCTCCCACGTAGGGGACCGGCGCCCCGGTGACCCTGCCAGGCTCGTCGCATCCTCGCGGCTCGCGAACGAGGTACTCGGGTGGAACGCGACGCGCAGCGACGTCGAGAGCCTGGTTAGCACCTCCTGGGAGGTCTATCGAAAGGGCTAGGGGTGGAGCCGGCTGGAGAGGGCGAACTCGGGGCAGTGGTGGCCGGTCGACCGGAAGACAACAGCACTCGGAAGCTCCCGCGTCTTCACGCCGAACACCCGGCAGCCTCGCGGAAAGCGTGGGTCCCAGGTGACGAAGAAGTGCTCGCAGTCGAGGCAGTTCGGCGCTGATTGCGGACTTTCCATAGCAGTTCTATCAAGAATAACCGGAATTCCAGAATTCTGCCATTCCGTCTCCAGGGCGGAAAATGTGCTTTACTGAAACGGGAGCTACACTTACATTTTAGTTGGCGTGTGCCAGGAGCACGCCGAAAGGGGAGAGACCATGAATACGCACTACTATCTATCGGTGTTTCCAACGGAAGCTCTCATTGCGTCCCAGCTCGAACCGGCTCGCTTCGGACAGTATATGGCTATCGGAAGCAAGAACGGTTCCTACGAGAAGATCATGTTCATCGAGCTTGAGGGAGATTTCGGGGACTATTTCGACTGGAAATACGCGAAGGAGCGTTGCGTTCCACATTCAAACGGAGATCCGAAGAACTCCGTGTGGATGTCGGTCTATCGTGCTCTCGAGCACACGCCGGTGGACAAGCTTCGCTCGATGTTCCTGACGACAATCGACGGCAGAACACTGGAGGTTTCCCGGTCGGAGTTCTCGGCGCCGGAGGCAGCGCGGGAATATTACGTCTATCAGGAGCTCTGCCCGGTGACGCCCCTGGTGGTGAGCGCGCATAATCCGGCGGAGTTCGCCAGGTTCATGACCGATCCCGGAAGCCACGTCAGGGTACCATCCGTCGTATTCGCCGACCTCAAGGTGATCGACTTCAACAATCCGGAGAAAACCGGCAACATCGGGGCCACCTACGACAAGAACATCGAGCATCTGAAGCAGTGCATCCACGCCGTAACCGAGCATTCGGGCAAGGTCAACAAGAACGTCGAACGCTCTAACGTCGGCTCCTTCGGCTACCAGATCATCAATCAGGGAATCTACGTAGGCAACGGCGGGAAGATCGCCATGTACAAGATGCCGAGCATCGAACAGATCCGGCAGAACCACTACGACTGGGGCCGTTCCGCGATGATACTATAACGTCGGACGATTCCCCGTGCAAAGTTCGCGGCCGTGATGCGGAAGAGGCAGTTTTCCATGTTGCGGCCGTTTTTGTACCAACCAATTTCGGCGGATCGAAAAAAAAGCACCGGTCATATTGATAAGACGTCACTTTTGGACGATAATATGTTCGTTAACGGGTGATTATGGTGGGACGTCCTCTATTCTCCCGCGGATCCTTTCGACATTCAGGAAGAGGAAGCGGCAAATACACGTTAAAGATCTTCCCTCCCGGGGCGAAGTCGGTCATGCACATCTCAGTGACCACGCCCCAGATTATTTTCATCGTCATACTTGTCGCAGTCATCGTCGCCTTTTCTGCCGCCGTCATTTCCAGTGAAGGCAAGGTCAACGCCCTCAAGCAGAAGGACACGGAGCTCCGCAAGGCAACGGCAAGCCTCGAATCGGTCACCGATCAGCTGGACCAGCTGCTCAGCACCGGCGGCAAGCTGGAACAGAGCATTCAGGTAACCCGTAAAGCACTCTACGAAAACTCGAGCGACTCGTTCAATCAACCGCTTGCCACGCGTCTGAGTCCGACAAAGAGCGGGAAGCTCGGCGCGCAGTACGCGAGCATGGAGCAGGACGTCGCACAGCTGTCGGATGTTCTCAAGTCGGCCTCCGCAATCCTCTCCCAGATAAAGCCGATCCTGCAGCTGCGCAAGGAGGTTCTGGCGGACCTCCCGACCGGATGGCCGCTTATTGCAGGCCGCGGCTTCATCACCCAGGGCTTCGGCCCGAGCATCAATCCCTTCAGCGGCTACTATTACATGCATAAGGGCGTCGACGTCGCGGACGCGGTGGGAACACCGATAGTGGCGATGGGTAATGGCAAGGTGGTCGAAACAGGCTACGACCCGCTCGGCTACGGCAACTACGTGTGGGTCCAGCACAAGTACGGTTTCCGGACGCGATACAATCACATGCACACTATCACCGTGAGCGACGGACAGACCGTCAAGGCAGGACAACAGCTGGGGACCCTTGGTGCCACCGGCCTTGTTACCGGTCCCCATCTCCACCTCGAGCTCTATCTTGGCGACGAGCTGCTGAATCCGATGGCGTTCATGCACCGGTAGCGGATCGCGGCTCCCCTTTTTTCCCGAAAGAATAGCGTCTCAGTTTTCTGGTATTGTTCAAGCATGGGGGTTCTATGCGCAAAAGACGGAAAAAGCTCTCACTCAAGGCCGGACTTCCGCCGGGCACCGTGGTCCACATCGGTGAGGAGCGGACGGTTCCACCCGAATATCGAGTCTTCACCTACACCGAAAACAACTTCTCCGAACAGACACCCTCGTCGATCGACGAGGGCAACGCCCTGGTGGATCGGTCGCGGGTCACCTGGATAAATATAGACGGCATTCACGAGCCGGCGGTGCTCACCCGCGCCGGGGAGATCTTCCACATCCACCCGCTGGCCCTCGAAGACATCGGAAACACCGAACAGCGGCCCAAAGCCGAGGAGTACGAGGGCCAGATCTTCATCGTGATAAAAATGCTCACCTACGACGAGGCAACAAGGACCATTCGTTCCGAACAGGTGAGCATGGTGCTGATGCGGAATCTCCTCATCACCTTCCAGGAGCGCCCCGGCGACGTGTTCGAGCCTGTGCGGGATCGCATCCGCAACAGCAAGGGGAAGCTCCGTCGAATGGGCGCGGACTATCTCGGCTACGCGCTGATCGACGTCATCGTGGACAACTACTACTACATTCTGGAGGTGCTGGGGGAGAGACTGGAGGACCTCGAAGACGCCATCGCAGAGAACCCGGGCAAGGAGTCGCTTTCGGGAGTGCAGCAGATAAAGAAGGAGCTCATCTATCTGCGCAAGTCGATCTGGCCGCTCCGGGAGGTGGCGGCCGCTCTCGAGAAGCGGGAGTCGGACCTTATCGCCAAGTCGACCATTCTCTACCTGCGCGACGTGTACGACCATACGATCGAGCTGATCGATACCCTCGAATCGCTCCGGGACATCTCGAGCAGCCTTATCGACATCTATCTTTCGAGCATCAGCAACCGGCAGAATGTAGTGATGAAGACGCTCACGCTCATCGCGACCATCTTCATGCCGCTGACCTTCATCGTCGGCGTCTATGGAATGAACTTCAAGGACATGCCGGAGCTCAAGCTTGCCTGGGGATATCCGGCGGTACTCGGGCTGATGGCGGCGATTACGATAGGGATGCTGATCTACTTCAAACGAAGCGGCTGGTTCCGCTAGCGTGGATCATTCAAGACCGAGCACCCGCAGCTTCTCAATGCTTTCGCGCGTGGAGAGATGATGAACAAACACTCCGCCCATTCGTTCCCAGGACTCGCGGATGCTGTCACGGTCGTCGATGAGAAGCATGGTGCGTCCCTCAGGCGTCGCTTCGGCGCCCTTTTTTGCCTTCTCACGGGACATGCAGGTTATTACCGGCACGTTGCCGCCGAGCTCCCGGCGGCACCATTCGACCTTCTGCGGTCGAGCCCATGATCCGAACGGAAGCCCGGACAGGACCGTCGGATCGTGTCTCTCGAGGTAGGCCCAGAGCTCTCTGCCGTCGGGGGTCCAGTCGAGCTCCGCGTAAAAATCGGGAGTTCGCGCGAGAATCGGCCACATGACGCGCGGATGCAGCGCGTGCGCCTCCCTTCCCGTTGCCTTCTTGACCCCCTTTTCGAAGTCCACCAGAACCCCGTCGAGGTCGACGAACACCTTGTACACTGCTTACCCCCGCGGTCCAATCATACGGAATGCGCCGGCCGGTGTCAAAATCAATCCGCTGCGTACAGCGGCCAGTGTACCCGCCGGACGGGAACATGCGGGACCAGTTGACGCCGCGGCATGGTTCTCACCATGATTGAGACAGCATGAACGAATACGCCTCATCAGAGAGCGCCCTTCTTGTGGCGATCGAGCGGCCTGACGACGACCACGCAAGTGTTACCGAGTCCATGGACGAGCTTCGCCAACTGGTGCGAACCATCGGGATAATCCCGGCGGAAAGCGCGATAGTCCGCCTGTCCCAGCCGCATCCCCGCTTTCTGCTGGGGTCCGGGAAAACGAGGGAGCTCATCGACCGCGCCGACGAGCTCGGCACCGAGTACATCGTTTTCGACGACGATCTCTCGCCCGCGCAGCAGCGGAACTGGGAAAAAAGCTCACAACTTTGCGTCATCGACCGGCACGAGGTCATCCTCGAGATCTTCGCGGACCGGGCATTCACCCGTGAAGCGAATCTGCAGGTTGCGCTCGCAAGGCTGGAGTACTCGCTGCCGCGGCTGAAACGCCAATGGACCCATCTCTCCCGGCAGCGCGGAGGCGCGCGCGGGACTCGCGGCGAGGGCGAAACGCAGCTCGAAGCCGACAGGCGTGTCGTCGTGAACCGCATAGCGCGGGTGAAGCGGGACCTGTCGCGCGTGCGCGAGCAGCGCGCCACCATGAGAAAGCACCGTACCGGAGTGCCGGTGCCCACCGGTGCCATCGTCGGCTACACAAACGCAGGCAAGTCCTCGCTCCTCAACCGACTTACCCGCGCACAGGTACTGGTGGAGGACAAGCTCTTCGCTACCCTCGACCCTACCACACGGCGGCTCTCCCTTCCTGACGGCACGGAGACCCTTCTTACCGACACCGTCGGCTTCATCCGCAAGCTGCCGCACGACCTCGTGGACGCGTTCCGGTCTACGCTTGAGGAGACGGTGCTCGCGGATTTCCTGATTCACGTGGTCGACGCTTCGAGCTCCACCATGGATCACCAGGTCCAGATCACCCGCCAGGTGCTCGACGAGATTGGCACGGGCGACAAGCCGGTGATCATGGTGCTTAACAAGGTGGACCTCCTCGAAGCTGTTCCGCCGGCCGATCCGTCGGGCGCGCCGCAACACACCGTGGCACTGTCGACGTTGAGCGGCTACGGAGTGGAACAGCTCGTGGCCGCGATACAGGAGGTGGTCGCCAGCAGGATGGACGCCGTGGAGATGGTGCTGCCGGCGAGCCGGTACGATCTGGCCGCGCTCGTTCACCGTACCGGACACGTGCTCGCGACAGACTATGTCGACGGAACCATCCACATACGCGCACAGGTGCCCGAAAAGACGAGAAGCCTCATCTCACCCTTTCTGATGCCGACAGCGCGACCCTGACCGCGCCCCAGCGATCGCCCGGTCGCTTCCTTACAGCATCTTCCGATAGGCGCGATGGATCTTGTAGGGTTCAGCGCCGATCCGGCGCATGTCGGCGAGCATCAGCTCGGTTGTTTCCGCGATCTGCGTGAGGTCTGCATGCACGAAGGCAATCCGGCCGGTGCGTGAGCGGATTGTCCGTTCGAGCTCGTAGTAGAGCAGCGCATTTCCGCCGAGCCGCTGGTAGCGCGGAACGATACCGGCCCCGTTGACGATCAGTCGATTGGTCCGTCTGAACTCGAGCAGCAGATCGAGCACCGACCGGGGCGTTATCCGGCCCTTCGAGCGCTGAAGCGCCGCCGAGAGGTCGGGAAAGCCGAAGAGAAAGCCGATTATCGCTCCGTCGTAGGTAAGAATCTTGATGAGATCGGCCTGGCCGACGAGGGCCAGATCGCTGGTAACCTGCTTGAGCTCGGCTTCGGTGAGAGGATAGCCCTCGGTGTGGTCGGCGAGCGTCTCGTTGTACAGCGCGGCTATCTGCGGGGCGTACTTCAGAAGCTCGCGTTTCGACCGGAACCTCATCACCCTGAAACGGCCGCGGGCGAGCACCTTCTCGGCCACCGAGACAACCCGTTCGTCCATTCGGAACGTCGCAGGATCGAGCTTGAACGAATAGAAATCAATCTGCTTGACGAACCCGAGCGATTCCAAAAGCCGCTCGTAGTAGGGGTGGTTGTAGCCCATCATCGTCATCGCCGAGCGCTCTCCGAATCCCCGGATCAGGATGCCGCTTCCGGTTGCGCCGCCGAAGAGCATCGGACCGGCAATCTCATCGCAGCCGTTGGCCCCTGCCCACTCGGCCGCGGCGTCGAAAAGCGCACGGGCAACATCCTCGTCGTCGACGGAGTCGAAGAAGTAGAAGTGTGCCGTCCTCGTTCCATGACTCTCGTTGTAACGCTTGTTGGCAACAACGCAGATGCGACCGGCAGCCTGTCCGACTCCCGCTGTGCCGCGCATTGCGAGAAAGAAACTGCCCGGAGAATGCTCGAAAAAGGGGTGCTTTCTGCGCAGGATCTTTCGCATGTCGGTATTGAACCAGGGCACCCAGCAGCGATTACCCCGGTAGAGGGTGAATGGCAGATCGATGAACGCCGCCTCCTCGGAGCGCGTGCGGACTTCGACGATACGGATGTTTTCCATGGCGGCAATCCTGACATGAAGCCGCGAACTGTACAATATAGGACGGTCTGTGATGTATAAAGAAGCCTGTTGATACTGTGCGGCCAGGTCTATGCGATGTCAGAACTTGAGATGCCGCAGATGAGTATTTTTGACTAAGGATATGAACTGTAAAGACTTATGGCGATTTATTAACACGCTTGTTGATACTCTGGACGGTCTGATATAATGGGCTCCTGCAGGTACTCTTATGCCGTACAAACGCCCAATCCTCTATGTTCACCGCTATGAATCGCCCATCGGCGGACTCTATCTCGCGGTCGATCGCAGGGGCGCCGCCGTGCGAGTCGGTTACACCGACGACCCCTCACTCAGGGAGCGCTATCACATCGAGGCAAACCCCTACGCCTGCGGGGAGCTTGCGTTTCAACTCGACGAATACTTCCGCGGCAGCCGTAAACGCTTCACCGTCGACCTGATGCTCGAAGGCACCGATTTTCAGCTCTCGGTCTGGAACCGTCTGCTGAAGATTCCCTACGGTTCGGTAATGACCTACGGCGATGTGGCACAGAAGGTGGGTAGACGCAATGCCGCGCGGGCGGTTGGAAACGCGGTCGCCCAGAACCACCTCCCCATCCTGGTACCGTGCCACCGGGTTCTGCCCGCGTCCGGCGGAATCGGCCACTACGCCCTGCGCAGCCTCAGCGACGAGTCGGGCGCGCGGACAAAGACGTATCTGCTGGATCTGGAAAAGAAGACTGTAGAGAAGGAATCGGATCGCACCGCCTGAACACGCCGCAAGGGTGGTATAAAGAAGCTTGTTGATATCGCGCCGTCATTTCCACGCTGCATCAGAACTTGCGGTACCGTTGATTCGTATTTGCAGTTAAAGATATTTCCTGCAATGACTTATGCTGATTTATCAACACGCTTCCTGATACTGCCGAGCTATTGCGACTTCACGAAGATCTGCATGAGCTGCACGAAGTAGTAAATCTTCTTGTAGATCACCACAATTCGCGTCTTGATCGGCTCCTCCGACAGGGATTCCAGCTCTTTCCAGTTGAGCAGCAGCTCGCGCTCGGTCCGTTCGTGATCGTCCAGGATCGAACGAAGATTCTTCGCGATGACGATGAGGTTCTGTGCCGCTTCGTTGATCATCTGCTGCGCCATCCGGTTGACCTCGTCGAGCTGTGTCCGCAACAGCTTGTTCGATCCCGGATCGCGGTCGACGATCCGGCCCATCGCCTTCCTCAGCTTCATGCCCAGCTCGCCCTCGTCGGCAAGCGAATCGTCGAAGGTCACGATGCTTTCTGCTATGGTCATCGTCTGGTGGTAGGCTTCGGAAAACTGCTGCGAGAGAATGGTCGTCGACCAGCTGCCGCGGACGATGAGAAGATCATGCAGCTCCCGGATGTCCTTCTTGAAGTAGTCGAGAAGAAAGGCCTTCAGGTAATTGACCGGTTCCGTGCGGGTAAAGCCTGCGACCATCCGCTTGGCGAAGACGACGCTGGCCTTCTCGGTGTAATTCTTGGTTCTCGAGACGGCGATGGTTCCGAATACGGTCTTTACCAGCTGCTCGATCTTCTGATTGCGCCGCTCGTGAAGGATCTTCTGGAGCGTTGTCTCGGTTTGTGTCTTTATCTTGTTCAGATAGGGCTCGACGATCCGTTCACTGGTCACGCTCACCGCCGGTTTGTAGAAGGGATCCTGACCGGCGTGCTGAATGATGAGGTTCAGCACTCCCGATTTCTTCACCTCATCGATGGTCGACTGCAGCTTCTTCCAGGCCGGACGGGAGATCACTTCGATTCCGCGATACTGGTTCAGCAGGTCGAAAACCTCTTCCCAGCCGGCGTCGCGGTCGATGGGAAAACTAACCTCGAGGAAGTCCTTCAGGTCGTCCGCGACGTACTCGATGCTGATGATCTCGAATTTGGGGTTGCCCGAAAAGTTGCCTTCCTGAAGGGAGGAATCGAATTTCCGCAGTACGAAATAGTAGTCGTAGCTTGCGAAGCGGACGAAATCCAGGAGCGAGCTGTAGACCGAATTGATTCGTTTGACGATCGGTGAATCGAAGTCGCTGAAGAAGCGAACCATCGACTCCTTGAGCTGGTTCGCAAGCTCCCGTGCCGGAATGTTCGAAGCGCGCTCGCGGATAGCCGCCTCGTCAAACTCCTCGCGGACCTGCTTCTGCGACTCGGAGAGATAGTTCTCCACCACGATCGATTTGAGCGCCGAAGATTCCGGAGCGTTGGCGATCAGATTTCGGGCGGGACCGACGACTTTGTAGATTTCGAAAAAGAACCGGGCCATCGCGGGAAGAGCTTCCTCGCCTTTCGGCCGGTAGAACTTGAATCGCTGCTTCTTGAGACTCCTGGCAATCTGTTTGAGGAGCCGGCGCTTCTCCCGCTCGGGGTCGCCGCCGCCGACGAAAAAGAGGAGGAGCTTCTCGAAAAATCCTGGTTCCGAGGCAGCGCGCGCCTGGCCGGGCATGGTCCTGTCCGAGTCCAGGTCTGGTGGGCTCATGCCCCAATCTTATGAAAAATGGATATAATTGTCAATCTGAGCGCGTCAACGAAGCCATGCCGCGTTGACGCGCCAGCAGATCTCAGCGGAAGCGGACCTCGATGGAGGGTTTGGTCTCGATCTTCAGCCCGGGGAAGGTCTTACCGAGGTTCTGGAAATTGCTCATCTCGGCGCTCTTGCCCTCCATGAGCTTCGACTTGAACTCGGGATTGGCGAGCAGCTGATTGAACTGAAAATCAAGAAGCGTAACGCGGTTGCCGTTGCGGTAGGTGGCATTGCTGCTGACGACCGATCCGTCGAGAACCACATCAGTGGTGATCTGCATGTCCTGGTAGAACTGCGTCACCATTGCGAGATCCTGCTCCGTCATTTTGCTGTTGTCGGAGGAGGAGTCCGAGGCCGCTGCGTTTCCGGACTTGTCCTTGGGCGGCGTCGGAAAGGTGATGGTGAGCACCGAGGGTGAACCGCGTCTGAAGGCAAAGCGGACATAGTCCGGGGTAGTGGTCGATGCGGACTCGGTATTGCCCGACTGCATTTGAGATGGAAGCGTGTCGCCGGGATTCTGATTGATCTGAACCTTCGTGATGTCGCTGAAGGAATAGACCGCGCGGTATCCTTCACCGAAATCGTTCTTCAGAGGTTCTGCGCTTTTGAGCTTCACGCCCGCGCCCATCTTCTCCGCATCCTTTGTGAGCTGGTCCTTGTCGAACAGTGAGAACGGCTTGGCCGACTGTTCTGAGCCGTTCTGGTTGTCCTGGCCCATGGCGCTCAGGCCTGCCATCATGGCCATCATCTCGCTCTTCATCAGAACCTTCTGCTCTACCGTTCCGCTGCCGTCCGGATTGACGCTGATCGTGGTATTCACCTGGAGACAGCTGCTCAGAAGCAGACCCGCAGCAAGCGCGGCCCCTATCATCAAACCTTTTTTCATGTGCTCCCCCGTTTTGTTGCGGTCTCCCGTGGCCGTACGGCCGGCGCAAATTCAGGAACCGCTCAACCCAGAACAAAGTATCTCACACCCTCGGCAAAAAACAAGAGGAGCCGTCGCACCACCCCCCGCAGCTGCCTCCTTGCATCAAGCGTCCGCTCCGGATATCCTTCTGCACCATGAACACGCTTGCTGCAGAGCTCAATAGCGCTCTCGAAGGGACGATCGCCGGCCGCATGCTCTCCGACTTTGGACGGCGCATCTACTTCCCAAAAGGCATCGTAGCACAGTCCGCCGAGGCCGACCGCAAGGCTACCCGTTTCAACGCGACCGTGGGCATGGCCTATGCGCACGGGCAGCCGTTGATGCTGCCGAGCCTCAAAGCGCTGCTTAGGGACCTCACGCCAAGGGAGGCGGTCGCCTACGCGCCCACCGCAGGAATTGCGGAGCTTCGGGAGACGTGGAAGCGCGAGATGATCGAGAAAAACCCTTCGCTTGAAGGCAAGCTGTTCATGCAGCCGGTTGTGACACCGGGGCTGACGAACGGCGTCTTCCAGGCCGCGAGCCTGTTTACCGATCCGGGCGACACCACCATAATTCCGGACATGTTCTGGGGAAACTACCGTCTCATATTCGAAGAACAGAAGGGCGGCAAGGTGGTTACGTTTCCCTTCTTCGATGCGGCGAAGAAACTCAACGTGGAGGGTCTCCGCGGTGTCCTCCGTGACAATGCGGGCAAGGGCCGGATTGCGCTGCTTCTGAACTTTCCGAACAATCCCACCGGCTACTCGCCGACCCGTGCCGAAGCGGACGATCTGGTCCGCTGTATCTCCGAGCAGGCCGAGGCCGGAACCGACGTGCTGGTGGTCACGGACGACGCCTATTTCGGCCTGTTCTACGATGAGAACACCTGCACCGAGTCGCTGTTTGCCCGGCTCGCGGACATACATGAGAAGGTCCTGGCAGTGAAGGTCGACGGCGCGACCAAGGAGGAGTTCGTCTGGGGGTTCCGCGTCGGGTTCGTCACGATCGCCTCCAAAGGCCTTTCGGAACCGCACTATGCAGCTCTCGAGCGAAAGCTGATGGGAGCGATCCGTTCGACGATCTCCAACTCCTCCGGCCTCGCGCAGCACCTGCTGCTCAAGGTGATGAAAAGCCCGACCTATCGGCAGGAAAAGGCAACGGAGTTTGCACAGCTGCGCGACCGTTACATACGGCTGCGGGAGCTTCTCTCGAATCCCGAAACCGTGATCCCGCGCGATGCAACCACGGGGAAGCCGCTGCTCGAGCCGCTCCCGTTCAATTCCGGTTACTTCATGAGCTTCCGGTGCAACGGACTGAGCGCGGAGGCGCTGCGGCTCGCGCTCCTCGAGAAGGGAATAGGCGTGATTTCCATCCAGGACACCTTCGTGCGCGTCGCCTTCGCCAGCATCGACGTCGGCGACCTCGAGCCGCTCTATATGGAGATTTTCCGCGCGGCAGCGACCCTGGCGGCCGCCTGAGGCTAGCGGGGAACCAGGAAGCGGCCGAGCTCCTTCAGCCGCGGGATGGTCTTGTGCACCGGCGTCTTGCTGGCATTCATGCTGTTGTCGATTTCGACAACCGCGATGTACAGCTTGTTCACCAGATCGCTCATTATCGCGAGATTCGACTGGAAATTGTTCACCGACATGTCCCGAAGCACGCGTTCGTTGCCGCTCGGAATGGCGGAGTGGCTTCCGGACCCTGAGAGATATACCCGCAGATTGGGCTCGATATCCTTGCGCGCGTGGTAGATGAACTCCGCGAGCGCGAGAACGCGGTCGTAGAGCTCGTCGAGATGGTAACCCTGAAGGGAATAGTAGTCGGACTTTTCGGTAATGCTTTCGATGAGCTCCCACGTGTGCGACTCGAGCTGCACGCGCATCAGTGCCGGACGCAGAAATCGGTTGCTTATATTCCGCTTGTAGTGGTCCGAAAGCTGCTCGATGATGCTCATCACCACGTTATCTTTGATCTGCATGGCTGACCTCCTTCGCGTGACTCCCCTGGCGGCGACCCCGCTCTCTCATTATCCGTTCAACGTCCTGGTAGACCCGAGCCTTGTTCCATCGCCGCCGGGGAATCCCGGGCCGGCTCGAGTGCATGTCGCAGGTGAGCCTCATGACCACCGTCGACGCCGGCAGGAGCTCAAGCGCCCTCATCGTGTACTCGAGGTGGCGCCGGTATCCGTACTCCGCCATTTCACCCTGCAGGTACTGCTCATAAAGCGGCGCGCTGCGCGGAATAACCAGATTGTGTATCTTTACACCGTCGGGCGCGAGAGAAGCAACATAGGCCACGGTGCGCATCACCTCCGGCCAGCTTTCACCGGGGAGTCCGAATATCAGATGCACCGAAAGCCTCACGCCGCGCAGGCGGAGCATCCGGTATGCACGCTCGAAATCCTCGACCGTGTGCCCGCGCGCGATGGCTGCCAGCGTCGAATCATTGGCCGACTGCAGCCCGAGCTCAACCCACACCTCACGCTGATCGCTGTGGTAGCTCGCAAGAAGATCGGCCTTCTCCTCCGAAAGCGCATCCGGACGAGTCGACACGATCAGCTCGCGGAACGGATAGAGCGCAAGGGCACGACCGTATATTGAAGCCAGATCGGCCGGGTCCGCATCGGTATTGGTGTAGGCCTGAAAGTAGAGCAGGAACTGGCGCGCCCCGTAGCGGCGCCTGAGAAAACGCACCGCGCCGGTGATCTGCGCGTCGACGTCGGCGCCGCCGTGCGTATAGGCGGCCCGGGAGCCGTCATTTGCACAGTAGCTGCAGCCACGGCCGTTTGGATCGGCGCGCCGGTTCGGGCAGGAGAAACCTGCATCAACGGAGACCCGGTAGGTTTTTTCGCCGTATCTTCGCGTGAGGTAGTCGCTGTAGCGATGGAACGGCCCGGCGAAAAGCGCAGCTTCCCTTTCCAATGACACACTCCCAGACTGTGACTCATTATAGTTCCGCGATTCTCAGATGACAACGCGCGCGGGCTGTATTGACACCGAATAATCGGACTCGTAGAGTGACCTTTATGAACCGGGCCTATCGCGCTCCTCTGCCTTTCCTGCCTGCAGGCGCTCTGCTCCTGTCGATTCTGTTCCTGAGCGGATGCAGCTCCCCGGATCAGAACACCGCAACGCTGTGGACAAATCAGCCCGAGTTCGCCGCCTACGCGGAGACGTTCAACGCGGAGCAGAACAGGTTCCGCGTGCTTCTGGTTTACAAAGCGAATCCTGCCGCCGACATAATGACCACGACCGAGAGGCCCGATATTGTGATCGGCGAGTACCTGCGGAGCCAGCGTGTGCGCCGCAGCTTCTCCTCGCTCAACGGACTGCTCGGCACCGGGAAGATTGATCCTGCCGCCTTCTATCCGCAGGCTCTCAGAACCGGGAATTGGGGCGGAGATCAGCTCCTGCTTCCTGTCTCCTTCGACCTCCCGGCGATCATGTTCATCAGGGGCGCTGTTCCCGATGCGAAGGACAGTTTCTTCGTGACGCTCCCGGAGCTGAAGGACCTTGCCAAGCCCTTCAACAAGACGCAGGACGACACCTTCGTCGAGCTAGGCTTTTCACCGCAGTGGAGCGGCGATTTTCTCTACAGCTTCGCGCGGCTGAACGGCGCCGACTTCCGCGAAGATTCCGCCGGCAGACCGGTCTGGAACGCAGATGCGCTTTCAAAGGCTCTCGACGCCGTGCACGCGTGGATTACCGACTCCAACGGGGGGCTCGAGCCCGATACCGCATTCAAGACCCGCTACGTCTACGAGCCGCCGGAGGTGCTGCTCAACGAAAAGCGCATCGGATTCGCCTACATAGACGCCACCAGCTATTTCCAGACCGCAGAAAGCAAACGGCAGGACCTTGACTTCCGCTGGATAGCCGCCGGCGGCCGGGTGCCGGTTCTGGAGAACATGGTATTCGCGGGCATACCGGCGCGAGCCCGTCACCGGCGCGCGGCGGAATTCTTCCTCACCTGGTTATTCCAGCAGCGTACTCAGACCAGGCTGCTCGAGGAGAACCGGCTCAAGCAGATAACCACTTTCGGCCTCTCGGACGGCTTTTCTACCCTTTCAGCGGTCAATGAGCTGGAGATGCCGCGGCAGTATCCGCAGCTGCTCGGGCACATTCCCAAGAACTTCGATCTGCTTTTTCCGCCCGCGCTGCCTCGAAATTGGCGCCAGATCAAGGATGAGGTGGTAAAACCGTGGCTGGTAAAGGCCGCGGAGACCGAACAGCCTTCGACTACGCTCGACGAACAGATAAAGTCCTGGCTCCTGCAACAGGGCGACTAGAACCTGCCCAAAACGCGCCGTGAGCGTTGCCTTCCGGGCGCCGCGCCGCGCCCGGGAGCCCGCGAAACCACTTTCTCGTTGACAACCCCCACTATGTGCTTTACGATAATGACATAAAATAATATCTCGCTGGAGGTATACATGGCGACAGTAGAATTGAAGTCGTTGTCGAAAGTCTATGAAGGCAACGTTCAGGCGGTCAAAAACGCGAACGTAACCGTTCAGGACAAGGAATTTGTGGTTCTTGTCGGCCCGTCGGGCTGCGGAAAGACCACAACGCTGCGCATGGTCGCGGGTCTGGAAGACATCACAAGCGGCGAGCTGCGAATTGACGGCAAGCTGGTGAATGATGTTCCGCCCAAGGATCGGGACATCGCAATGGTGTTCCAGAATTATGCGCTCTACCCCCACATGACGGTCTACGACAACATGGCGTTCGGTCTCAAGATTCGGAAGTTTCCGAAAGAGGAGATCAAGCAGCGTGTGGACGAGGCCGCCCGCATTCTCGACATCGAAGAGCTCCTCGACCGCAAGCCGAAGGCGCTTTCCGGTGGCCAGCGTCAGCGCGTCGCAGTCGGCCGCGCGATCGTCCGCCATCCGAAGGTCTTCCTCTTCGACGAGCCCCTTTCGAATCTCGATGCCAAGCTTCGGGTTCAGATGAGAACGGAAATCTCCGCTCTTCACAATCGTCTTCAGGCAACGATGCTCTACGTTACCCACGACCAGGTCGAAGCGATGACCATGGGCGACAAGATCGTCGTCATGAAAGACGGCGTCATTCAGCAGATCGGCGATCCCCTTACGCTGTACAACGTGCCGGTAAACCGCTTCGTGGCAGGCTTCATCGGTTCACCTCCGATGAACTTTCTGAACGTTAAAATCACCGAAGAGGGCGGCAAGATCTACGCCGATGAGGGCAATTTCAAGTTCCTCGTCGAGAAAAAGGCGGACATGCTCAAGTCGCTGGTCGGCAAGAACGCAACGTTCGGCGTCCGTCCGGAAGATCTCCACTATTCGGAGAAGGCGACCGACCTTACGCTGAAGTGCACGGTGGAGATCATCGAGCCGCTCGGGGCGGAAACACATCTGTACCTCAACACCGGCAGCCATCAGATCGTCGCGCGCGTCCCGCCGACGCTTGATTTCAAGACCGGCGATACCGTGCATCTTACCTCGGACCAGACGCGCGCCATGTGGTTCGACGCCGACACCGAAGAGGCCATTCTTTCCGAACAGGAAAGGCAGAGGGTTGCTCAGTAAACAACCGGGCGTAGAGGGTGCATCAATTGTCAATGGAGGCCGGGGTTGCATCCCGGCCTTTTTTTTGGTATTTTTGGGGCTCTGCTGGTGATGAATGGAAGCACTGAGTACCGACTTTCGTGATGAGCTGATCGTTGCCCTGCAACAGCTTATCACGCACACCGAAGAGATCTATCTCAATCTTGCAAAACAGTATCCTATGCTTCTCTCCGAAATGGACCGGAGCCTCGAGCGGTCGAGCGGCCTTGCAGCCCAGTTCGGCGAAGCGCGCGGCGCCGGCGCCGTGCGGGCAAAGGGAACGCAGACGATCGTTCGGCGTGATGAGCAGGGTGCTTCCCTCGCGGGCCTCATCTCGCAGTCCCGTGACCTCATTTCAAGCGGCAGCACCACCTTTCAGCGGATGCACGCCCGGGACGAAGAGCTTTTCTCCGCCCTGGATGAGGGAATCCGAAAGCTTTCCACCCTGGATTCGGTGATCGGACGGATCAAGGAAGACTCGATCGAAATGGAGCTCATCTCGCTGAATGCGATGACCGTCGCACTCAAGGCGGGCGGCGCCGGGCGCGCCTTCTCCTACATAACCGAGGAGCTCAAACGGCTCTCCTCGCGCACCATCTCGCTCACCGAGGAGATCACCAACCGTGGCGAGCAGCTGCTGCGCATCTTCCACGATTTCAGGTCCTCGCTCACCGAGATCAAGGAGTTCCAGGAAAACCTCTTCAGCAACCTCCGCGGGAAGCTCGATTCCAGCTTCCGAGACGTACAGGAGGGAATCGACCGGGCTTCAGCCGCACTGAGCTCCGTAAGCGCCCGTTCTGCAGGTATCCGCAAACCGCTCCATGCGGTGATGGAAGAGATCCAGCTGCAGGACATCATCAAACAGTCGATAGACCACGTGATCATCTCCCTGCGAGAGCTTTCTTCGGCCTCCGCGTTCGAAACCACCGAAGAACGGCTCGACGAGCTTGCCTTTTTCCAGCAGCTGCCCGACCTCTGCCACTCGCTCCTCGAAGACGTGGCAGGCAAGATCGAGCGCAGCATGGGCGTGTTCCGAAAGGAGATCGGTACTGCCCGCTCGGTGATCCACGACGTCGAGCAGGAGCGAAACCAGTTCGTAAGCGGGGCGCTTGGAAAATCCGGTGCAGGCAGAACGGACGCCTCGCGGGCAGAGGACTCGCTTGACGTGCTGTTCGAACGGTCCACCGGCGTCCTTCGCTCCCTTTTAAGCGACCTGTCGCGATCGATGACGATGAAGGAGCAGCTTGCCGAGCGGTCACGCGGACTGATGAACGAAGTATCCCGTCTCGAAGAGGGCTTCAAGTCGTTCGCCATCGTCATCAACCGTTTCCACAGCATCGACATCGCCTCACGCATCGAGGTGGTGAAGCAGGCGGTTCTCCAGAAGATGTCGGGAACCGTGGATGAAATGACTATACTTACCGAGCGGATCGAGCGGGACGTCAACGAGTCGCTCGACTCCATCAAGGTGTTCATCAAGACCATAAGCGAAACGGTCGCGGAGTTCCGAAAAGTGTTCCAGGACGAGCAGGAGTTCGTCGCCCGCTTCGAAAAGAACATCCGCACCGGATATGATCAGCTCTTTCAGGAAAAGAACGGCCTGATCGATACAATCTCCGGATTCTCTCTTTTCACCGGCAGCTTTCTTTCGCTGTTCGACACCACCTCTCAGGATCTGAACCGTCTCGAGGTTCTTCTGGCGGACATCGCGCGCATTCGGTCCGAGCTCGACGAAATCAAGCGCCTGACACGCAGCGAGATGGAGCCTCTGCTGCAGCGCAAGGGCGTCAGTTCGTGGAAGATCGGCAACCACAAGCTTCAGGAAATCATCACACGGTTCACAATCTTCACGCACAAAAAGCGTGCAGGCGACCTCGCCGGATTCGACGTCGAGAGCGGCGCGGAGTCCGGAACAGTGACCCTGTTGTGAATGTTCTCCCACTACGACGCGAAGCTCGGTAGACCATCCTGACCCTGCATCCCGGAGAGTATCTTGCCACAGCGGATGACGTCGTCATCGCGACAATTCTGGGCAGCTGTGTGGCGGTCGCGCTATGGGATCCCACGCGCGCAGCAGGCGGCCTCAACCACCTCATGCTTCCGGGCCGTACCGCGGACGGCAGCCCCTTCCTGAGCACGGCAGGTAGGTACGGCATGTACGCGATGGAAATACTGGTCAACGAGATGCTGAAACTGGGCTCGCGGCGCGAGGACCTGGTAGCGAAAGTATTCGGAGGCGGCGCGGTCCTGCGCGGAAATCATTCCGATACGCCAAATCGCACCATACCGGACAGCAACATCGGTTTCGCAATGGAGTACCTCGCCGTGGAAAAAATACCGGTGGAAAACAGCGATGTCGGGGGCTCCTTCGGCCGCAGGATCCTGTTCTATCCAAAGACGTTCAAGGTTCTTCTCAAACGCATAACCGGTACGCTCATCACCGACGTCGAAAAGGAAGAGAAGGACTATCTCGAGAAGATCCGCAAAGAGACGCCGCAGGGCGGCGACACGCGGCTCTTCTAACGGGTCGCTGCCGCCTCCAGATCACGCAGCCGCTCAAGCGGAAGCGTTCCGCTCCTTTTGACGAACAGCTTTGCGACATAGCGCGCCGTTCGCAGCCGTTCTGCGATCTGTCCCCTGTCATTCTCGACGCGGCGGAAGAACTGCTGCGTCGAAAAGCCGGGAGGGTCGTTCCAGCGGGCGACGTTGAAGTAGTAGCGCCTGAGCGCCAGGATCCGGTAGAAGAGCCGCGAAAAAAGATACTCGGTCCGCCGCACCGCGATAAGCGCTCCCACGACGCTGCGCCGCTCGGCGAGCGCCTGTGAAGACTCCTCCTGCTGCTGCCGCCGGTCCTCCTGGTACCATTTGTCGAGAATATCCCGGTTTGCCATCAACGATTCGTAGGCGCGGTCGAATCTCGCGCGTAGGAGAGCGTAGCGGAGGGCCGTCTGCCTGATGAGCCGTGGCGCCGCTGCCCGAAACGCGGCGACCCGGCGTTCCATCCAGGCCCGGCGCAACTCCGCGCCCTTTCCCACGGCCATCGGCAGCGTCTGGAAACCGCCGTCGACCACCTGCTCGACCGCGCGTTCCGGTTCCGCGAAGAGGGTGGACCCCGCGCTGTCCTCGCACTCCACCCGGCCTTCGTCGACCGTCACCAGCAGATCGCCCGATACGGCGGTGGTAACGTCGAACTTCGTGCCGCGGATGCCCATCACGACGTTGGAGCTCCGCACCTCGAACTGGTCCGATTCGACGAGCTTCTGAACCTCGAGCCCGACCGAACCGGCCATCAGCTCGACCGCTCCGCTGCGGCCGGAGTCTGTGTTGCCGAGATCGAGGTAGAAGGTAGTATCGGGCTGAACGGTGATTGTACCCTGGAAGCCGGTTGACCCATCGAGCGTCACCTCGGCGAGGCCGTCGCTGCCGGTGGTGATCTGGTCGAAGTTTTCGAGCACAAATCCGAAGTCAACGTCGCTGGTGTGGCTCTGCTCGCCGCGGACGATCTCCACGCTCCCCTGCAGAAAGCTGATTTCGCCGACCGAATCAGCTGCTGCGGCCATGCCGACTGCGGTCAAAAAAAGCAGCATCCCGGCTGCGGTTCCGGTCAATGTATTCAGCTTCACCTATATCCCCCTCGGAAGGCAGCGGCCGCGTCCGCGGTTTGCGGCGTCCGCTGGTGTCGGTCGACACCGTGCAGCGGCACGAAAAGGTCACGGGCACGGCTCTCCATTGGACCGCAGCGGTACACCGCTTTCCACACCGCAAGGCTCTCCATGCAAAGATAGACCGGTGCGTCGGTCAGCGTCTGAAGCCGCTCCCTCAGGAAGCGGTAGGCCGAGATTCGTTCCTTTTGAAGATATCGGAATTTTCCGTCCCTGCAAGGAATGTATTCCTGATACATGTAGAGGCGATCCGCGAGAAGATCGCGGTGACCGGCCGGGAACCTGATCGTTCCCATGCTGATCCAGGCGATTCTCCGCGCCGAGAACCTGCGAAGCTGCGCGACCAGCAGCTCCATGTCGTTCCTCCATTCCGGCGTCAGTATGATCGGATCGAAATGGAATGCGAGGGCGTAGCCTGCCCTGGACGCGCGATCGGCAGCAGCGAGGCGTGCGTTGATCGGGCTCGAAGCCCCGTCCTCCGCCTCCGCGGCCTGCGCGGGGCTAAGCGAAAAACCGGTCACCGCATTCCCCTTTTTCGGAAGCGAAAGCAGGTGGTCGACGAAGGCGGTCTTCGTCTTCATCTCGAAGGTGACGTTCCTTGAACCTGAGAATGCGGTGATGTATTCCTCCGAGAGTCTGAAGAGCGGGTCGAGCTGCAGGCTGTCGCCCACCTCGCCGGTCCCGATGCGCAGCTGGCGTCCGGGATTTGCGGCCGCCGCGCGGAGAACTGCGTCGATACCCGGCTGCGGGTCGACGTAGACGGTGACCGGCGAGAAGTTGAGATAGCTGCGCATGATGCAGTAGCTGCAGCCGAGCGTGCAGCCGAGGTACAGATCGAGGGTATTGTAGTTGCAGCATAGGTGGCCGTGGGTACCGGGACACCGCCCGAAAACCTCCCCGCGAGGCAGCGAAAGGTAGAGCGTCGAGCTGCGCAGGTGCTCCTGCGGAATATCCCGCTGGTCGTCGACGAGGGTGAACGGGGCGTCGGGAAGCCCGGCACGGCAGCGATCCACTGCCGGAAAGCCGGCGGCGTCGCGGGCGACGTAGACCCTCGCGAACTGCTCACTGTAGTAACGAGAAAAGTTCATCGCAGTATCCTTCGACTATCCCGGCACGGCTCAGTCGATCGCGCAGCTCCTCCCGGCTCCTGAAGGCGATCTCGAGCCGATACGCCTGACCCTCGAAATACTCCGGCGCGTGAATGCGAAGTCCCGAACCGCCCTCTATCCGGTCACGGCAGCGGGCAAAGCGGTTCTCGTATTCGGTCAGCATCGGATAGCGCCGCTCATTCAGATAGCGATCCGGTGCGCCCGATTCCAGTGCGCCGGCGACTATGGAGCTCAGCGCGGCCGGTTCGCGCCGCGAAATCTCAGCGGTGAGTGCAAGGCAGATCCGCCGGCGGCTGAAGCTGAGACCGAGAAAGGCCGGCGCGGAAAGGAGAAGCTCTGCAACCTCCTCAGGCACCCCTACCGAGCGCTCGGCTGTCTTGAGGTCGACAGTCCCTTCCGAAACCGCCTCCTTGAGCCGTCGAGGCAGCGCAATGAAACGGTCGGTCGATCCTGCGAACGAACCTTCCGATTGAACGAGGGGACCTATGGAGCGGTCGATGGACGCGTCGTCCAGGCCGGCGTTCCGCGCCTTCAGCAGAATGGATTCACGCTCGCGGAAGCTGAACCGGTCGATCCGTGCCTCGAGCCGAACTGCCATAGCAAACTCATCCTCGGCGGATCCGGCAAAATAGACAACTGCGAGCTCCTCGGTCCTGATGAGGGAGGCAGCCCGGATGATCGGCCAGCCCCAGAGTACAAGCTCGTCTCTCGCCCGTACCAGTACCGGAGGATGACAGCCGCAGTTGACGAGCTCGGGATCCGCGGAGGGCTCATCTGCAAACATGTCCCACTCATCAGAGCCGTTTGCAAGAATCGAAAGTGGAAGTACGACCACAAGCATACAATACTACACCGGGAAAGGGCTTACCAGATGGCGAATCCGTCCGCGCCCGTGCTACACTCCTTACGTGAGCCGCAGAGCCTGCGTCGCTGTCCCGCCGATAGAGGATTTCTACTTCACGCCGCACCGCTTTTCTGCGCTGGGTGCGAGGATCGTTGCCGGCATGCTCCAGCGCGCCGGTTGGGAGGTCTCGCTCCTGCTCTTCCCAGGACTGCAAAGGGCGGGAAGAGAGCTGCCCCTGCCCTCGTGGCTCCAGCACCTGAAACCCTCGCTTCTTCCGGGCGAACAGGGTCCGCTTGCCTACTTCAGCAGGTACCGCAGATTCGGACCGGACATCGGGCGGTGTGCGGAAATGGTTCTTTCCACATCGCCGGACGTTGTCTTCATCTCCCTGTTCGCCTATGCCTACGCCGACTCCGCCCTGAGCCTCGCTCAGGAGCTCAAGAGGCTGCGTCCCGGTATCCGCATCGTCGCAGGCGGCGCAGGAGCAAGCGTTGCCCCGTGGCGCTTCGGCGAACCTGCTTCCGGTGTGGACGAGCTCCTTCGCGGCGAGGCCGAAGTTTCGCTGCGGGAGTGGATCGGAGGAGTCGGTCGCACGATCGAGCCCGAGGTCGAGGCGGCGGTCGCGGTACAGTCCGCTGCCCGGCACGCTTCTCGGGCCCGCAGGGCAACTCTTCAGCTGACAACCATGCTGACGCGGGGCTGCCCGAAGCGGTGCAGCTTCTGTGCAAACCATCTCTGTCACGGCAGGAGTTTCAGGCGTATCCCCGCCGAACGGGTGATCGCGGCGTTCGAGAACCTTCCTGCGCCGATCGGTGACGCTCGTGTCGCCGTCAACTTCGAGGATGACAACATCCTCTTCGCTCGAACCTACTTCTTCGACATGCTGAACCGGCTCAGGCGGCTCTACGGAAATCCCCGATTTACCGCCGAAAACGGCCTCGACTACGAAAGACTGGACGCGGCAACCGTTCAGCACCTGGTCGAGCTTGGCTTCGAGCAATTTAACCTTTCGCTTGCGACGGTCGACCCGCAGCTTCTCGAGCACAATCACAGGCAGGCGCGGCCAGGGCAGCTGAAAGAGGCCCTTCGCGCGATCGATTCGTTCGGCAAGCCGGCAGTCACCTACTTCATCTGCGGACTTCCCGGCGACCGGAGGGAATCGGTTGTCGAGAATCTCCTGTTTATGGCCGCGATGCCGACCCGGTCCGGGATTTCGCTCTTCTATCCGGTGCCCGGACTGCCGGGCTTTGACGATCCTGACCTCTTTCGTCACGTCCCGGCGGGCCTCTGCGCCGGCTCGTCGGCCCATCCCTGGAGCGGCTCGCTGACTACGGCGCAAATGGTCACCGCCTTCAGGCTCTCGCGCCTGGTGAACCTCATTCACGAAGCGAAAAAAGGAACTCTCGCCGCCGACGGGCGGGAGCTGCTGGAAGAGGTCAGGCGGCGCAGGGAGCTTTTGACGGTTCAGAAGTCAGGCGGGACGACCCGCACTATCCGGCCGCCGGAGATAGACGGTGAGATGGAGCGGCTCTTCTTTGAGGCCCTCGGAAGTATCAACAAGTGTGTTGATAAATAGCCCTAAATCATTTCACTACTTATCTTTAACCGGAAAATAAGAACCGTTCTCAGCTTAGGTCCCGATACAGCGCAGAAATGGCCCCGCAGCATCAACAGGCTTCTTTATACCACCTAGATCGGGGGCCGGAACTTCCAGACGCCGCTCGCGCGCTCGAGAATGGTTCCTGCCGCACAGAGCGTTCCCTCATCCCAGAGACCACCAAAGAGGTTCACGCCACGCGGGACCTTCAGGCTGTTGCCCGTCTCGGGCGAGGATACGTCCACGAATCCTGTCCGGAGCGTGAGGGAGGGATGGCCGGTGCCGTTCGTGGCGTAGAGAAGCGGGCCGACGGTACCCGGGCTCAAGAGCAGATCGACCTCACCGAAAATCCGGTTCATCATGGTGCAGAGGTAGCTCCGGAAGCGCTGGAGCTGGACGTAGTCGACCGCGGGCACAAGGCGCGCGGTGCGAAACAGGCTGGGCCATGCGTCGTCGTCCTGCCAGCGGAGGGTGTCGTCGAGCCCGCTGTCGGTAAGGCCTTCGAACGCGGCCGCCGCCTCCACGTAGACCAGAAGCGAAAGCGCCTCGTAGGGAAGCTCGGGAAAGCTCAGCTCCCGCATCACGAAACCCTCTGAGGCAAGCAGCTCGACTGCCTGCCGCTCGACGACGCTCGTTTCCTCATCCTCGAACCAGCGCGGATCGTAGCCGACGCGGAGACCTCGCACCTGCGACTCCTCTCGCCGGAGTAGTGGCCGGTCGACCGCATCGGGATCTTGCCCATCGCTTCCCGCGATGACCTCGAGCACGTCGAAACAGTCATTCACCGTGCGGCAGATCGGGCCAACCTTGTCGAAGGTCCAGCAGAGCGACATGGCGCCGGTGCGCGGAACCCGCCCGTAGGTGGGCCGCAATCCCGCGGTGCCGCAGCGAAGCGACGGGCTTATGATCGAGCCCATGGTCTCGGTGCCGAGCGCGAAGCCGACGAGACCTGACGCCACCGCGGCGGCCGATCCTGCGCTCGAGCCGCTCGATCCCTCTAGAGGGTTCCACGGACTGTTTGTGCGGCCACGGTACCAGACATCGTTGTAGGCGAGCGCGCCGAGGGAGAGCTTCGCGGCGAGCACGGCCCCGGAAGAGCTCAGCCGCTCGACCACCGCTGCGTCTCTGTCGGGAACCCTGTCGTATCCGCCGGCACCGCCTGCGAAGGGCTCGGCTCCCCAACGGGTGCCGATTCCCGCAGTGTCGAAGAGGTCCTTCGCCCCCCACGGTACGCCGTGAAGCGCGCCGGTTGCCCGCCTGAGTCCGACTGCCTCGTCGGCAAGTCGAGCCTCCTCCAGCGCCCGCTCGGCGGTCAGCTCGGCGACGCAGTTGAGCCTGCCGTCAAAGCGCTCGAGCCTGTCGAGGTAGATTCGCGTCAGCTCAACGCTCGAAACCTCGCCGCTGCGAACGAGACCTGCAAGCACGCGCGCCGAAAGGAAGGCAATGTCTTCCTGGTCCCGGGAAGAAGCGGCGCCATCTCTGGAGTTTCCTGCTTTCGTATACCGTCGCGGGGAAGCACCGGCGGATCGGGGATCGTTACCCGGACCTGCAGCCTCCGGCCTGAAGTAGACCGCAGGCGGGAGGCTGTTCGGGAGGGGCACGCTCTTCCTCGCCCGCAGCAGCCGGCCAATATCGGGAAGTGCGCGCAGCAGCTGTCTGCGTTCCGGCTCGGAGAATCGGACGCCGACGATCCGCTCGACCTGCTCGATGGTATCGCGGTCGATGTTCGGAAATGCGGAAGATGGAGTCGGAGCATCGGACATGGACGGTCCCCCGGTCAGCGGATCTTCATGAAGACGCCGAAAAGCACAATCGTGATCAGGATCTGAACCAGAGCGAATCTGACCAGCACCTGAGCATTGGACCACTTGCGGGTAATCCTGAAATGGTCGTGAAGCGGAAATCTGATGGTATGGAAGATTCTGATCTTGAAAAACCTGAGGAGCGCAACCTTCATCAGCCCGGCGCCCCCGTTGACCAGGATCACCGTGCTCACGATGAGGATGGAAAAGGGGTTGCCGGTGTTGATCACCATGACGCCGATGAAGAAACCGAGCGCGCGCGAACCCGCGTCGCCCATGAGCACCTCACTCGGGTAGGCGTTGTACCACAGATAGCCTGCAAGCGCCCCGACCAGCACGAAGGCCATGATGGCCCAGCGCGGTGAATCCTCGTAGTGCGGAAGAAGCAGATAGGCCGAAATATCGGTGTGACCGATGATGAAATAGTGAAATACGCCCAGACTGATGAGGGCCAGAAGCACCAGCGAGCTCGAAAGGCCGTCGACGCCGTCGGTGCAGTTCGTCGAATTGATGGAGAACCAGATGATCACTGTCGACAAGGGGACGAACAGCCAGGGGCTTAAGTGAAACACGCTGTCGGTGAAGGGCAGCCAGATGCGCGTGCCGGTGCTCAGAAGCACGAGAGAGGCCACCAGAGCTATACCCAGGTCCATCAGGCCCTTCGTGTACTCGCTCCACGATTTTTCACTTCGATCGTCGACGAAGCCGGAGACCATCGCGAGATAGGTCAGGATGAGGATGGCCACCTGCTGCCAGCCGAGGGGAACGACGAAAAGTGATATGACGGTGAAAATCGTTATGAAGACTATTCCAGCGCCGGTCGGTTTCCCCTTTGCTGCGTGACTTTCGGCGGCGAACTCCCGCCCGCGGTCCTGCGGGAGTCGGTCGAAAAAACGCGGGAGCAGAAAGAGGGTCAGCAGGAAGCTTACCGAGGTGCCGGCGATGATGAGAAAAAGGTGTGAAGAGAGCAGTCTGAAGGGACCAAAGAGTTTCTGAAGAATGAATCCGAGCTCATAAAGCATGCATCGTACCCCTGCGAGACCCGGCCGGAGCTGCAGTGATTGTTTCGGCTGGAAATTTCACCGCAACTATAACCAAGAATCGGGGACGATGCAACAGCGCGCGTCTCGCGGGCGCGGCGCTACGCTGCCACTCGTCGGCACGGCATTAGAGGCGGCCGTCGAGGACGATCGGCAGAAGCTCATCCAGCCTCCGAATGGTAAAACGCGGCGCCGCCCCATCGGGAAGGGCGCCCTCGCCAGGCGGAACGCCGGCCGGGTTGTACCAGCATGTGTCGATACCGTAGGCGATGCCGCCGGCGATGTCGGAGCTCAGGCTGTCGCCGACCATCAGCACCTCGGAAGCGGGCACCGTCGGATAGGAGCGCATCGCCACGTCGAAAATCTCGCGCTGCGGCTTGCGGGCGCCGACCTCCTCGGAAATCACGATGGCGTCGAAGTAGCCGGAAATTCCTGAGCGGGCGAACCGTGAGTTCTGCACATTCGAAAGGCCGTTCGTGACCACCGACATCCGGCATCTTCCCGACAGTGCGAGAATCAGCTCATCCGCGCCCGGTATGCGGAACTGGCCTTCGCCGAGGAACCGGATGTAGGCTTCGCTCAGCTCCACAGGATCCACCGGGAGGCCCAGCGCGCCGATGTAGCGCACGAATCGCTCACGGCCTAACCTGTCGCTCGATATCAGTCCCTCCTCGAACTCCCGCCAGATCTGCGCGTTGAAGGTCTTGTAGGCGGAAAGATGGTCTTCGGCATTGTACTCGAGCCCGACCTCCTCGAATGCGCGCTCGAGAGCGCTCTCCTCGGACCGTTCGAAGTCCATGATCGTGCCGTCTGCATCGAAGAGCACCACGCTGTATCCCATAGGCTGACCAGTCTACCGTCCCTTCTTGACAGCGTAAAGGGGGATTCATAGGATGATCCGCATGAATTCATGCGCCGTTGCCGTCATCGGATGTGGAACAGTCGGGGGAGCCACCTCCCGGATACTCGTGGAAGACAGGGCCTACCTGCGTGACCGGACAGGTGTGGATGTCGAGCTTCGATACGTGGTCGACAAGGACTTTTCCAATGCCCGCCGCCTCGGTATCCCGGAATCGCTCTATACAGAGCAGCTCGACGACGCGCTTGGGGATCCGGACCTGCTCCTCGTCATCGAACTGGTCGGCGGGACCACCATTGCGCGCGATTTCATTAGACGGGCGCTCTCGGCCGGGAAGCACGTAGTCACGGCCAATAAGGCGCTTCTCGCCCATCACGGTACCGAGCTCTTCGAGCTGGCGCGGAAGAACGGAGTTTCCATCGCCTTCGAGGCGAGCTGCGGTGGAGGCATTCCGATCATCCGGGCGCTCACCGACGGACTTATCGCCAACCGCATCGATGCGGTCTTCGGCATCGTCAACGGCACCTGCAACTACATTCTCACCGAAATGATCGGTAAGGGCGTCGACTATGAGGCGGCGCTCGCCGATGCGAAGCGCGCAGGGCTCGCAGAGGCCGACCCCACCCTGGACGTCAGCGGCGGCGATTCGGCGCACAAGATAGCCATAATGGCCTCGCTCGCCTTTGGCCGGCGATTCGAGTTCGACAGGATCCGGGTGGAGGGAATCGACAGGCTGCGCCTGGAGGACGTCCTCTACGGAGTAAACCTCGGCTACACCATCAAGCTGCTCGCGATAGCGCAACGCGTCGGGGACGGATACTGCCTGCGGGTGCGGCCGGTGTTCATCTCGCACGATCATCCACTCTCCTGGGTATCGGGGCCCTTCAACGCCATAAGTGTCTACGGTCACACCACCGGCCATACCATGTACTATGGAAGAGGAGCAGGAGGAACGCCCACCGGTTCCGCCGTGGTGGCCGACGTCATATCGATCGCCACCGGATCGTGGAAAAACGTCTACGCCTATCCCGGCATCTGGCCCGACGTTGCGGCGGAGGGCAGGATGGTTCCGCCGGAGGAGATCGTAAACCGCTTCTACCTCCGGCTGCTCGTTCAGGACTCTCCCGGCGTGCTCGCGCGGATCGCATCGATCCTCGGCGACCACGGGATAAGCATCTCGTCGGTGCTGCAGAACGAAGCTCCCGACGGCAGTACCGCGTCCGACGACGCGTCGGCCGCCGGATCGCACCGCGTTCCGGTAGTGATCACCGTACATCCGGCGCTCGAGCGCGATCTTCTTGCCGCTATGGCGAAGATTGATCAGCTCGAGGCGGTAGCGAAGGGAAGCTCGATCATCAGCATCATCGACGAGCACGAAGAACAGATCCCGGCACATTGACTCCGCCTCATTCCGTTACTATCGTCTATTGAGTCGAGCGATCGACAAAGGGGAGAAGGAATATATGAAAGTACTCACGTTTAATGTTCAGCCGAAGATTCCCGAGCCGCTGAAACCGCTGGAGGAGCTCGCTCACAACATGTGGATCAGCTGGAATTTCGACGCCGTCCGCCTCTTCATCCGGCTGGATTACGATGCGTGGCTTCAGTGCAATCAGAATCCTGCCCGGTTTCTGGGAATGATATCGCAGCAGCGCTACGAAGAGATCGCAAACGATGATTCCTTCCTCTCCTCCCTCAACACGGTCTACGAGCGCTTCCAGAAGTACCTGAAAGGAGAGCGGTGGTACAAGGGCGATATCGGAAAGCGGATCATCGCCTACTTTTCGATGGAGTACGGGCTGGACGTGAGCCTTCCCATCTACTCGGGAGGCCTAGGGATGCTTTCGGGCGATCATCTCAAGTCTTCGTCGGATCTGGGCCTTCCGCTCGTGGGCGTCGGACTGCTCTACCGGCAGGGCTACTTCAAGCAGTACCTCAACGCCGACGGCTTCCAGCAGGAGTCCTACCCGGAGAACGACTGGTACAACATGCCGGTAAGGCCCTGCCGCAACGAGCACGACGAGGATGTCAAGATTTCGCTCCAGATGGCCGACGTCACTGTCACCGCACAGGTCTGGGAGGTCAGGATCGGGCGCGCGTCGCTCTATCTGCTCGATACGAACATCCCGGAAAACGGCGAAGATATACGCCGGATCACCGCGACGCTCTACGGCGGAACCCGCGAAACCAGGATCCGGCAGGAGATCCTTCTCGGCATCGGCGGGATCCGCGCGCTGCGCGCACTGGGGTTCGACCCGGTGGTCTCCCACATGAACGAAGGTCATTCCGCCTTCCTCGGTCTCGAGCGCATCCGGGAGATGGTAGTCGAAAACGGCCTCACAACGGCCGAGGCCATCCAGGCACTGTGGCCGACCAGCATCTTCACCACCCACACACCGGTCCCCGCAGGCAACGAGCGGTTCGATATCACCCTCATTCAGAAGTACTTCGGCAGCATCACCTCCGGCACGGGGCTGAGCTGGGAAGACTTCCTCGCGCTCGGGAGGGAATATCCCGAGGACCCGCAGGAGCCCTTCTGCATGACGGTGCTGGCACTGAGGCTTTCGGCCTACAACAACGGCGTCAGCGAGCTTCACGGCGTGGTCTCGCGGAAGATGTGGCAGGCGATCTGGTCCGGCGTCCCGGAGGCTGAAATCCCGATCACGCACATTACAAACGGCGTTCACTGCCGCCACTGGATCTCGCACGACATGCTCGATCTTATGGACCGCTATTTCGGCCCCAGATTCGCGGAGGATCCCACCTACCTGGACATCTGGAACCGCGTCGATCGGGTCTCCGACGAGGAGCTGTGGCGAACGCACGAACGCCGCAAGGAGCGGCTGGTGGCATTTGCCCGGGACCGGCTGAAGCAGCAGATGGAGGCCCGGGGAGTGACGGGCGGACAGCTCGCCCATGCGAACGAGGCCCTCTCTCCCTACACGCTGACCATCGCCTTCGCACGCCGCTTTGCCACCTACAAGCGCGCCACGCTGCTCTTTCGTGACCCCGAGCGGCTCAAGAAGCTTCTCACCAGCAGCGAACGGCCGATCCAGATCATCTTCGCCGGCAAAGCGCACCCGCACGACATGCCCGGAAAGAACCTGATCAAGGACATCGTGCACTTTGCGAGTCAGCCGGACATCCGAAGCAAGATCGTGTTTCTCGAGAATTACGACATCACCATGGCGAAATATCTGGTCTCCGGCAGCGATCTCTGGCTCAACACACCCAAGCGTCCTCTGGAGGCGAGCGGGACCAGCGGCATGAAGGCCGGAATCAACGGCGTGCTCAACTGCTCGGTTCCCGACGGATGGTGGGCCGAGGCGTACCACCAAGGTGTCGGATGGGCGATCGGCAGCGGCGAGGAGTACGACGACGACGAGGTTCAGGACGACATCGAATGCAAGGCGCTGTTCGACCTGCTCGAGCGGGACATAATCCCCACCTACTACGAGCGCGGCCAGGATGGGCTGCCCCGCGAGTGGATCAAACGGATGAAGAGTTCGGTTCAGTACGTGGGGAAGACCTTTTCGAGTCACCGGATGTTGCTCGAGTATGCCCAGATGTTCTACGAGCCGGCGCTTGCCAACAGCGACGCCTTTCGCAAGGACGACTTTCAAAAGGCACGCCTCACTGCCGCCTACGTCGAGAAGCTGAAAAGCTCCTGGCCGAAGGTCGGCGTAACCGACATGCATGCTGCCGAAGGGCAATCACCGGTTCTGAAGGTTGGCGACAAGCTGAGCGTGGAAGCGTCGGTGAGTCTCGGAAAACTCGAACCGGAGGAGGTTGCCGTAGAGCTCTACTTCGGCACGATCAATTCGCGGGGTGAATTCGAGGGACCCCAGTGGATGGAGATGCGGCCGGCCGAAGGTGAGAGCGGGGCCACCCGCAGTTACAGGATCACGGTCACCTGCAATGCCACCGGGCGCCAGGGCTACACGGTCCGGGTGCTGCCCAAGAACATCAACCTGATCCACCCGCTGCTGCCGGGTTATATGAAGTGGGGCACCTGACTCAGAAGTGAAGCGCGGCAAAGAGCGGGTCAATCGCGACAAAGACGAGGACCACGAGCAGACTGGGAATGAAGTTCGCGGTCTTGATCGTCTTGAGCTCGAGCAGATTGATGCCGATCATGATCACCAGCGCGCCGCCGACTCCGGTCAGCTCCGAGATGACCAGCGGTGACACAAGCGGCTTGATCCAGGCTGCGAGCAGGGTCAGGCCGCCCTGGTAAATCAGTATTGTCAAAAATGAAAACGCCACGCCGATTCCCATGGCCGCCGAAAGCATGATCGACATGAACCCGTCCATCACCGATTTGGTGAGCAGCAGCTGATAGTCGCCCTCGGTACCCGCCTGGAATGCACCCACGATGGTCATCGCGCCGACGCAGAAGAGCACCGATGCGGTGAGAAATGCATAGGCGAAATCGTGCTCGTCCCGACCGCGGCTGAACCTGCGCCGGAGCAGGTCTCCAAGCTTCAGGATGCCTCCCTCCACGTTCCACCAGTTGCCGAGAAACCCTCCCAGCACGAGCGACAGTGCCAGATAGATGATCCGTTTGGAATCGAGGGTCATGGAGATGCCGATGATGAGCGAGACCACCCCGATCGCGTTGTAGACGATGTGCTTGAAGTCATCCTTGATTCGGGTATTGAAAAACACACCGATAAAGGAACCGACCAGTACCGCGGCTGCGTTCACGATGGTGGCGATCATGGCAGAGAGTTTACCGTAATTGCCGACCCGGTGGAAGCAGTCGCCTATGCAACCCTAAACTATTGACCGCAAAATTACGATCATGGTAGTATGCGGGCTGCACAATCCAAGGAGAAACCCATGTTTGGGAGTCATGCCGTCCAGTCGGCCGATGAGGCGAGGGACGGGCACCGACGCGCAAAGATCTACTGCGCGAATTGCGTGCACTGCAAAGTCGTCCCCGAACAGCTTGGCGATGACGGTAGGTACTTCCTGCGCGTACGCTGCGACGCCGGCAAATGGCGTAAGAAACTGGGTGACGAGAAGCTGTACAAGTACTTTACCGTAGCCCGGCGTGCCATGGATGACTGCGACACCTACGAACCCATGGGCGACGACCGGGAGTTTCTCCGTGAATTGCGAAAATCGCTGCCCATCCGCGACGAAGTCTACGGTTAGCCAATCACTGGACAGGCCCGCGCTCCTTTCAGTATAGTCTACACAAGACCGAGTTTTCGAGGAATCGTATACATGAATCAGAAGCGTCGATCTCCCGCATTGTACATCGGACCCGTGCTGCTTGCGCTCCTGGCGGGCATATTGCTCGCGGCCTGCGAATCGGTTCCCCGGAAGATTCCGGACGGCCTGACCCAGGCGGAGTTCTTCCAGCGGGCTCAGGAGGCTGCCGACAACAACAACTGGCGCACCTCGCTTCTGTACTACCAGACCTTCATCGACAGATATCCTACCGACCGCTCCAATGTCGCCGCGGCGCGGTATGAAATTGCCTTCATTCACTACAAGCTCGGCATGTATGCGCAATCGAAAACCGAGTTCGAGGGTCTATTGAACGAATACAAAGGGCCCAACGCTGACCAGCTGCCTGAGTGGCCGAAGGTGCTCGGCGAAAAGATCCTTGCAAAGGTAGACGCGCACCTCGGCGAAAAGGCGGCTGCCGCAGGGGCCGCGCCGGCCAACGGTTCCACTGCCGCCGCCGACAGCGGCACCGCGACCCCCTAGTCGGGAGCAACTACCACATCATACCTAATCTTCGATGCAAGCGCCTCGTGATAGGTGTCGGATTTCGAGACGCCACCCCTGTCCTCGGCGTGCGGCGGAAGCTTGGCGATCAGGATCACGAGCTTCTGCGCCTCCGGCCTCCATGCAGACTTCGCTGCGGCAGCCCAGAGCGCTTCGTACGCCGCGTCCGAACCGCCACGGCCTCCGGCCGCCTGCGCCACGTCGAGCGAGCGCTGAACCGAGCCGAGATCCGTCTGCAGCGGCAGGGTCCTGGTGAGGTACTCCTCGAGATAGTCACGGTAGTAGACGATGCCGTACCTCACTCCGGAGCTGCTTCCCGCCGCCTTCTGCAGGGCGGGAACAAGCGTGCTGCGGAGCGCGGCGAGAGCCGTCGCGGCTTCCGACGTCGTCTCGATGCAGAATACCACGTCGAGCGGACCGTTAATGCCAGGTCCGATGAGCCTGCTGACGGCGGGCGCGAGGTCTGTCGTCGCCGCCGCGGCCACGGCCCGGCCGCCAGAGGCAGAGGCAATCTCCCTCGCCCACGCCGGTGCCCGGGTTGCATGGGACACGGCGGCCGGAACGACAAAGGTGTTGTCTTTGAATCTCCCGCTATAGTCTGCAAACGGTTTTTCGAATGTGCGGATATTGAGCACGGCACCGCTTCGGACAATCAGCTCACCATGACGGCCCGGAGCGTACCCGTAGCAGACAGTGGCTGGAACGGTCATTTTGAATTCCGTTCCATAAACGGCGTCCGTGACGGGTGTGGAATCGACCAGTGAGCCTATCGGTCCGTTGTCAACCTCACGTCCGTCGAGTACCCGTTTTTCCGCGCCGACGGGGCTTCCCTTTGGTGCCCGAAGCGAATAGACCGGCTGGCCCGAAGGCACCTCGGATCTGTCCTCGGTAAGAAGGACCGAGGCGATGTCCGGCTTCTTTCGCACGTGCAGAATGTAGCCGTCAGGCGTCCGGTCGACACGGACATCGCCTGAGGCGACCGAAAGATCAAGCGCCCCGCAGGCAGGTGCCACGAGCCAGGCGAACGCGAGCAGCCGGAAGAGCAGAGGGAGTCGGTCCATATCTGTGATATCGGCCGATTATTCACTGCACGTTAAGGACGCCGGGAAAGGGTATCTCCCCATCCTTCCCGTAGGACTGCTGCTGATAGAGCGAATCATAGAAATAGACGAAGCGGTCGATGAAGGTCGCGACGAAGGGACAGTCGTCCGGGAGCGATGAAGGTATCCGGAAGAAGAGCGACCACCGAGGCGAGTTGTCGTAATACAGCACCGTCGCTCCGCTCTGCGGGATGGTCCGGACCACGCGCCCTCTGCAATTGTGCTGCGTCCACGCGGGATCGTTCCGCACGGCAAGCTGCGTGAAGTATACCGTTATGTCGAGACCGTTGAACGAGTAGCGGCCGTACGCATAGCTCAGCAGGTTGGGAGAAAGAACGGGAATCCCTGTCGCCCGGAACGGGCCATCGAGAAGCACGGCGCGACCGGTGTCGCCGGCGGCGGTCGGTGCCTGCGCGGCGGCCTGACCGGCGTCGTTCTTCGCGGACTCCGCGCCCGGTACGCTGCACGAGAAGAGCCCGGTCGACAGAAGCAGCGCGGCAGCAAGGAGCCAGGTTGCGGGAGAAAACCGGGCGGTCGGTGGGGGTTGCCGGATGCGCTGCGGGTGCGGTGTCACCCTTCGAGGGGTCATGCTACTCGACGGTCACGCTCTTTGCGAGATTGCGCGGCTGGTCGACATCGCGGCCAAGCTCGAGCGCGCAGTAGTAGGAGAGCAGCTGCAGAGGCACCACCATCAGGAAGGGGTAGACGAGCTCATCCGCCCGCGGCACAGTGAAAACATCATCCGCGATCTCGGCGACTTCGTGGTCGCCCTCGACGGCCAGCGCAATCACCTTTCCCTTGCGCGCCTTCACCTCTTTCATGTTGCTGATGACCTTCTCGCGGAGCCCGTCTTCGGGAACCAGGAAGAGACTCGGGGTCTTTTCGTTGATGAGCGCGATGGGCCCATGCTTGATTTCCGCCGCGCTGTAGCCCTCTGCGTGAATGTAGGAGATTTCCTTCAGCTTCAGCGCTCCCTCGAGCGCGACCGGGTAGTTGAGCCCGCGGCCGAGGAAGAGAAAATCCTGCGACGCGGAGTACTTCTTTGCCAGGCTCTGAAGCTCACCGGCCTTCTCGAGCGTTGCCGCGACGAGCTCCGGTACCGCCTCGAGGTGGTTGATGAACGCGGTGCCCTGCTCGAGCGACATGTGGTGCATCCGCGCCATCAGCAGCGTGAAAAGGTAGAACGCGGTGAGCTGGCTCGTGAATGCTTTTGTCGACGCGACGGCAATCTCGGGTCCCGAATGAATGTAGACGCCGCCGTCTGACTCGCGCGGAATGGTCGCGCCGACGACGTTGCAGATGCCGAGCACTCGCGCGCCCTTGCGCTGCAGCTCGCGCATGGCGTAGAGCGTATCCGCGGTCTCACCGGACTGGCTCACCGCGAAGTAGATGGTGTTCCGCTCCACGATGGGATTGCGGTAGCGCAGCTCCGATGCAAGCTCAGCGGTGCAGGGGATGCGCGCGATGTTCTCGAGCAGATAGCTCGCGAGGATGCCCGCGTGAAATGAGGTGCCGGCGGCGACGATCTTGACCCGTTCGACGCTCTGCAGCTCCTGTTTGGTCATGTTCAGTCCGCCCAGCTTGGCGGTCCCGTATTCGTAATCGAATCGCCCCTGCATCGCCCGGAGAATCGACTGCGGCTGCTCGAAGATCTCCTTCTGCATGAAGTGATCGAATCCCTCCTTCTCGATCTCCTCGAGCTCCCAGCTTATGAAATCGACCTTCTTGTCGATCTGCCGGTCCTTGAGATCGGAGGTCTGGAACCCGTCCTTCCGGACGGCAACCACCTCACCATCCTCCAGGTAGACAACCTGTTTGGTGTGAGCGATCATCGCGGTGACGTCGCTTGCGAGGAACATCTCGTCGTCGCCCACGCCGAGTACCAGAGGTGATCCGTTGCGTGCGCCTACGAGCAGGTCGGGCTCGTTCTGGTGCATGCAGACTATTCCGTAGGTGCCCTTGAGCAGCTGTACCGCCTGCTTCACCGCGCGTTCGAGGTCTCCCTCGTAGAGGTCGGATATGAGGTAGGCAATTACCTCCGAGTCGGTCTCCGTACGAAAGACGTGCCCGTCCTCCTGCAGCTTCTCCTTGAGGCTCGAATAGTTCTCGATGATGCCGTTGTGGACAACTGCAATGATGTCCTTTTCGTCGGTGTGCGGATGGGCATTCTTGTCGTTCACCTCGCCATGCGTCGCCCAGCGGGTATGTCCGATCCCGGTAGTCGCTTTCAAACCCGTCGGTACGTGCTTTCGCAGCTCGGCGATCTTGCCCTTCTTCTTGATAACCTTGAGGACGCCCGCCTCGTTGATGCAGATTCCCGCTGAATCGTAGCCGCGGTATTCGAGCCTCCGGAGCCCTTCGACGAGAATGGGAGCCGCAGGCTTCGGTCCGCAATATCCGATTATTCCGCACATTTGAACTTCCTCACTTGTTTTTCGGCACTAACACCTGAGAATATCACGAAATAGCCTGTTTCCACACCGACGCGAGCCGCCGGGACGGGCTCACGCTGGAGCTGTGCGCCGTGGCAATGGTGTGTATCGGTCCGGTGAGAGGCCGGTCGGTGCGCCGCCGTCGTTCAGCGCTTGGTGGGGAGAGTTTCGGCAAGAACCGAGAGCTTGCTCTTGTCCCTCAGCCGGATGGCATTCCCGTGAATTGCGATGACTTCGGACTGCGCCAGATTGCTGAGCTGCGTCGCCACCGAGCTTTCGGGCATGTCCATCGTTTTTGCAAGATCCTGGACCGTCTTGTCCAGGGCAAGGAAGGGCTCGTCGCCGCCCTTTTCCATGAAGTGCAAGTAGAGGTTCATTGCGATGAGGCTCTGCTCGTTCCGCTGGAAGAGCAGCTCGATCTGATGATTCGCGTGCTGCAGCCGGCGGCAGAGCTTGTCGATGATGTTCAGTCCGATGCGGGAGTTCTTCTCGATCATTCCCTGAAAGCCCGCGCGGTCGAAGGCAAGAAGCTGCACGTTTCCCACAGCCGTGGCCGTCGCCGTGCGGCGGACCCGGGTCACTATCGCCATCTCGCCGAAAAAATCACCCTTTGCGAGCTCCGCAAGGACGTGCTCCTTTCCGTCGATCGTTTTCGATATCCGAACGATCCCTTCCTGGATGATGAACATCTGCTTGCCCTCTTCGTCTTCACGAAAGATGACCCGCCCGTTCTCGATCGTCTGCCCGTATTTCTCGAATAGGATGTTTTCCGGCATTTGCAATCCTCGATGAAGTGTATGGAATTATATAACGATTCCGGCAGGGCGGTAAAGCGCGCAATCGGTTGAAGCACCGCCGCTTCGGGAGGGTGATACCTCGTGGAGGGATGCCATGCAATATGCCCGTTTGTCGGAATACCGGTCAATCGTCCTGGTCCGGACCGCCTGGCTGCTGCTGGCCGTGACGGCATTGCTTTCTTCCTGCAGCGCTTTTTCAAGCGTGGAAGAGGTCATCGCGGCGGACCTGCGCCCGCCCCAGCTTCAGCACGTTCGCACGCTCTCGACGCGCAGCTTCGAGCTCCTGTTCGACGAGCCTGCCCGGATCACCGCCGAGGCGGCGCTTCTCTCCCCCGGCCGCGGAGAGATTACCACGGTTTCGGAGAAGAACGTCGTGACGGTCCGCAGCGAGCAGGAGATGACGCCGGGAGTCTGCTACCTCTTCGAGGCGGTGGCGGCGGACAGCCACGGCAACTGCCTGAGCTTCATGTCGCCGGTCTACGGGCACAATTCCGATCCGGCGGCGCTCCGGATCAATGAGTTCATCACCAACGGCACCACTACCCACCCGGACCTCGTCGAGCTTGCAGTCGTGAAGGCGGGCAACCTGGCCGGGCTCTGTTTGTCGGTCGGCACCCCGGGTGACTGGGACTCGCGAATCGTGCTTCCCAACCGGACCGTGGAAACGGGTGAGTTCGTGCTGGTTCACTGCAAGCCGTCGGGCGACGCGTCCGAAATCGACGAGCTCGCCGATCGTGCCGCCTCCGGCGGAGCAGACTCCTCGCCGCTCGCGTGGGATTACTGGATCCCGCAGGGAACCGGTCTTTCGGGAAACAACGGGGTGCTCACGCTTGCCTCCTCGCCGGGCGGGGCTGTGGCCGACGCCGTCATATACAGCAACCGCACCTCCGATTCGGATGACCGCTACCGCGGTTTCGGCAGCACGCGGATGATGGACTGGGTCGATGAAATTGTCGCGGCAGGCGCGTGGAGCACATCGGGAGAGCTCGCGGCACCGGAGGATGCGGTCGATCCGTCGGACTCGACCTCCACCCGTTCCATCTGCCGGAGCTCAGAAACGGCTGATACCGATTCGCGAGCGGACTGGCATACGGTTCCCACCAGAGGCTCGACCTTCGGCGCAGTCAACAGCGACGAGGTATATGTCCCCTGATCAGCCTGCCACGTATTCCTTGAAGAGGCCTTCGAGGGCCGGCTTGGGAGCGGCACCCACGTGCTGCTTCACCACCTCCCCGCCGTTGAAGACGAGTAGCGTCGGAATGCTCACGATGTTGTAGCGGGAGGCGAGGTCCGTCTCTTCGTCGACGTTTACCTTTCCGATCTTCACCTTTCCCGCGTAGGTTCCCGCAAGCTCGTCGAGCGCGGGCGCAATCATCTTGCAGGGCATGCACCACTCTGCCCAGAAATCTATCAGGACCGGGACGTCAGACTTGACGACTTCCTGGTCGAAATTTGCTTCGGTTATTGTCACTTCATTGCTCATTTCGTTCTCCCATCACAAGTATTATCGTTTGCGCTTCATGCGTCAATGAGCGAGGCGGCGCGGCCGCCTACCGCACGTGCCGCAGCTCCCGGCGACCGGCCTGCCGACGCGATTTCCGCCACGAAGGCCGATCCGACAATAACAGCGTGGACGTGAGGGACGAGAAGGGCCACCTGTTCCGGCGACCGGATTCCAAATCCCGCAAGAACCTGTGCTCCGAACGGTGCCAGACGGCGAAGAAACGCCAGATTCTCCTCCCCTATTTCGGTGTAGCTCCCGGTGATGCCGCTGCGAAGCGCGGCGTAGAGGAAGCGCGGCCGCACTGTGCGAAGGAGCTCGAGCCTCCGCTCGCTCATGCTCGGCACCACCACCGGTATCACGTCGATCTCCTGGGATCGCCCCAGGGCGTAGAGACCCTCGTCGCTGTCGACTGGAAGGTCGGGAACGATGAGCCCGACAACACCGGCGGACTTTGCGTCCCGGACGAACTGCGCCATCGGCCGGGCAAACACAAGGCTCGCATAACTCATGAGGAAGACGGGCGCGCGCGCGCCGTCGGCGAAGCGGCTGTCCCGGTAGTCGCAAAGCTCGCCGATCAGCCTGAATCCTTCGTCGACGCTGAAGCCGCTTTCGAGAGCCTCGGTGCAGGCGGTCTGAATGACCGGACCGTCTGCGGTGGGGTCGGAGAAGGGAAACTGCACTTCGAGGTAGGCCACACCCGCATCGAGCAGGGCTTTGCCGATTTCGACCGCCCGGTCGTAGTCGGGGTAGCAGGCCACCATGTGTGCCATGATCCGGGCGCTCATAGGCTCGCGGCCTCCTGCTCGAGGAAGCGCTTCCAGGTCCGGTTTTCATCCCCGCCGGCTGTGGCGCGGGCGACGATGAAGAGGTCCTTGTCGCCGCGTCCCGACATGTTGACTACGATCGCCCGCTCCTTCGGAAGCTCCGGCGCAAGCTTCAGGGCAGCGGCGCCGGCGTGCGCCGACTCGAGCGCGAAGATTACGCCCTCATGGCGAGCGAAGGTCTTCAGTGCATCGATTGCCTCATCGTCCTCAGCACGGGTGAACTCGATCCGTCCCGACTCACCGAGATGCGCGAGCTGCGGGCCGATCCCGGGATAGTCGAGACCGGCCGAAACCGAGTGCGTCCGACCGACCTGCCCGTCGCTGTCGAGGAGAAAGAGGCTCTTGTAGCCCTGAACGATGCCGGTCTGCCCGAGACCATTCATGCGCGAGGCGTGGTCGCCTGCGGCGGTTCCCCTTCCGCCCGCCTCCACCCCGATGAGCCGCGGCTCCTTCCGGTCGAGGAAGGGCCAAAAGAATCCGATTGCGTTGGACCCCCCGCCGACGCAGGCAATCATCGCTTCCACATCAAGGCGTCTCACCGCGATCTGCGCCTCCACCTCGCGGCCGATCACCGACTGAAACTCGCGTACCATGTCGGGAAAAGGCGAAGGACCGAGCGCTGAACCAAGGAGATAGTGGGTGTCCGAGAAGCTCGCCGACCAGTCGCGGAGCGCCTCGTTCACCGCATCCTTCAGCGTGCGCGAGCCGCTCTTGACCGGCACTACCTCGGCGCCGAAGAGCTCCATCCAGAAGACGTTCGGCCGCTGACGCTGCATGTCGACCTCGCCCATGTAGACCCGGCAGGGAATGCCGAGCTTCGCGCAGACGGCCGCGGTTGCCACGCCATGCTGGCCCGCGCCTGTCTCTGCAATGATGCGTCTCTTGCCCATTCGCTTCGCGAGCAGCGCCTGCCCGAGCGCATTGTTGATCTTGTGCGCGCCGGTGTTCGCAAGCCCCTCGAGCTTCACGTAGATCTGCGCTCCTCCGAGCCGCTGTGAAAGGTTCGCCGCGTGAAGAAGCGGAGTCGGTCTTCCCACGTACTCGTCGAGCAGGTGCGTATATTCCCTGCGGAAACCGTCGTCCGCCATGGCGACGCGGAACTGCTCGTCGAGCTCGTCGAGCGCCGAACGGAGCACCTCCGCGACGTACCTTCCGCCGAACCGGCCGAAATAGCCGTCACGGCCCCTATCGGCCCCCGCGCCGCGCGTTCCTGTCTCTTTCACCGTCTGTTCCTTCACGCTCTTTCTCCAATCGACTGAATCTCTCGCGCCCGCGCGATCTCCTCGAAGAAGCGCTCGAGAAGCGCGTGGTCCTTCCGCCCCGGCGCCGCCTCGAGCCGGCTCGAAGAATCGATCAGCTCGGGGTTGTACTCCTCGATGATCTGAGCCGCGTTGTCGGCTCCTATCCCACCGGCCATCCAGAGGGGGCCCTGCAGCTTCGCGGCGACGACGATTTCCGGGGAGATACGGCGGCCGGTGCCGCCGTAGGCGTCCTTCGAATAGGCGTCAACCAGCGCACGACGCGTTCCGTATTCCGAAAGCTGCCCAATCTCGCTCGCGGCCGCCGGGCGTAGCGCCTTGTAGCGCGGAAAGGTCAGTGCCCGTACCGCCTCGGCCGACTCGTCGCCGTGAAGCTGCACCGCGTCGAGAAGGCCGTCTGCAAGAAGGCGCGGAATTTCCGGGTCGATGTTGTCCGCCCGCTCATTGAGAACGACCACCGCCACACGCTGCGCGTTCGTCTCCGGAAGCGCCCGCAGGAGCTCGGGGTTCACGCGCCGCGGTGAGTTGGCAAAGATGAAGCCGAGGAGGTCGGCGCCGAGAGCATCGGCCTTCGCGGCATCCTGCGCGCTGGTGATGCCGCACACCTTCACGAGCGGCCCGCGGCGCCGGGGATCCCGCTGGAAGAGCTTCGCCCAGAACCGGCCCTCGGTGCCAGGCTCCGCAAGCCCGGAGATGATGGCGGGAATGCGGGCAGGTTCGCGGACAACCGCCTCTCCCACGAGAACTCCGTCAAAGCCGGCATTGGCGGCCAGCGCCGCCTCTTCGCGGCCGAAGACACCCGATTCGAAGACGGTCCGGCAGCTCCAGTCGATCAGCGGGCGAAGATGCACCGGAACCAACGGGTCGACGTGAAAGGTGGTGAGGTCGCGGCTGTTCACGCCTACGAGGTCCGGCGCCGCGCGCCGGACAAGGTCGATCTCCGAAGCTGTATGCACCTCGACGAGCGCGCTCAGGCCCAGTTCCTTCGCCCGGCGGTACATCGCTTCAAACCGCTGCCGGTCGAGAAGGGCCGCGATCAGAAGAATCGCATCGGCGCCCGCGCGCCAGGAGATGTCGATATCAGCCTCATCGAGGAGAAAGTCCTTGCGAAGGATTGAGGCCTCAGGGAAGGCCGACTTGACCCGCATCAGGTCGTCGAGCGAGCCGCCGAAGTGGTCCTCCTCGGTGAGCACCGAGATCGACCGTATGCCCGCCTCGAGGTATCGGGCAGCCTGCGATACCGGGTCGAGCCGGGCCGATATGTCGCCGCGAGAGGGCGACCGCCGCTTGATTTCACACACCACGAAGGGGTCCAGGCCGAACCGAGTCACCGGCACCGGCCGTTCTGCAGGCACCGGAACGCCGAGCGCCGGACCCTCGCGCGAGATCCGCTCGTGTCGGCGTGCCGCGATATCGTCGAGAACGCTCATACCGGCTGCGCTCCCGCTGTCTCCGCCTCCTTTATGGCAAGCTCGTGGCTCACCCGCACGGTCTCCTCCATCTTGGCAAGAACCAGACCGTCGTCGAAGGCCTTTCTGACGTGCGCGAGACCGTCCTCGATGTCCTTCGCGATGCCGTAGACAGTGAGAGCTGCCGCCGCGTTCAGCTGCACCGAGTCACGGACCGCGGCGCGCCCTTTGCCGCGTGCAATCTCCCACGCGGCATCCGCGTTGTCGCCTGCATCACCGCCTTCCAGGTCCTTGAGCGTGTAACCCTTCATCCCGAACCGGCCCGGCTCGAGCGTCGTCTTCGTGAGCGGCTTGTCCCCGTCAAGGGTGACGATCGTCGTCGGCGCGGATATCGACACCTCATCGATGCCGTCCTGACCATGCACAACCATCGCCCGTCTGATGCCGAGGAGATGCGCCGCGCGCGCCACAGGCTCGCAGAGCGCCTCATCGTATACACCTATGAGCTGGAACTGCGCTCCCGCCGGATTTGCAAGCGGTCCGAGCAGGTTCATGATTGTCTTGATTCCAAGCTCGGCCCGCGGCTTTCCGGCGTGCTTCATCGCGCCGTGGTAGAGCGGCGCGAAGAGAAAGGCAAAATCGGTCTTCTCGAGGAGCTCCTCCGTCTTCTCCGGCGGGAGCTCGACGTTTATCCCCAGCGCCCGGTAGAAGTCCGCGCTGCCGCTCCGCGAGCTCACCGCCCGGTTTCCGTGTTTCGCCACCCGCGCGCCGCAGGCCGCCGCCACGATAGCGGCCATCGAGGAGATGTTGAACGATCCTGCGCCGTCGCCGCCTGTGCCGCAGGTGTCGAGCGCCGGAACGCTGCTGCGGATAGGAACCCGCTTCTGCTGAAGCACCTTCGCGCAGCCTGCAATCTCCTGAGGCTGAATACCCTTCGCGTTGAGCGCGACCAGGAATGCGGCGATCTGGATCGGCGACACATTTCCCTCGGTGAGCTCCTCCATGAAGTTCTGCGCTTCCTCCATCGTCATATCCATCCGATCGATGAGGCGGGTCAGCACCGAGCGTGCAACGAAGGGCTCCCGGCGGTAGCGGAGAAAGTTCGCGAGGAGCTTCTTTCCCGTCTCGCTCGCGATCGATTCAGGATGAAACTGCACCCCTTCGATCGGAAGCGACGTGTGCCTGACGCCCATGATGTCGCCGTCGGCGCTCCGCGCAGTGATTTCGAGCTCCCCGGGAAGCGTCGCCTCGTCGATCACGAGGGAGTGGTACCGCGTGAAGCGCGCCGGCGATCCCACCGAACGGAAAACACCGCGCCCGTCGTGCGTAATCGCCTCCACCTTTCCGTGGACGATGCGCTTCGCCTGGATGATCTTCGCGCCGAAGGCCGCCCCTATCGCCTGATGCCCCAGACAGACACCGAGTATCGGTGTAGTTTCACGAAGCTTGTGGATGAGCTCGACCGAAATGCCTGCATCCTCCGGCCGACCCGGCCCCGGTGAGATGATGATCGCCCGCGGCTTCATCGCCGCGACCTCGTCGACGCCGACCACGTCGTTCCTCACGGTGCGCACCTCTTCCTTGATTCCATGGTCTGCGAGGATTTCGCAGATGTACTGATAGAGGTTGTAGGTAAAGCTGTCGTAGTTGTCCACAAGAAGTATCATGTTGCGCTCCTTTCCGCGCCCGCTGCCTCTGCGCCGGCAGCCTCTGCCGCCGGGTCAAACCCCTCGAGATTCAGTCCCGCAGCCAGGGCAAGCGCGCCGAGCTTTTCCTGCGTTTCGCGGTATTCGCGCTCGGGTCGCGAATCATACACAATGCCCGCTCCGGCCTGCAGCACGAGCTCGTCGCCCCGCTTCAGCGCCGTGCGGATCGCGATGCAGGTGTCGAGCGCTCCGCCCGGCTCCACGTAACCGACGAGTCCCGCATAGAAACCGCGCCGCTCCGACTCGAGCTCGTCGAGCACGCTCATCGCCCGTATCTTCGGCGCGCCGCTCACCGTACCGGCGGGAAAGGTGGCTCGCACGGCGTCCGCACCCGCGAGGCCCTCCACAAGGTCCCCTTCCACCTGAGATACGATGTGCATGACGTGCGAGTAGCGCTCGATGATCATCGACTGCGTCACCCGCACGCTTCCCGGCACGCAGACGCGCCCCAGATCGTTCCGCGCCAGATCCACCAGCATCAGGTGCTCTGCACGTTCCTTCTCGTCGTTGAGAAGCTCGTACTCGAGCGCACGGTCCTCCTGCCGGCTCTTCCCGCGCGGCCGTGTGCCCGCTATCGGCCGGACGACAGCCTTTCCCTCCTTTACGCGTACCAGCATCTCCGGCGAGGAGCCAAAAAGCTGGTAATCGCCGAAGTCGAGGTAGAAGAGGTAGGGCGAGGGATTCGCAGTCCGCAGACGCCTGTAGGCTTCGAGAGCCGGGATGGGAGACCGCACCGTAAGCCTGTGCGACAGCACGCACTGCAGGAGATTTCCCTTGATGATCTCCTCGCGAACGCGTTCGACGCCCGCGATGTACGCATCCCGGTTTTCATCTGCGCCAGTCACCTCGGCAGCGTACCCGTTTTCATCGGGAGAGAGGTAGTTGAAATCCATGTCGGCCAGCCGCTTCTCCACGGAAGCAACCGCACGCGGAAGGTCGATTTCATGCCTGCTGTAGTTGATGCCGATGACGTAGAGCGCGTCGGTGTAGTGGTCGAAGACGACAAATACGTGGCCGAAGAGGAAGGCAGCATCCGGCAGACCGAGACTGTCGGTCTTCTCCCGGAAGTGCACGCTGTCGCAGAAGCGGGCAAATTCGTAGCTCAGGTAACCGATCCCGCCGGCCGGAAAGGGAAAGTCCTGATGCAGCGGCCCGTGCTCGTTCGCAAGCTCGCTGAGAACGTCGAGGATGTCCTTTGCGTCGCCCTCGATCTTCTCAGTCCCCCGGTCGCTCACGAGCGTGATATCAGTCCCGCGCTGCTCGATCCTGAAGGCGTCCTGCGCGAGAATCACCGAGTAGCGCTCACGTCCGCGCTGAAACGACGAAGACTCGAGCACCGCCCGCGCGTTCAGTTTCCGCGCGAGCCCGAACGGCGTAAACCTGTCGCCCGAGAGGATCTTCACGATTGTGTCTTTCCGAGCCATCAACTCCTCCTTCCTGTCCCATTTGCGGTAGTGTCGCAGCACGCGCCCCGGCCCTGCCGGTCCGCGGCCCTCCCGGACGGCGGCTACCGTGCCGTCCGATCAAAAAAAGGCCGCAGCGGCCATCCCGGCTGATCGTTACCACCGGAATATCCGCTGCGGCCGTCTCCGCACAGCTCCCGGTGGGCCACCGGAACCCGCACAGCAAAGACAGTCAGGTCCCGGTTCTGATCCAGGACCACCAGCTCGAGTGTCGAGTCACTGTCTGATTGCCTTGCCGATTTTGCATCTGAGAGGAGAGTACAATGATCGGGGTGTTACTGTCAATAGAAACAGTGAATAATCCTGAAGGAGCTCCGGGCGGCGAATTGCGTTTGCCACCGCCTGCTCGCCCGGACGCTCCGCAGTCAACGCGGCACTGGCGGCCGCGCAATCCACCTCAGAACGGTACCGTCGACAGCTCGGCGTCGACCGTTTCAGCCTCGGTCTCGGCGACCGCCTCGACCTCCTCCTCCTGCTCGCCCTCCTTCTTCGCGAACTGCGGCTTGAACTCCACGTGCTCGGCGACGATCTTCACCCTCGAGTGGAGTTTCCCCTCGCCGTCCGTCCAGCGGTCCTGCTTCAGTCTTCCCACAACTCTGACCCCCCGGCCCTTCTTCAGCTGCTCGCCGCACACCTCGGCAAGCCGCGCCCAGGTCTCCACGTCGAAAAAGGAGACCTCCTTCTGGCTCTCCTCGTTCTGCCGGTAGAACCGGTTCGACGCCACCGCGAAGGTGCAGACGCTCGTCCCCTTCGGCGTCGCCGAGAGAATCGGGTCCCGCGTCAGGTTCCCCTCCACGATGATGGAATTGAGATTGTTCATTCGCTCCTCCTGCTTCGACGGCCGCCGAAACGGCCCGTTTACTACCTGATACAGGAAAAGCTGCGGCGCGCTTCAAATCGGGACAAAAAAAGCCCCCTCTTTCGAGGGGGCTCTCTGATTAGTCCCTTTGTGGATCAGATCAGAAGGGAAGGTCGAGGTCGAAGTAGAGACCACCCACGCCAGCGGTTGGCGCGTTGAGCGTCTGCACGTCGCCGGAAGCAACTTTCTTCGTGTCATAGGAAAGGTAGCCAACGCGAAGCTTGGCGGCGCCGAACATCGTCCACACCGAACCGTCGATGCTGTTCAGGCCCGACTTTCCGTCGGTGCGCAGAGCGCCAGACGCATCGTAGGCAACGCCGACGTCCACACCTG
>CAZNYW010000015.1:0-68644 GCA_964577375.1 uncultured Spirochaetales bacterium | reverse complement strand
GGCATTGCGCAACATCCGCCAGAACGTCGCGATCGCCGTACTTACGGTCGCGGCGCTGCTGATCGGCGTCGTCCTGCGCGACATTCATATGGCCGGCGGCATGCTCGTGCACGAGGCGTCCGTCATGGTTGTAGTTCTCAACGGCATGCGTCTGTTGAGAACGTAGCGAGGAAACTATGTATCGATTAACCAGGAGGAGACTATGCGAAAAATGATGCCAGTAGGGCCGTTGATGATCGAGCACCGTCTGATCGAGCGCATGATTGCCGAAATCGGCAACGAGGCAGACCGGGTTGAAAAAGGTGGAAAGCCTGACCCGGCTTTCACCGACGTCGCCGCCGACTTCATCCGCTTCTACGCTGACGAGTGCCACCACGGCAAGGAAGAGGACATTCTGTTCCGGGAGCTCGGCAAGAAGAATCTTTCACCCGAGGACGAACGAATCATGCGAGATCTGGTCGCCGACCACGCGAAAGGCAGGACGGTCACGAAGAAGATGGTAGAAGCGAATCAGCGCTACCGTGACGGCGATGAAAGTGCCTTCGCGACGGTGCTCGACTGCATGAAGCAGCTTCGCGACTTCTACCCGGCGCACATCGAAAAGGAGGATCGTCACTTCTTTCAGCCGGCCATGCATTACTTTACAGAGGACGAGCGCGAGGAGATGCTCCAGGAAGGCTTCGAATACGACAGGAGCCTCATTCACCGGCGATACCAGAACGTCGTCAAGGATGCGGAGGTACGCAACCTCCGATAGTCGCGAGGAAAAGCCCTGCGATGCTCAATAGAGCGGACCGAACCGATTATCGGCGAAGTGGTCATGTCCCTGCGGGACCTACCTAGCCGGGTCTGCGCAGCGCCTGAAATCTTTGCATCGCTACATGTCCTGATTCACTGGTTGGTATGAGAAATCGTACCAAGCATCTGAGTCAGTTTTTCCGCGATATTCGGGGCGGCTTTGGTATCCGCGCTTGCGTGGATCTGAAGGACATCCAGGTTGCCGCTGCCTTTGTCCACCGCATATCCGTAGGCCTCGTAGACGGTGCGTCCCTCGAGCGCGAAGGAGAGGTAGGTTCCGCGGCCGTTCAACGCTCTGCTTGATCGCACGGTCCATCCGTTCCGCCATGCCCTTTCTTGCGCCGATCCGGAGCGCGGCAACGTATACCCAGTCATGTTTTCCATCCCTGCGGGACATCGAGGGACAGCACAGGGCCGTGATAGGGGTCTCCCTGCGATTGGGCGGATGCTGTTGCCGCGACGATGATACCCAGAATGAAAGCCACGTGGATGAGTTTTTTAGCAGACATAGTCTGACTGATACTAAGAGCGGCGCCGACCCGGCAAGTGTCTGAGGAAGGGAATCCTTTCAGGAAGCGAGGGCCGCCGCATGGAACCGGCACCGCGCGAGCCGCCGGCCGGCCCATCCAGACTCGGGGTAAGAGCACGGGTAAGTTTTTCCGGGCCGTTGCGTTTTAAGTCTTTTTATGGTACCTTATGAACACTGGAGAATCATATGGATCTGGAGTCAAACATACGTCCTATTTCCTACATCAAGACCAACGCTGCCGACATGATCCGGCAGATCAATGACACGCACAATCCCATCGTCATTACTCAAAACGGTGAAGCAAAAGGCGTCCTCATCGATCCTAAGAGCTACCAGCAGATGATTGACGCGCTCGGGATCATGAAACTCCTTGCCCAAAGCGAAAAGGCTATCGAAACTGGTCAACTGCAGTCTCACCAACAGGTAATGGAAGCGGCCCGCCGACGTCTGAAGACAACATGAACAAACTTCTGTGGACTGCCCCCGCGGCGGAGGATCTGCAAGATGTTGTCGATTTTCTCATCGAGGACTCGCCGGCCGCCGCTGAGAAGTTCATTGACCGAATCGAAGAGGCCGTGGGAAAGCTATCACGGCATGGAGAATTGGGACGAATTGTTCCGGAATTGGCAAAGCACAACATAGCCCGATATCGAGAAGTCGTTGTCTCGCCGTGGCGGGTTTTCTACCGAATCGATGAGAAACGCATCTACATTCTCGCGGCAATCGACGGCAGGCGCAACGTCGAGGACATTCTTCTGCGAAGACTCATGCGCGAATAGTGTGTTCGCTCCCGCGCCCCGGCCGTTCGCGACGTTAGTCTGACTGAAGCCGTTATCCGAGTGTAATATCCGCTGACGCTCTGCAAATACTGATTTCGCAATGTGCTTGCTCGAATCCAACATAGTGGTTATGTCTCCTGTACTCGGAGCGCTTGGTGGAAGTTCGCTCTCGGGAGTTCGTCGTCGACTTCCTGCTTTTGCGTCGTAATACGGTCGAACCTTGCCTGTTCACCATCTCCCTCAACGACCATAACAGAAGGAGACCCCTATGACGCCCCACCTGACAATAGCTCGACTTCGCCGCAAGTATACGCGAGAACCTGCGGCGCCTTCTATTTAATCACGATCGTTCTCGGCGCGATGGGCGAGGCGGTGATCCGCGGCCGGATCATCGTCCCGGGAGACGGCGTACGCCCTTCACCTGCTCGAGGCGCCGTATCCGCTGGGGAACGCGTCGTATCTATCGGCTTTTACGCCTGAACAGCGACAGGCGTTGTCGGCCATGGCGGTTCAGGCGCATGCCGATGGCTTCGGCATCGCCCTGTTCTTGTTCGGCTGTTTCTTCCCGGTCGCGGCGTACCTGATCATCAGGTCCGGCTATATTCCCAGGACCATCGGATTCCTCTATTTGATTCCTGGTGCCAGCTACATATCAAGCAGTCTGGCGCTGATTCTCGCTCCGGACTTCGCCGGTCGCTACTATTTTGCGATGGCTGGACTAGCGGTGATTGGCGAGCTGTCGCTCGCGCTGTGGCTGCTTGTTAAGGGCGTCGACGTATCGAAGTGGAAGCCCCGCGCGGCCCCCGGTTGACAATCGAGTCGGTCGGGTATGCAACGCTCGGGCGGGTGGCCCGGTTCAACAATCGGCGGCCACTCGACACGATTGGAAATATCTCTCTGTTGAATCTGACCAGGGCTACTGTGATAGCGATGAAGGTCGACGATGAACTCAAGCAGCTGATCGACGCGGAGCGCGTATCGATAGGACTCGCTCGGAGGTATCAGCAAGCGTGTTGATAAATGGTTTCATATTGTTTCAGTACATGTCTTTAGCTCTAAAAATCGCAAGCAAGCGGGCTATCTATCGACACCGCAAACGACTGGCCGAGCGGCATCAACAAGCTTCTTAATACCCTGGACTCGCTCAGTTTGGAGCATGGCGCGTGCAGGATCGGCGGTTCAACGGCACAGGTCAGACGCGATGACCGATCAGTTTCTGCGCGAAGTCGAACGCCGCTATCAGGCTTCTGGGTGTCGCCTCCCCCCGATACGCAATGTCGTAGGCAGTACCGTGGTCAACCGATGTACGAATGATCGGCAGCCCGAGGGTGACGTTGACGCCGCCTTCGAAATCGAGGAGCTTCATTGGAATGTGCCCCTGATCGTGGTACATGCAAACCACCGCGTCAAAGCTTCCGCGAACCGCCCTGACGAAGACGGTGTCCGGCGCCTCCGGTCCGGTCGCGTCAATCCCCATCCGCCTGGCGGAGGCGATCGCCGGCGCAATCTCTTCCGCCTCCTCGTCTCCGAAGGAGCCGTGTTCGCTCGCGTGCGGGTTCAGCCCCGCGACCGCGATCCGGGGATGAGGAATGAATCTGCACAGTGCGTCGTTTGTTAGCTCGATAGTGTCGAGAATGCGCTCCTCGCGCACACAGCGGATTGCGTCGCTGAGCGAAACGTGGGTGCTCACGTGAGTAACGACAAGCTTTTCCGACGCAAGCATCATAGCGTATCGAGAAACCCCGCACATTTCGGCTATTAATTCCGTATGCCCAGAGAATCCGGGCTCCGAAATTCGTGCGGCTTCCTTGTTGACGGGAAGCGTCACAATTGCCTGAACTTCGCGTTCGATTGCCAGCTTCGTGGCCGCCCGAACGTACGCGAGCGCGGCTTGCCCGGCGTCCCCGGAGACTTTTCCGATCCGGAGATTTTCCGCGCTCATCATACCGAGATCGATGACGTTCAACGGGCCCTCCGCAAATTCGGTTGGAGCCGTTATCCTTTGAATGGCGACATCGAACCCAAGGCGCCCGGCACAGTACTCGAGTACCGCCGCATCGCCAACTGCTACGAAATCGGAATCGAGTCGTTGCTCCAGCCAGGCCTTGAGCACGAGCTCCGGCCCGACGCCATTCGCATCGCCCATAGTAATCGCTATCATGGCAAAACCTGCTTTCTTCCCGGTTCGATGCCGAGGCTTGATAATATTCGGATTAGTAGGTTCGCAGGGCCAAAACCGCCGGCTTTTGAAATGATCATCCAGGGCTTCGATGGGATACCGGATGCGACTGAGGCCGATATCGGGACCCCCGGTGCTATCTCTTCGATCGGTGCGAGCATGGAAATGCCCAGGGCATGCATAACGCCGATGAGCGTGTCGCCCCCGAAGACCACGAGCGCATCGGGTCGTTCGTGTGCAGCAATCGCATCCGTGAGCTGTCCGAGACGGTCGGCGAATGCGGCGGCAGCGACGCGATCTGGCGAAATACGCCCGCTGTGGGCGGACAACGCCGCTCCTGTCAATATGACAGCGTCGCTTCGGGCGAAGCCTTCGTGCGCCCTGCGCAACAGCTCCATGCGATCTGCCGGAGCCGTTGAATCGCTTATCGTCGTATCGTGACGTGCCGCAGAGATCAACGGAATTCCACGTTCAGCTGAGTAGTCTTCCTGAGCGGCGGAGACCGGATTGACGCTGCCGTTGACGACGAGCACCCTACGTCGGTCGCCGTCGGTGCCGCGCCAGCCTTGTGCAGCTCCCGCGAGGGTCGGAATGCCGGGTCTTCCATCCGCGGACGCAGCGCGAACGTTTGACCGCTGGCTGTAAAGCTCGGCCAACTCTCGACTGATTGCGTTTGCGAAACCGGCGGAGCCGGCCAGGACCCAACGATCGCACTGCGGGAAGAGGATTCGGGCTGCCTCGCGAAGCTCTCTGTCTGAGCTCGCATCGAGTACTACGATTCGCGCGTTCACCGCCTTTGCCTTCTCCGGCGTTCGGAGGACTGCGACGGAGAGTCGTGATTGCGCTGCAATGATTTCTGCGATGTTGCTTGTCCGCACCGGATCCAAAGCGTCTCGGCCAAACGGACTCTGGTGGATTGGCATCCCATTCACCAGCTGGATTCCGTCCGAAGTTGTGCGTCCCATCCGGGGATACGCGGGAGCAAACGCAATCTGGTCCCGGCCGGAGGCAGCAAGCGTCGCCTCCAACTCAGCACCTACGTTGCCTCTGAGCGTGGAATCTACCTTCTTGTAGAGCAGGCGGGCGTTCCTTTCACGGGCGAAGCGCACCGCGCCCTCAACCCGGCGTCCTGCCTCGCCCGCAGGAAGATGGCGTGATTCGGTATCCATCACGATGATTTGCGACGGACCGGTCTCGGGAAACGTTGGCCAGACCGAAACCCGGACGGCAAACTCGGCGAGCGCGAACTGCACCCCCGTGTCGAGCGATCCAGTTATATCGTCGGCCACTACGGACAATTCAATCGACGGACCCATCATGAAAGGTTACTCCCGCGCTCAGCTCCCGACGGCGGACTGGGTTCTGAGCCGGCTCCTGTTGGATACCGGTACCGGTGGCCGATCTGCATCCGCTATTCGAACCGGCCGAGCGCCGGCAGGCGCGATTCTCCGTGAGTACAGTACGAAGACTGTCGACCCGGAGTTCCATCCTGTATTGTGCCTGCGCGACTGTTCCGCCTCCCGCATTGATGCCCGATCCGCGCAATGCCGCCCGCAGCCGTGAACCTATCAGTCATCCTCTTCCTGCAGATCATCAATCCGATAGACTGCAACTTCCGAGTCGGCCTGATTTGTCGCTATGATCCAGCTTTCACCCGCGTAGTCAAGCAGTGCGACATTTGCCGCGCCGACACCTTCGGCGACAACATGGCGGTTGAGCGTCAAACTGTCACCCGTCGACGGCACCAGAATCTCCAGGTCCCTGTTTCCGGAACGATTCCCGACCACCAGGACCTTCTTCCCTGCAACGACGCCGGCGCAAACGCCGTGACCATATTGAAGGAGATGCTCGAAAATCCGTGTCCAGGATCCGGCCGTCTCCCGGTACACGAAGAGCCGGTTTCCGTGAAACGGCTCGATTGTGACCAGTTCGTCGACTCCATCGCCGTCAAGATCGGCGACGACCACCTCGCTTACTTCCTGATCCAGAATCAGTTCCGCAGGCCAGTTGTCGTGGGCCGCGTCGAGCGCCGCTTCTTTGGTGGGGAAGTAGTAGTAGAATGTGCCTTGAGACACTCCGATGGAACGAAGGATTCGGCTCACCGGAACGGCTCCAAAACCGTTCTCGAGAAACAGCTTCCGGGCGGCCGCTACTATCTCACCCCTTCTCTCTTCCGGGGGCTTCGATGTTCTGTTCATGCGAGAATGATCCTACAAGCGTTCAGACCATTCTTCAAGCCGGCCGGAGAGTTGCTTCGCTGCCGGATGCGCTTTTGATAATTCTTCCCCGATCCACTAGAATATGGAGCATCACCAAGACAGTTGTCGCATGAGAATTGCCGGAAAGTCAGTGAGGGATCGCATGCAGATCGGTGGCAAACGGTTTACTTACCAAAGAGTCTCACTGGTAGTCATAGTCGGCGCGACCGCCGTTTTTTTGCTGCACATGTACATTGCTCCCGGTTATGGCTTCTTCTTCGACGAGCTGTATACCAATGCGTTAAGTCGACACCTCGCGTTTGGCTACGTGGATCTGCCGCCACTCGTACCCGCTTTGGTGGCCCTCAGCCGATTGTTGTTCGGGGGCTCACTGTTTGCGAGTCACATCGTCCCGGCGCTCGCCGGATCATTCACCCTGGTTTTCGCGTGTATGATTGCGAAAGAGCTGGGTGGACAAGCCTTCGCCGTGGCGCTGACGGCTCTTGTGTTCATCATCGTTCCTGGTTGGCTGATGGCAGATTCCGTTTTTTGTTACGACAGTATTGACCAGTTGTGTCTGGCGGCCTTCCTGTACTGCGTGGTCCGGTTCCTGCGGACCGGACAAAAAGGGCTGTGGATAATGTTGGGACTGGTCGCTGGAGTCGCCTGCATGACGAAGGCGACCGTCCTGTTCCTCGGTCCGGGATTTCTGGCCGCGCTTCTTGCCTCGAAATATCGGAAGGATTTGGTCACACCGTGGCCCTGGTTGGCACTGACCCTCTTTCTTGCTCTTGTCTCACCATACATTATCTGGCAAATCACAAATCACTGGCCGACGCCTGAATTCTGGAAGGAGTATGAATCGTCGCGGGTATATCACGCTTCCCTTCTGCAATACGTTACAAACGTGGGGATCTACGTGAGTCCATTGCTCTATCCCTTCTGGTTGATCGGACTGTACCGAATCTTCCGCCGATTCAACGGTGTCAGCTACGCTTTCTTGGGCCTGTTGCTGCTTGGCACTCTTGCGCTGCTGTTCCAGCTTCACGCAACTGCGCGAATGATCATCGAGCTATTCATACCACTCGCAGCCGCGGGCGCTGTATACGTGGAAGAGCTGACCAGGGAATTGCGCTGGAAGAATTGGGTGAGAGCCGCCGTCATGGTTTATCTGCTGGTGATTGGAGCAGTCAATATTTCGTTTTCCCTGCCTGTTATCCCTTGGGATAATCTGGCAGCCTCTATCCGTCCCTTTCGGTCACTGTATGAGCCGCTCAGGGAGTTCAAGAACAGCAGGAATGATCCCCCGATTTTCCTCAGCGGTCGTGTCGGATGGGATGATCTGGTTCGCGACGTCGCCGACGTATATGGTGCGCTCCCTCCGAAGGACCAGGCAGTGGCCGGGGTCTATGTGGCGTCATACGCAGCGGCAGGAGCAATAGACCAGTTTGGTCCCCGGTACGGGCTTCCCCACGCAGTCAGCGGGGCACTCACGTATTATCATTGGGGGCCCGGATATTCCTGGGATGTCATGATCATCGTGACAGACAGAACGAACAACATGGCCGTCTTTTTTGAAAAGTGTGACCAGAAGGCGGTTTCGAAGCGCGAATATGTTGGATCGAACCGCTTCTATATCTTCGTATGTAGAAATCCAAAAGTTCCTCCGGAAACAATATGGAGCAGTGTAAGGTCATTCCAATAGTCGCAGGAAATGGACGACAAGCGATTACGCATGAAGTTACTCCGAAAACCAACGCTCATTTCAATCACTCGCCGGGAAACAGATGATTGGATGGCCGTGCTCCCGCCCCAGAGCAGGACGCACAATCAAGTCATCGATGCGCAGCCGATTCTCTTGGACAAAGCGGAGCGGATCGACCTTCGGCCGCTTCTCTATCGCAGCGAAGCAGCTGGCGGCACTGCAGATACGGCGCAATTTGCGGCAGGTGCGGCCGGGTTCACCGGCCGTGAGTGTGTCCGTCAGTGGCCGGCCTTGGGCAGCCGACCTCAGGTTCCAGGCTGGTCTGCCCGCCGCCGTCTCGAAAGGTAGGCGACGAACAGGACGATCAGCACGGCGAGGACGAGCGCTATCTTTCCGTCGCCGAGTCCGAGGCCGCCGAGAACAGGCTTCCCTGCCCAGTCGGCAAAGGAGGCGCCGAGCGGCCGTGTGACAACGTAGGCGAACCAGAAGGTTGCTATCTCGTTGACGCCGAAGAGACGCCGCGCCAGGAGCGGGAGCGCGAAGAAGAGGGTGAAGAGAGCGAGCGACGGAAAGTAGCCCAGCCTGAGACTGGAAGCTGTCATGTCGCCGGCGGCTGTGCCGAGCGCAAAGGTCGCCATGACGGTTGCCCAGTAGAAGAGCTCGCGGCGACCCGAATAGACCGTGTGAAAGGACAGCGTTCGCTCGCTGACATACCAGACAACGAAAACGGCGGCCAGCACAACGGCAAAAGCGAGCGTCGACACAACGTAGGGAATCCCGATGACGACGTGCGCCACGTCGGCGGCCATCGTTCCGAAAACGGCAACCATCACCACCGTAAGCCAGTAGATCCACGCAATGTAGCGCCGGGCGCGAAGCTGAAGCACAAACGCGACCGCCAGGCCAATAGTTCCGAGAATCACTGCTGCATAGGGATTAACGTGAAAAACAAGATAGTCGGAGGTCGATTCTCCCATTGCAGTAGATAGAAGCTTGATGATCCAGAACAGAAGTGTGATCTGCGGTACCTTGACCGCTGCGACGGCAAGACGGCTCTCATTTCGTTGCGCATCCATGGCTGCTACATCGTCATTACGTTGTGACGAGTGGATCGGATGTGCCGGGACAGATATTGTTGCATTCACGTTCCCGAGACAAACACCGGGTTCTCAGAACGGGTCGAGACGCAGCTCGCCGTCTTCGAGGCCGCTACTTCCAGAGCGTGTCCCAGGAAAGGTCAAAGAGCGCGTCGTGGCACACCGCATCAATCACCGCGGCCGCAAGGGGCAGTTTCGCTCGGTCGAGCGCCCCCGATTCGAGCTGCGTTTCAAGAAGAGGTCCGATCGCCCGCGCGAGCTCCGCGCCCTCTACGGTGTCGTGCGGGATCCTTTCGGCCCTGGGCTGCGCGTATCGCAGACCGCTACCGAGCAACCTCCCCATGCGGCTGTTCCGGCCGGCCTGGCAGGTCACGTAGAGATCACCCGATCCGGCAAGACCGTACACCGACTCCGCCTTGCCGCCCATCCCCGCGACAAGGTACTCCATCTCCGCAAGGGCACGCGCAAATATGGAGGCGGCCGGATTGTGATGTCGGCGCCGTTGCGTGCCGGCTCACGGCAGTCGAGCCATCCAGCCGCGGCGGAGAATCGGCTTCGAGGTATGGGCCTCCTGTACGAGCGGCTCTCCCAGTCCGCAGATTTCAATGTCGATGGATTCCTACGTCGAACAGCTCGTGAAAGAGGTCGTGGCGACCTTCTCGGGGGCAATGAATGTCAGGGTGGCAAGCGAAACAGAGCCGGTCACGCTCGATGCGCGACGACTTCAGCTTATCGGCGTGATCGTGAACGAGATCGTGACCAACGCAATGAAGTACGCGTTCAGCGGACGGACGAGCGGCACGATCCGGGTGCGTACGTCGGAACGGGATGGACCGGTGACACTGGCCATCGAAGACGACGGACGCGCCGAGGCGGCCGCACCTCCGATTCACTCCGGCGGTGTCGTCTTCCTGCGCCGATTCGCAAATATCAGTACGACCGCCCCGATCAGCACGAGCACGACGCCGATTATCAGCCACTCCCTGCTGCCGGACATGAAACTGCCCAACAGGATATTGAGCCCCTGCAAAGTCCATACGCCACCGACGCCAAGCATCAGGACGGCGATCACGTTCAGAAATATCCGCATCGATTGCCTCCTCTCCGCTCACGAACACACATGAACCACCCCTCGCAGAATAGACGGATCTCGATCGTGCCGAACCGGGCGACCGGGTGCGTTTCTGCAATTTCGACTGACTCATCCATACCACCGCACTCGATGAGGTCGACGGCGGCAACCTGCCCCCTGGTCTCGGCGGATGGTCCATCCGTGACTGACAGGTTCCCCGAACAAATGCAGGCTCACATCGGCAACAGGACCCCCGGTATGGACGAGGGCGAAAGCACCACCAGCAGTCCAAATCCGACTATGACCAGAGCGAGAGGGTTGTCCACTGCCGGCATCGGTGGCAGAATCTTCTGCGCGACTATGATGACCGTGATCACAACCATCCAGACGATGCTCATTATGCCCAGTGCAATCTGAATCAGCATCAGGCCGATGCTCGGGCCCGCGCAACACAGGCCGAACTCGAGTCCCGAGGGAGCCCGGTTGGAGCAGCGTTGCCGGAACGCTCGTTTGACAGGCGTGAGCTCGTAGACCCCTGCCGCGATTACGATTGCGCCGGCAGCGATGTAGCCGTGAGGCCGGTACATCAGGTAGATCGGAACCCCCAGGGCCGCCCAGATGCCAAGGTAGGTCATGAGAAACAGCGGAACGTCGAACAGACCGTCGGCAACACGAGCGCGTCGCAATGCTGCCGGGATTGCACCCGGCAGCATCATCGCCGTCATCATTATCGCCCAGAGCACGACAAAATGGGTGAACGACCCCAGCCGCGTCGCAACGCCCATGTCCATCCCGATCATCTGACGAATCGTTGTGATCCAGCAACCCACGGCGAGTGCCACCGGCTCAAACAAGACAACCGCTTTCCGCGCCGCGCTAATACTCGTCATGATGGCGAAACCAGTAATCACGCTCGTTGCGCCCGAGCGGCGCCCTGTCGAGCCACTGATACATGCCCCAGAGACCGTCGAGTCCGCGTGAAAAGGTGGAATAGCTGTGGTAAACCACGCCTCCCACCAGGGCGAACGCGCTCATTCCCGGCCTCTCCCTGGTATAGGCCGCGACATCCGCACCGGTCAACGACGCGCTCCTGTCGACCGGCCCTCCTGCACCGTCATGTTCCTGCGTCGTCAGGAGATCTTTCGGGGCGCGTTCCTGTGCGCTCCCGCTCCACTCCCAGGCCGGTTCACGCCGGTAGTTGTATTCGATCTCAACCCCGCGTTGTTGTTCGCTGGTGAACGCAACATTGAAGTCGAAGTTGAAATCGGTTCCGTGGGAGGAGGCCCATGGAAAGGTCCATCCCATTCGGCGCCTGAATGTCTGGAGTTTGCCGAGCGGAGCCCGTGACACCGCCCGGAGCATCACGTCATGGTTCGCCAGGTGCACGGCGAATCCGTTGAATCCGTCTGCAATTGCCGAACAGGAGACGCACCCTGCTTCGTAATCGGGTCCGAACATGAAGTGATAGACCAGAAGCTGCTATCGTCCCTGGAAAAGTTCGGCGAGAGTCGCCGTCCCATCTTCGGTTTCAAAGCGGTACTCTTTGTCAATTCGTACCCAGGGAAGACTCTGCCGCCGACGCGCCAGCTCGTCGCTGCGCCGCGTAAGCTCCTTCTCAGCTGCAAGCAGATCGAGCCGTGCAGAGAGCCATTCTTACCGTGAGCCGGTTTTGTGTTCGGTCATCCGTTTCCTCCTCATACCGTGGGTTTAGCTGAGTTTCTCCCGTGATGATCGTAACGCAGGCACCCCTGCCTCGGAGAACGCGCCACAAGCGGCTCTCCGGTCGCAACAGCGCAACAAGACAGCGGGCCCGGCTATTCCTCGAGAAATCTCTTCAGGCTGGTGAGCTTTTTGTCCCACTGTCTGGATACCAGATCCAGGTACTGTGCCATCGTTTCGATGGGGGCGGCGTCGAACTCGTACAGCGTCTCCCGCCCCATTCTGTGACTCCGGACCAGCCCGACCCGCTCGAGCACCTTGAGGTGCTTGGTAATCGCCTGCCGCGTGAGCCGCGTTCCCCCGGAAAGTTGAGAAATCGACTGGCGCGAGACGCTGCAGAGTCTCACGACCAGCGAAAGCCGGGTCTCGTCGCCCAGCGCGGCAAACATATGCGCCTGCAGGGAGAAGCGCTGCGGCAGGACACTATCGGACATGGTTCGCGATGTTCTTCAGCTGCTCGATCCAGCCCTCTTCGTTCATGCGGAAGGCCTCGAGCCTCCGGTTGGCAGGGATCTTTTCGAACCCGGATTCAACCACCGTCAGGTGGGTGCCGTCCGCTGTTTCTTCGAGGTGAAACTCGACAAGCGTAGGCGTCTCCTTCGAGTAATCGACCTCGGGATCGACCGCATAGGGATGCCACGTGAATGAAAACAATCGTTCGTGATCCATCTTCTTTACGTCGACCGCCCATTGCAGATGTTCGAAGCCGGGATAGGTGATCTTCCCCGAAGTGGTCTTCCCTACGGCAAACGGGCCCTCGAGCCTGCACCCGAACCATTGACCGAATTCTATATGGTCAGTCAGCGCCTTCCAGACCCTGGAAACCGACGCGTCCAGATCAATGTGCTTCTCGATGCGGTTTTGTTCCATATGCAACTCTTTGGTTGCATAATAACGCGTGCCGCGAATTTACGCAACCATTTTGTTGCGTTTTTTTGGAGATTGAACAGCCCAGACTATTGCAGCGCAAACCGACTTGCCCGGTGAACGCGGCAAGGTGCTATTCTCACCGCTGCTCGCCGAACTCACATCCCCCGTACTCGCCCCGGCAGAGATCGAGCTCCTCCCATCCATGCCGGGTCCGGAGAAGGAGGCGAACGGTGCCCTGCGCGTGACCGCCGTTCCAGAGCGAATCGTGAAGCTTCCGGCCGTCAGGATTTTCGTAGTTGATCCGGATCATGGAGTCTCGGGGGCAGGAAAAATGAATTTCGATCTTCGCTTTGCGATTCGAGGCTTCGACGTTCCACTCGATCTGTTCTTCGGTGACAGGGCAGCCAAATGTCTGCCGGCTGCCGGTCCAGAACTTCGAAAAGTTGAACTCGAAAAGCTCTCCCTCGTAGTAGAAGGCTACGAGCAGGCGGCGAGGAAACGGTACCCCGAAGAGAACCGGACGGCCGCCGCCGAGAACGAGGCTCGTTCGCGAAAGTCTCCTGCCTTTTCGGTCGCTCGTGAAACTGTTGCAGTTCAGCCACACCCAGAGATTTGTGTAGTCGCTGCCCCAGTTCTTGTCCTGGTAGCCGTACGAAGTTTCCGGCTCGACCTTGTAGGTTTCGCCGTTGCAGATGATCCTGCCGCTGTACCTCGTGAGCATTCCCGCAATGTGCCACGACATCTGAAGGGCTCCGAGTGACCGGAGCAGGCGGGAGGTCCCCCAGCCGACCGAGTACGAAAGGAGTTTCTCCGCAGAGAGCTCCCAGCTGATCCGCCCTGGATCGGACATGAGCTCCGGACGGGCGCGCGCCTCGGCCGCTTCGAGCGCGACCGACCCGCTCAGCCGAGTTTCAGTGGCGACAGCGTCGCCGATCCTCACATCCATCTGCTCCCCGTCGGCACGGCAAACCGAGAGCGGATAGTAGTTGTGTATCTGCGCGCTTTCGCCGCTGTCCCGGAATCCGGCCATGAGCATGCCGTAGCAGGGGCGAAGCTTCGCCTTTCGATTTTCCGGATCCTGGCCGAGAACCACTCGTTCCGCATCAAGCGCCGGATTGATGAAGAAATACTCGATGAAGAAGGGCCTGATCATTCCGGTCGCCTCCGACGTGGCACAGAGGCTGTGCCACCACCAGTCATATCCGCGGCGGGCAGACCTGCCCCCAAGCATGTAGCCGTTTCGATTGTCCATGACCCCTCCCGGTGAGGCGCTATGTCTGTTCCTTGAAAGTCTGTTCGCAGGAGATGAAGTACTCCCGGAAAGCGTCGAAGTTTTCGAGAAATACGTCCACGAGTGCCGGATCGAAGTGCCGGCCGCTCTGCTCGCGAATGTAGTCGCGGACACGTTCGGGTTCCCACGCCTTCTTGTAGGGTCTGGAGGACAAAAGCGCGTCGAAAACATCAACTATGGCGACGATCCGGCCGGAAAGGGGTATCTCTTCACCCGCGAGGCCGGATGGGTAGCCGCTGCCGTCCCATTTTTCGTGATGGGTGCGCGCGATTTGTGCGCCCTCGATCAGATAGATGCTCCGGGCGCCCTTCAGCAGCTCGTGCCCGATTGAAGCGTGGAGCTTCATCGCTTCGTACTCTTCCGCGGTGAGCTTACCCTCCTTCTGGATGATCGCTTCGGGTATGGCAAGCTTGCCGATGTCGTGCAGCGGCGCGCTGTTCCGCATGAGGGTCTGCTCTTCTTCGCTCTGGCCCAGCAGCTTCGAAAGCAGCGCCGACAGGGCGCCGATCCGCTTGAGATGGACGCCGGTTTCCATGTCGCGGAAATCAGACACTCTGCCCAGAAGGTAGAGGGTCTCCTCCTCTCGTTCGATGGCCGTCTGCCGTGCGATCCGCTCTGCATTGCTCGTCTCCTCCAGCTTCCTGTAGTTGGCCTGGAGAGCCGAAATCATCGTATTGAACGAACCGGCAAGTGTTCCGATCTCATCGGCGAACTCGACCTGTGCCCGTTGCGTGAGGTCGTTGGTCACGGTGATATGTTGAATTGTCGCGGTAAGCCGCTCGGCCGGGCGGACTACGTAGCCGATGAAGACCGACAGAAAAACGGTGACAACTGCAACTGAGACGATGAGGATCCAGAGGTGAATGTATTCGATGCTGCGGACGTCGGAAAAGAACGCGGATTCGAGCTCCGTGACCGCCACCGTCCAGTTGATCGGTTCCAGATTGAACGCCACACCGACCCGGTCTTCCCCGAGGAGCCGTTTGTTGAACCATCCCGGCTCGAGCTTTTCCGGTTCCCCGGAGCCCTGCTGCGGCGCACTGGCACCCGCGCCGGTTCCGATTGCTACGTTCATCACCTCCCTGCCGTTCCCGTCAAAGGCGATGATCAGCTCCGTGCGCGTCCGAAGCAGTGAGGCGGCGTAGGAGCGGAAGGATTCTTCGGCAGCCAACTGGTAGGCAGGATCGGAGCTCAGACCGAGATCGGACATGACCTTCCACTCGCTGAAGAAGTAGTTGCGAAGCTGTTCCGCCTTGAAGGCCATGTGCCGATTCGCGATACGGGTGAGAGCCGCCCTCGACTCGAGCGAGGCAAATACGGCGCTGACCAGGACCACCATGACCACGAGGGGGAGAATCGTGAGGAAGAGTCTGAATCTCAGGCGAACGCGGCCGCGCATAGGCCGCAGTATATCACCTCCGCTCGATTCGGTGATATTATTGACGGCAGGCGGCCCGCAATGCAGAGCTCCTTTGATGATTCTCAACCCAGACAGAAAAAAGACTGGTTCCCTCTACTGTCAAACCTGGGCCTGCTTCTTTTTGGTGCAGCATTCCTCTGGGTGGCGTTCGCCCGTTACCACGACCGGCTCGCCGCGATCTCGCTGAATGAAAGCAAGTTCATCACCACCGAATGGCGACTGCTCCAGGAGCTGAAGTCCCAGACCGACCAGGAGCTACTGCAAAAGGACCAGGAGATCGCGGACCTCAATCGGCGTTATCTTCTTCTCATCCGGAACAACGCGTCGCCCCCGCAGGTGGCGGAGGTAAGGCAGCAGCTTAACCAGGCGAGGGCGGAGCGGAACCAGATCCTTTCGAGAAGTATTCCGCCGCCTCCGCCGGAGCCCGCGACGATTGCCGCAGGAGCCGACAGCCTCGCCCCGGCGAGCACCGTTACGCTTACCGCGCTTCTGCAAAAGCGAATAACGGCCCTTCAGACTCAGCTGGACGACAGCCGCCTGATCATCCGAACGCTTGAACGCAGTCAAAACGTCGGCACCGGCGGCCAGACCTCGGCACAGAGTGATCTGGCGGGAATCGAGAAGGACCGGGCGCGCATATCCGAGCTCTCAGAGACCGTGTCACGGCTTACGAGTGAAATCAGCTCGGCCCGTGCCGAGCTCGGACTGAAACTGCAGTCTCTGAACTCACCACAGGTTCTGGGGCTCGAGGAGCTGGACACGCGCGCCCTGGTGCGAGCTCTCATCAGCACGCCGGAGGCACGCGCAGCCTATCCCGGACTTCTCGAGTCCTTTGACCGATTCCTTCAGAGATACGGGGAGCGAGAACGGCTCAACGGGCAGGCGGAGGCCTACGCGGCCGCCGAAGGCATGCTCGGAAGCGATACGGGAAATTGAGTTGACCCTTCGTTACGATCAGGAACTACGTGCTTACGGCAAGAATCGAAGAGGCGCGTGAGCGCATCGGTCCGTTGACCGCGAGCACGCGATAGTAGTAGGTCTTTCCCGGCTGAACGTTCGTAGCGTCGAGATAGCTCGTGGCGGTCGATCCCGAGGTCCCCTGGTCGGCGAAGGTGAGGCCGTCGGTCGACCGCTGAATGACGAATCCGCCTATCTTACTCGTGCTTCCGTAGGAGGCCCACGTTACCGTGTTCTTGGGTGGCGATCCCGAAGACGTCACGGAGCTGATGGTCGGCGCCGGAGGAATCAGCATGATTGTTGCGTTCGTGGTCGCACCGGCCGAATCAACTAAATGGATCGTCACTGTCCCGATTGCAGTTCCGGCGGTATAGACCTCGCCGGTTACCGAACCATACGTTCCGGAGGCGTAGATGTTATCTGCAATGACAGCGAACGAGTAGGGCGGCGTGCCTCCGCTTGGATAGAGGGTCGTAGTCTCCCCCTGCTCGAGACTGCTCTGCTGCACCGCAAGCTCCACGGCCACGCTTCTGCGAAACTGATCGAGCAGATTGTAGGAGTCACATCCGGACAACGCGAAAGAGAATGTCAGTATCGTCAGAAAGGCAGTCGATACGGTACGCATTTTACATTTCCACCCGGAGCGTCACCGCAGGCGCAGCGGCCATAATCAGCGCGCTCTGATCAAATACTACTATGAAACGTACCTCACCTCCGAGAGAAAATCCTCCCCCTATGGAAAAGAGCGCACTCGCCGAAGCGGCCGAATAGGGTACCGTTTTTACGAGCGTTCCCGCCGGCGCGGCGACCGTGACCATTGCGGCCCCCCCTGACACCCCTCCGGCGAATTGTGCGGGACCTCCGATCGCGCTGCCGACCCGAATCGTCGGTCCGACAGTGAGCAGGTAGAGCGGTCCGCCTGAAACATTGACGTCGTTGAAGCCTCGGACAGCCGAAATTTCGGCCGCGACAGTGGTGGTAACGGACCTTCCGGGAAATGCAATGCCGGCTGTAACCACTCCACCGGCCCCGTAGTGAACGAATTCGGTCAGCTGCCCGAAAAAGAGCACACCCGCGGCGGAAATCGAAGCATCGAACCTGACCTTCGGGCCGCGCCCTGCCGGCGACGCGCCCGGTTGAACAGGGACAGACGGAACCGGCGGACTCGCGGGTAGCGGAGGACTCGCGTCGGGAGCAGACCAGCCCTCGGTAGCCGGTTCCGCGGCGGCGACCGATTCCGGCGGGTTCAGCGGCACCGACGGCAGTTCACCCGGCGGTGGCTCCACAGGTGGCGGTACTGCAGGTTCCGGCGTCGCTGGCGGCAACCCGCTTCCGGTCGATCGCACACCGCCTGCGCCGCCGGATGAAATTGCCGGAAGCAGGTCTTCAATCCTCGCGTTCGGCGACGGGGAAGGTCTGATCCCGGCGGTCTTCAGCAGACCCCGCATCGCCGCGGCGATCCGTTCGTCGAGCCCCGGCTCAACCGGCACCTCAATCGTCTCCGCGGCAAGTGGACCGGCGTGTGAATCGGCTCCGAGGAGCGAGTAGGTAATTCTCGCGCGGCCTGCCGCTTCGCGGTAGGATGTGGACAGGATATAGTCCTCCCCGTCTGTCTGCCTCGTGCTGGAGAGCCCCGCATGCAGCAGAGCAACACCGGCGGCCAGGTAGAGTACGTTTTCGAGCTTCGGATCGGGCGTGGGCGATTCGAATCTGTGGAGGACGACCGCCTGCCCGCTGAGCTCCAGTGCACTCACGGTGAAGAACAGAATGGCGATGCCGGCCGAATAGAAGCCGACACACGAGAGATGGCTATCCCTGCTCCGGAGAGCAACTTTGCTTGAGTGATCAATGTTTTTGGGATTGCTGTGGCGGATTCGCACGTGCTCCACAATATACTGCAATTTCTCAAATAATACAATTATAGGTAGGATAAATTTCCCTGAAACGGGGAACGCCCTGGGTATAAAGAAGCGTGTTGATGCCGCCGAGCCGGTTACGCGCGGTGTCGACAGTTAGCCGGTCTCCTTCGGGATTATTCCAGCTAAGAATCAGTACTGAAAGGATATAGAGCCATTTATCAACATGCTCGCTGATACTCATTCGGCGTCTTTCAGAGAGACACATCGTGCTGAATACATTACTGTTTGACTTAAGAACAGCGGCGACGCTTCGATGCGTCCTTCTGCAATCGCGGAAACGCCGGTCACCGGGGCGCGCCCGGTCAGGTTTCTCTGAAAGGAATTCAACCGATGGATTCAGACAAATTGCGATCGATTCAGGCGCCGATCAAAGAGCGCTATCGCAGCTCACCGGCGGATGCGCTGGTGACGCTCAGCGCGGAGGGCAACCTGGGCGAGGGAGTCACCTGCAGCGTTCGTACCGGAAAGGCGCTTGTCGAGGCGGGACTCCACCCCGCGACGGGCGGAATTGGAATGCATGCCTGTTCGGGCGACATGCTGCTCGAGGCGCTTGCCGCCTGCGCGGGCGTAACGCTGAATGCGCTCGCCACGGCTATGGGCATCTCCGTTCGGAGCGGACGGGTGCGCGCCGAGGGTGATCTCGACTTTCGGGGAACGCTGGGAGTGTCGAGGGAGGTGCCTGTCGGATTCCAGAAGATACGGCTCAGCTTCGATCTCGACACCGATGCGGACGAGCAGTCGATGGATAAGCTGCTGCAGCTCACCGAGCGGTACTGCGTGGTGTTTCAGACGCTCGCAAATCCGCCGGAGATGAGCATCGGCCGGCGAAGCGGCGAATAGCCTTCAACTGCACCTCGTCACGGTTGCCCGGAAGGCGGCTCGGTACACCTGCGGATGTAATCCCGGTAGGTTTCCAGCCCGAACTCCGAGATTATGTCTGCAACGCTCCTTTCCGGCGCACGTGACTCGAGGATGAAAAGGTGTTCCTCCGTATAGCTTCTGACGGAAACCTGGTCGCCGTATCGTTTCTGGATATCGATTATCCTTTCCATCTGGTTGTCGGTGTGGAAAAGCGCCCGATCCAGATTGAGCTCGCACATACCGAGCCGTTGCCATCGTGAGGTCAGCGTCACCGCATCGCCCGCGATATCGTAGAGCCGCGCGTTGTAGGTGTAGACCGAGGACACGATAGGGTACTGATGCTGCCACGCATACGATTGAAGCGGGAAGCCGCCGTCGTAGGCGGATATCCAGGCAACGAGATCGACCTCTCTCGCGGCGAACTCGGCCCAGATGCCCGGCCAGTTGATGTCGAAACAGATGGCAAGCCCGATTGTCCCCACATCGAGCTCGGCTATGCCCGGCCTCTTTCCCGGGGCCACGCCTGCCAGCCGCTCGTTCCCTACCGGATGCATCTTGTCGTAAGTGGTGACGAGGCTCCCGCTTCGGTCGAACACCAGGGCGCGGTTCGCGACTCGAGAGCCGTCGCGGACCAGGTGTCCGGCGACGATGTTCATGTGGCCGGCCTGTGCCATTGAAGAGAGCATCTGATGGATGGGCCCGTCCGCCGGTTCCGCGACCTGTTCGATCTCCGCCGCCGACATGCCTGCGAGGGCAAAGGTCTCAGGCAGGAGAACGAGGTCAGGATCATAGGCCGCGGCAGAGGTCAGAAGCTCTTCGGCCAGTCTGACGTTTTCCTCTACCCCGGGAATGCGAATATTGTAGGGCGGGTGCACATGCTCGAGCGTCGCCAGCGAGGATGTGACGATCCGGATTATTCGTGACACGGCGGCCCGGTTACCCTTTCCTGGCCAGAGACAGGGTCCGGCGCAGGCGTGGATAGTTGTACTTCAACCCGGGAAAGAGCTGCAGCCCCTCCTCTTTTACCTCGGTGTCAAACAGGTCGGTTATGTCGCGGTACTCCTCATCGGAGAGCGAGATTTCGGTGCTCGCCCCCGCGGCATCGACCTGCGCGGGGGAGCTCGCCCCCACTATGGGTGAACCGACGGCCGGCGAATGGCATACCCAGGCTGTTGCGGCCTGAGCCGGCGGGTACCCCCGCGCCTCACAGAAGCGGACGAACCGCTCGATTGATCCGCCATGCTGCGAGAGCCACGTAATGACCCGCGAATCGGTAGTACCCCGCTTCGAGCTGTCGAGCGGCCTGCCCGGCAGGAAGGCCCCGGTGAGAAGCCCGATCGCGAGCGGTCGGTAGGCGGTTATGTAGATGCCCTCCGCTACCGCCTGCGGAAGCACCTCCACCTCCACGCCGCGCTCGATCAGGTTGTACGCAACCTGGTGGCATTCCAGCCGCGGCCATCCGTTTTCGGCGGCCACCAGATTCGAGCTGCCGACCAGCCACGCGGGGAAATTGCAGCAGCCGACGTGACGCGCCTTTCCGGCGGCAACGACACGGGAGAGGCCGCTCATCATCTCCCTGAGGTTCATGCCTGCTGCGGGCCAATGGATGAGGTACAGGTCGACAAAGTCGGTGCGCAGACGCGTGAGACTCTCATCGAGACTCCTGACGATGGACTCCTCATCGAGCCCGGCGTGGACCTTGGTCGCAATGAGGAGCTTGTCCCGCTTCCCGGCCATCGCTCGCCCAAGGAACTCCTCCGCGACGCCTCCCGAGTACATCGGCGCGGTGTCGAAAAAGTTGACACCGCGCTCGAGGGCCCTTTCGAAGATTGCCTTCGATTGATCGAAGTCACACTTATCCCCGAAGTTCATGGTGCCGAGACAGATTCTTGATACCTTGTCTCCGCTTGCGGCAAACGGCGAATACTTCATGGCAGTTGTAGCAGCTCCTCCTCGAGCTTTGCGGTTGAATGGTTGATCAGGTCGCGCAGATTGGTCGGAAGCGGCTACTCTGCGACCCCTGCCAGCATGCCCTGCACCAGCGCTGCGAAACCGGGCGGGAATCCGTGCCCGACCGCGGGCAGTCGGACGGCCGTGTCGACCAGACCCAGCGCACTCGCAATCGCCTCGCTGTCCTTCTGGTAACTGTCCGCCTCCCCTATCGTGAGGTAAATCGGAATAGGATGGGGTGATATGGAGCGAAGCCAGGCGGAGAATCCTTCGGCGGGCGCCGGTTCGTGAGCGACGATGGTTGAGACGGCGATGGTTCCGTCGAGACCGAGGCGGATCGCCGTGCGCGCGCCAAGCGAAAAGCCGCCGAGAACCAGATTGGCACGCTCCTCGTCCGACAGAGCATTCACCGCCTCGGCAACATCGATACGCGCGCGGCCGTAGTCCTCCCAGCTGCGGACATAGGTATGGAACCCGACCCTCGATGACTGCACGAAAAGAAGCGTCCAGCCTTCGTCGCAAAGCGGCTCCCAATGGGGACGGACGTCGGCGGTATTCGAGTGGTTCCCGTGGAGAATCGCAATGGTGCCACGCGGCGGTCGGCCGCCGCTCCGCGGCCGGACGATGAGCGATTCCGGGCGGGTTGTTTTCTGCGCCTCGTCCCGCCGCTTTTCACCGGTGTGCATCACCTCCTCGAATCTGCGATCGCCCTGGAGCGACCCGAGATCCGGATCCGTTCCGAGCATCTCCGGCGAGAACCAGACAAGCGGATCGGCCATGGCGTCTTCGAGCTCAACGATGGCAGCGTTCCGGTCGCCCTTCAGCGCCAGCAGGCATGCGCGATTGTAGGAAAGACGGACTGACTGATCCTCGTTTTCGGCGGTGACCGTCTGCAGGAGCTCGAGCGCCTCGCCGTGGCGGCCCTCTTCAGAAAGCTCAAACATGCGCTTGATTGCTTCTGAAAATTCCATTCGTTCATGCTATCATCGTCCCACCGGGAATGCAATTCTAAATGAGGTACTGCAGTCTGCAACGGCAGAGTAACGCTTCGGGCACACAATTGACTCGTCGGGAACGGCGGCATGCCGCTGTTCCCGCGGGAGGCGAAAATGAAGGTACGAGTGATCGTTTGCGGAATTCTGCTGTCGATGGCCGCCTCGACGGCGTTCTGCAGCGGAGGGAGCGAAAAGCTGGTCGTCGCAACAGATCCAACCTGGGAACCGATGGAGTTCATCGGTACAGACGGTCAGCCCGAAGGGTACGATGTGGATCTGATGAGGGCGGTAGCCAGGGCAGGTGGTTTCGAACTCGATCTCGCGGCCGTCGAGTGGAGCTCCATGTTCGCGGGACTCGCGTCAAAGAGATACGATGCCGTCATCTCGGCAGTGACGATTACTGACGACCGGAAACAGGAGATGGACTTCAGCGATCCCTATCTCAAAATGGATCAGTACCTGGTGGTTGACGCAGAGAATGAGAGCGTCTCGGGGCTTGCGGATCTGGCCGGCAAACGCGTTGGAGCGCTCCGCGGGTCGAGGAGCCTCGCTGTACTGGAAAACAATCGTGAGAAATACAATCTGACCGTTGTTCCCTACAGCGATTTCAGCGAGTATGTCCTCGATCTGCATCTCGGGCGACTTTCGGCATTCGTCGCAGAAGCAACTATTGTCCTCAGTATGAACCGGACACCGACCTATCACGGGCGGTTCAAAATCGTCGGGTCCCCGGTGGCAACCGAGTATTACGGTATCGCGGTTAGAAAGGGGGACTCCAAAAGCCTCACACTGATCAACGGCGGGCTCCGGAAGGTTCTTGCCTCCGGCGAATCGAAGGCTCTCGAAGAGCGCTGGTTGAAATAGATTCCGGGCTCCCCTACACAGGGCGGACCGCACCGCGTACAATTCCGGCATGAAGGGACTCTACATCCTGGACCGCGATTCCTTTCACAAGGTCTACGGTCCCGACGAACAGGCAGAGATAGCGACGATAGCAGATATTTCCGGCGCGCCGCAGACCGCCGAGTCGACCGCACGGCAGCCGTCGATTCTTTCGGATGTCGAAATCATCCTTTCCGGCTGGGGTGCCCCGGTGATGGACCGTGCGTTTCTCGATGCGGCGCCGAATCTCAGAGCGGTGTTCTATGCTGCCGGATCGATCCGCGGGTTTGTAACCGACGAGTTCTGGCAACGGGACATCGAAGTGACCACGGCGGCTGCGGCGAATGCGATCCCGGTTGCCGAGTACACGCTCTCGGCGATTCTCCTCAGCCTGAAGCGTTTCTGGGCTCATTCTGCGGCTGTGAGGAGCGCTCACACGTTTCCGGAACCTTTGCCTGTTCCCGGCGCTTTCGGCAGCACGGTGGGACTCGTCTCTCTCGGCGTGATCGGACGGCTCGTCCGGGAGCGCCTCAAACCCTTCGACGTGAAGGTGACAGCGTACGATCCCTGCGTAACCATCGAGGAGGGTCGGGAGCTCGGCGTCGAGATGGCTTCGCTCGAAGCGCTCTTCAGCAAATCCGACGTGGTATCGATTCACACCCCGTGGCTGCCGCAGACCGAGGGTATGATCGGGGGCAAGCATATTGCATCGATGAAACAGGGCGCCACTCTCATAAACACAGCGCGGGGCGCGGTTGTCCGGGAAAAGGAGCTGATCGCTGTGCTCGAGAAACGGCCTGATCTCCATGCGCTGCTCGACGTTACCGATCCGGAGCCTCCGGCGCCGGAGTCGCCTCTCTACCGTCTGCCCAATGTCATCCTGACTCCGCACATCGCCGGTTCACTCGATTCCGAGTGCAGACGTATGGGCAGATGCATGGTGGAAGAGCTGCGGAGGTACGCCGCGGGCAGACCGCTCCGGTGGAAAGTCACGAAAAGCCGGGCGGAGCTGACGGCGTAGGCCGATCATGATCCTGCCAGGCCTTGTATCGGTAACATTCCGTGCACTCTCTCCTCGTGAGATTGTGAAGCTCGCCGCGGAGGCCGGACTTGCCGGCATCGAATGGGGCGGAGATATTCACGTTCCGCACGGCGATCTGTTGCGCGCGCAAGAGGCCCGCGCGCTGACCGAAGACGCGGGACTCCGGACCTCCGCCTACGGCTCCTACTACCGCGCAGGAAGCGGAACCGGAGATTTCGCGGCGGTTCTGGAGACCGCGCTTGCGCTGAACTCACCCACCATCCGCGTCTGGGCAGGCACAAAGGGCTCATCAGAGACCGAAGAGGCTGAGCGACGTCGGGTAGAGAAGGACCTCCTGCGCATCGCCTCACTTGCGTCCGACGCGGGAATCTCGGTTTCCTGCGAATACCATGCCGACACATTGACCGACACCGACGCATCTGCCCGGGGGCTTCTGGATGCAGTGCCCCACCCCGGACTCTTCACCTACTGGCAGCCTCCAAACGGCGCCTCCATGGACATGTGCTTCGCGGGGCTGCATGGAGCGCTTCCGCGCCTCTCGAACATCCACGTGTTTCACTGGTGGCCGACCGCCGCAGACCGGCTTCCGCTCGCCAGGGGAGAATCGCGATGGCGGCGCTACCTCGCTGCAGCGGGCGCACAGCCTGGGCCGGACGGCTTGCGATTCGCTTCTCTCGAGTTTGTCGCGGAAGACAGCGTCGAGCAGTTTCGCACCGACGCCCGGACACTGCGCAGATGGCTCAGTGAGCTTTGATCGACGGCACGTCGAGAAGCTCTTCATTCTCTGAAAGAGCGTGGTCCGGCGGGAGGGCTTCACCCGCCCATAGCCTGCGGGAGCTCCAGTCTGCCGACGGTGCGTTCCAGAACGGATCCGCCGGCGACAGACCGAGCGGAAGGAGCGCGGTTGCGCAGAGGTAGAGGCTGCCCGTCGAGATGTAGGGCTCGGCAACCGTCGGCTGCGACCCGGAAAATCCGACGGTCAACCACCCCGCCGCGTCAAAGGTGGCAGGCGCCAGAAGCATTCTGCTGATGACTGCGGACAACGCGCAGCGCACCTGTGCCGGCGTGACCGCGGCCGGAAGTGCGTGAAGCAGCGACATGTGCGCAAGCGCGTGAAAGGCGCCGAAGCGGTAGGCCATCGAGCGGCCGATGCAGGGGAAGGTGCCGTCCGGAGCTATCAGACGCTCGAGGATCTCCGCATAGCGGGCGGCACGCCGGAGCACCCGGTTGTAGAGCGGCTCGAAGCGCTCATCCTCGTCTCTGAGAACATCCAGCACATCGACGAGCATAGGATGAATCACGAAGCTGTTGTAGTAGTCGAAATGGAACTCTCTGCCGTCGCCGTAGATTCCGTCGCCCTTGTACCAGCCGAGCATCCTGCGCACGCTTCCCTCGAGACGCTCCTCCAGGGTTTTTTCGCCCAGACAGAGGAGAGCTGCTTCAACCATGGAGGCGAACATCACCCAGTTGTCGGACTTCGGCAGCGGCACCGTGCGGGAAGACTGCAGCGCGGACACGAGCCGCTCCCGCACCCGCGGTTCGAGACGGTCCCGCAGAACCGAAGGTGCGCGGACGATGGCCTGAGCGAGAAACGCCGAGTCCACGAGCGGCTGCTTTCCGTCACAGAAGTTCAGAAAGTCGGGTGACTGCGGATCGGTAGCAGAATCGATTGCCCGAAGCGTCAACCCGAGAAGCTCCTCCTGCAAAGCCTGCTCAGGCTGCGACAGCTCAACCGCGGCTAACCAGGGGGAGATCCCGGCGAGCAGCCTGCCGAATGCCTCCAGGTGTGTATACCGCGAACGGTCGGACCGATCGCGCGCCTCCACCGGCATCATCCGGCGGAGAGTTCCGGCGGCGAGATTGGACAGCACGGGGCGCGCAAGTCTGTCCAGAACAGATACCCAGTAATCCCGGTCGCCCGACTGCAAGTCGCCGCGTACCTCCATGTGCGCCCCCTGCCGGGCCTACCGCGACCGGTAGAACGACTGCAGCGTGTAGAAGGCGAGCTTGTGCCGCTTCCGGTCCGCATCGACCAGCCCTTTCCGATTGAACCCGTTCTGGAAGCTGTTGAGCCTCCGCGGAGACCGGAAGTCGAAGAGGATCCAGGGGGTCAGACCCGCAACGTACCGCGCCTCCCGAAGCACTGCGATCTGCCTCTCGTAGACTTCCCGCTGCCGGTTCTCGGAAAACAGGTCATCGACGGTGCCGAAACTGCCCGCACGCGCTCCAGCGCCGAACTCACTCACTATCACCGGCTTGCCCGGGTTGCTGTTGCGGAAAAAAGCCGCAAGGTCGTCGAAATTGCCCTCGTACCATCCGTAGTATTCATTCAGGCCGATCACGTCGAGGTGGTCCGCCAGGCGGTCTGCAATCCGGTTTTCGCTGCGGTTCCAGAGGCAGGCCGCCGTCACAAGGCGGGTCGCGTCGAGATCCCTTGTCCGTTCGGCGAGGCGTCGCATGAAGCTCAACCGCTCGTCGGAGTCGGGGTTTTCGTTGCCGACCGACCACATGACGACACTTGCCCGGTTCACATCCCGGAGAATCAGCTCGCTCAGCTGGTTCTCGGCATCAGCGTAGGTATCGTCGCTCCCGAACTGTATTGCCCAGTAAACCGGTATCTCCTCCCAGAGCAGCACCCCGCGTTCGTCCGCCAGGCGGGCCGCGGCCTCCGTATGTGGATAGTGAGCGAGCCGCACGAAGTTGCAGCCGAGCTCCTTCGCGAGATCGAACATGTTTTCGATCTCCGGACGGGTGACTGCCTTGCCGTTTTCGAGCGAATCTTCGTGGCAGGAGATTCCTTTGAGATAGATCGCCGTTCCGTTGAGAAGTATCTGTTCTCCCGACCGGCGTATTTCGCGGAAGCCGACCCGATCGCTCACGCTGTCTCCACTCTCGAGCTGAAGCTCCACATCGTAGAGCCGCGGATTCTGCGGGCTCCAGAGCGCCGGCTCAGCCTCGAACTCCAGCTCACCGTGGCCGGATCGCAGCGGAATGCGGTGCTCGACCCCCAGCTCCGGGATCCTTACCACTGCAGAGCCCGCCTCCGATCCGTCGGTATCCGCGGTGACCCGGAGCTTCCGGAACCCGGAGCCCGGCACGAGCGCAATCGACCATCGCCTGATGAAGCTTTTCGGCAGCCGGATCAACGAGACGCTCCGGTAGAGACCGCCATAGTTGAACCAGTCGGTGTTGTCGGTCGGCACCTGATCGGCCCCGCGGCGGTTGTTTATGCAGAGAATGATCCGGTTATCGTCCTCGAGCTGTCCGGTAAGCTCCAGGAAGAAGGGCGTAGACCCGCCGCGGTGTCTGCCGAGAAATTTGCGATTGAGAAATACTGTTGTCTCGTAGTTCGCCGCCCCCACTTTCAAAAGGACGCGCTCAGACTTTTCGAGCGGCCGGTAGCGGAAGGTCCGGGCATAGATGCCGCAGCCCTCGTAGAGCCTGTACTCGGGCGAGGTCATGTTCCAGCATGAGGGCACCGGTACCTCGGGCCAGAATCCCCAGTCGTAGTCAGGCGGCCGCCGATTCCCGTGCCCGTCATCGCGGACTTCGGCAAACCAGTGCGCACGCAGAAGCGTGTCGTAGGGATCGACGGAGAAGTGCCACAGACCGTCGAGAGATTCCGACGGACGGCCTGAGTCGTTGAGAAGCTCGCGATGGTCTACGGTGCGCGAACGGTATTCGGCCTCGTAGTCTACCGCGTGGATGTCGTGATTGAAATTGGACGCACGTTGAGTTGCCATGAGCTCTCCCTGTAGAGGTATGGTTATCCCTTGATACCCGTAGCGACGACGCCCTCGACAAAATAACGCTGCCCGATGAGAAAGACGACAAGGACCGGAATGATCGATATCAGGGCGGCAGCCATCTGCGGACCGTAGGCGATATTGTACTGGTCGACGAAATCGGCCATGCCGAGCGGAAGCGTCTTCAGAGTCTGAGACGTAAGGTAGATAAGCGGCGTGAAGAAGTCGTTCCAGAAGTACCGGAAGGAGAAGATGATAACGGTAACGATGACCGGAGCCGACAGCGGCAGAACGACGCGGAGAAAGATACGATATTCGGACGCGCCGTCTATCCTCGCCGCCTCCAGCAGCGAATCCGGTATGGTGAGGAAATACTGACGGCAGAGGAATACACCGAAAGCGGTAAATGCCGAAACGAGGATCACCGCTGCATGGGTGTTGTACAGCCCGAGATTGCGAACGATGATGAACTGCGGAATGATGATCGACTGAATCGGAACCATGATCGACGCGATGTACAAAAGAAACAGGGTGTCGCGAAATCGCCAGATCAGCTTCGAGAAGGCATAGGCCCCGGTGGTGGCGGTTATGAACTGAAGCACCACAATCGAAGTCGTGACCTTTATGGAGTTCCAGATATAGAGCGGAAAGTGCGCCTCGAGCGCCTCGAAGTTGGAGAGCACCGGGAGCCGCGGTATGAGGGTCATCGGGTAGCTGAAGATCTCGTCCTCCCGCTTGAAGGAGGATGATGCGACCACCAGCAGAGGCCCGATCACCGCGAGCGCGGTAATGATCAGCACCATGTAGAGGATGATCCGTCCGGCGGTCAGCCGCCGGAGGGTCGAGTTACGCTGCATCATAGCTCACCCACCCTTTCTGCGACCGGTATTGAATGATGGTGACCGAAAGCAGAAGCAGCAGCAGGACCGTTGCCTCGGCCGACGCGTATCCCATCCGGAAGCTCATGAACGCGTTGCGGTATATGTCGTAGACCAGAACGGTCGTCGATCCGCTCGGACCACCGCCCTGCTGCCCGCCGGTCATGATGTAGACGAGGTCGAAGACCTGGAATCCCTTGATGACGGCGGTGGTGACGCAGAAGAAGGTCGTCGGCGTCAGCATCGGCACCGTTATGCTCCAGAGCTTGCGGAAGAGCCCGGCCCCGTCGAGGTCGGCACTCTCGTAGAGGCTGGGATTGATCGACTGGAGACCGGCGAGAAAAAGCACCATGTAGTAGCCGAAGGACTGCCACACGGTGACGAAGATGATCGTCCCGAGCGCGCTCTTCGGGCTCGTGAGCCACGGCTGCTTCGGAATGCCGACGGACTGGAGGAACATGTTCACCGGCCCCTCGTGCGGATTGAGCATCAGCGCGAATGCGAGTCCGATCGCGATCGAGGAGAGGATGCTCGGCAGAAAATAGAGGCCGCGGAAGAAGGTCCGGCCGAGGACCTTGCCGTTGAGCATCACGGCGAAGATGAACGCGAGAATGAGCTGGAAGAAGACGGCGACTACGACGAACCGTGCGGTGATCCACAGCGAAGAGAGAAACGCACTGCTCTTGAACGCCGATACGTAGTTTGCAAGCCCGACAAGGCGGGCCGTTCGTCCGCCCGAGTAGTTGGTGAACGAGACCCCCACCGTGGCGATCACCGGCAGCAGCACGAATACGAAGAATCCGATGAAACTCGGGAGCAGAAACGATGCGACGACGAGCGTGTACTTGAAAGAGCGCTTCGCGGCCATCCGACGGCACCTCCGTGTCGATGAGATCGGCCCGGCGGCGTGGCAGCGCCCACACCGGCCGGACCTCGAGTTCGCTTGTCAGTTGGTCGTATTGATGATGTCCTGCAGTTTGGTGCGAAGCGAATCCATGACCTGCTGGTCGGTCATGTCGTTCAGCAGGTACTGCTGCAAGGTGTTCAGGATCGCCTGCTCCACGCGGGAACCGTACTTGGTGTAGTAGGGCGGGATGACTTTGACGTTCTCGGTGAAGTACTTGAGTGACTCCTCATCCGGGATGACGCTCTTCAGCGCTTCGACCACCTTCGGGGTAACCATGGCGGGGAGGAATCCATTCTTCGCGACGATCTCGGCACCCTGCGGTCCGCCCATCCAGCTGATGAACTGGAACGCAGCGTCCTTGTTCTTGGAACCCGAGAAGATGTTATTGAACGTGGGAGCGCCGACCGACGCGTAGCTCGACTGGTCGTCCGGGAGGCGGGTCACGCCCCAGTCGTTCCAGGTGTACCCCTTCAGGAGATCCTTCTTCTTGCCGTCGAGCATGAAGCCGGGGAACCACTCACCGATCGGGAGCATCGCGACGTTTCCGTTATAGAAGGCCTGCGAGTAGTGCAGCTTGGTGGCAACGATGTCCGCGTAGGGCATGATCGCCTTCTTCTGCTCGAGCTCCTTCCTCATCTTGAAGGCCTGCAGGACGGTGTTGTTGATATCGATCTTTCCGTCCCGGGTGATGAAGCTCACGTTGTCCTGAATCGCCGGGAACATGTTGAGCTGGCCCCAGGTGTAGAAGAAGGCTCCGTACTTCTTGCCGTCGCCGCTCGAGAGCTTTTCGGCAACTTCCATGAACTTCTTCCAGGTCCACTCGCCGCGCTGTACGTACTTGTCAGGCGTGTCGATTCCGGCAGCCTCAAACATCTTCTTGTTGTAGTAGATGTAATAGCGTGCGCCGCGGAATGGGATCGCGAGGGTCTTGCCGTCGATCGTGACGGCAGCCTTGTAGCTTTCCAGCCCGCTCGTGTCGAAGTTGTACTTCTTTATGAAGCTGTCGAGCGGTTCGATGTAGCCGTTCGCATACTGTGCAAACATGTCGGTCTGGCGCTTTTCCATGTAGGCGTCCATGTAGACGCCGCCGGCGAGCATGGTGGTCAGCTTGGTCTCGTAGTCGGCCGAGGTGACGATCTGCGGATCGACCTTAATGTTCGACTGCGCATCGTTGTACGCCTGGATGATGTTCGCGTAGGTCGGATCCTGCCACAGGACATAGGTGATGGTCGTCGGCCCGGCACTGGCGGCCGGCTGTTCCGAAGCACCTTTGGCGAACAGAGGAATCGATGCCAGGGCAAGCAGTGCCAGCAGCACGACAACTCCCTTCGAAAGGAAACGAATCTTCATGTAGAACCCCCTTCGTGGTTGACGGTCGCGGCAGCCCGCAAGGGCGGCACGTGTCGTCGGTCTTAGATCCATTCTTCCCTGCGTATTCGATTCCCGCATACTATGAAATGCTACGAAAGCTCAGTTGCGCGATGAAAGGGACTGCAAATTCCCTCACATGATGATGAACTGGCGCTGGTATTCCTGCGGAGTGCGTCCGGTCTGCTTCTTGAAGAGGGTGAAAAAGTAGTTGTAGTTCTGGAATCCCACACTTTGAGCAATCTCCTTCACCGGCAGGCTCGAGCTCTTGAGCAGCTCCTTGCAGCGTTCGATGCGCAGCCGCGTAATGTGGTTGGATATCGAGTCGCCGGTGGCGCTCCGGAAGGAGGTTCGGACGTAGTTGACCGACAATTTCAGCCGGCCTGCCACGCTCTTGGTACTGAGGTCGGGATCGAAGAGCGACTGGTCTACGACCTTCTTGACGTCCGCAACGAGCGCCGAGAGCCTTTCTGTATCGCCGTCGTGCACCGTGTCGGCAAAAAGCCGGTACCAGCGGAGGGCAAGGTCCCTCACGTCTTCGCCGGTTTCAATCCACTTTACGTTCAGCACGTGCGACCGGTACTCTGCGAGGTCGCGTCCGCTCATGGTGCCGGAGTCGACAAAGACGCGCTCGAGGATGTGCAGGATGTGCTGCGCTAGAAACACGAAGTCTTCGTACCGGTAGGGCAGAACTCCGTCGAGAAGCTCGCGAATTACCGCGTCAACCGCCCCGGCATTGAGCAGCCTTGCCTGCTCGGAAAGCCTGCGCAGCTCACCCTCCGGAAGCGCATAGGCGTCCGTCGCCTTCAACCGGTCCTCCTGCACGATAACCTTTCCCCTGCCGTGACGGAACCGCAGATGCACGGCTTCTGCCGCCGCATCGTAGGCAGAGGAAAGCTCGTCGAAGTCATCGACCGGATCGCTTACGCCGGTAGTGAAGGTCATGTCGCCGCTCGCGCCCACACTGTCGAGCAGCTCCTTGACGCCGACCGGCAATCCGAAGACCTCGTCCCCGCCCGCTGCCAACGCTGCCGCTACCGTGCATTTCTCGACATGCACCGCGCAAAGTACCTCCGGCAGACCGGACAGCCGCCGCGCGAGATCCCGGCAGATGTCGGGAAGGTGTGAACGCGAATCCAGACCGACAAGCTCGGCCCGGTCAGCTACGTGGGTTAGGATCCACACCTCCCCGGAAGCGGAATCGAATAGCCTCGCACTCAGCCGCTCATGTTCCTCGGCAGAGACTGCCTGGTCGAGCAGTGCCCTTCCGAAGATACGGGACAGCGAGATCTCGCCCGTTCCGCGCGACCGGGACAGATCACGCAGGCGTTTCTGGAGAAGATCCATCGTTTCCGAAACCAGGGCGACATCGTCGCGATGCGCGTCGGTGGAGCCGAGCTCGGAAAGGCCAGACTGGAGAACGCGGGCCTGCAGCAGGAGGCGTCCTAGCGGCGCCGATACCCGTCTTCCTGCGGTGACCGCAAGAAAGATCGAGAGCAGCAGCAGGAGCGAGAAGATGAGGATGATCTCGTTGCGCCACCTCGCTATTCCTGAAAAGAGAAGGCGGCTCGGCGTGGAAGAAACGAAGGTCCATCCTGCAAGCGGCTCGCGGACGAAAGAGACGAGGCGGGAGGAGTTGCCGTCCCGGATCGTAAACGTACCCGACTCGCCGGCAATCGAAACGACCCGACGGAGCACGGGATCGTTTTCCGCGTCCGTTCCGAAAGCAGTAGGATCGTTGTCGGAGAGCAGGGTGCCGGAGCTGTCGAGTATCGTCAGTCGGGAGCCATCCTCCCGGAACCGGCCGAGCAGCTGACTGCGCACGGCGGACTCGCTTACGTTGACCACGAGCCCTCCAAGGAGCCTGGTTCCAACATAAGGACGCGTACCGAATATTACCGTCAAGAGCTTCTTTTCACCGTCGCGCCGCGGGATGAAACGGTAGAGCCTGAAATCGTTGATCTGACGGAAGATGCGCATCAGCGCGGAGTTGCGGCGATCATCGGCGTCGGTAAGTCCGTACTCGGTGGAATAGATGACGTTGCGCTGGCTGTTGTAGACGACGATCGAATCGATCAGGGGATTCGCAAGCTTGAACCGGTCAACGAACTGCGTCGCAGTCAGAAGCTGTGCCATCGATATGTGGCTACCGTAGATCAGGTTGTTCACCTCCGCGGTTTCGAACAGCTGCTCCGCCGCGGGAATTATCGAGGAGGTGAAAATGGTCGAGAAGGAGGTGCCGGTCCGGTGAAGCTCCTGGAGCGTGCGGTTCTCGGCCATGTTGCTGATCTGATTTCGCATCACGAGGTAGGAGGCAGCGGCGCCAACAATTACCACCGCGGAGACCAGCGCGGTAACGTAAAAGATGACCCGCTTCGTATAGGAATTCGCCCACACGTGCGAAATCACGGATCGCGGGCTTCCAATCTGCATTTCGTTCCCCTCCGCTCAGTCTAGACGCGGTCCGCGCAGTTGTCAACGAATCACTGGGTGGTATAAAGAAGCCTGTTGATGCCGCTCGCCCAGTTCAACGCCCTGAAAGAACCTACGCTGCCGTTGACAAGATTTTGATGTTAAAGACCGGTCCTGGAATGATTTAGATCGATTTATCAACACGCTTGTTGATACTTCGTTTGCCTTTTGACAGGGCCGACATTATCCTATCTCCGAAGTCGGTTTTTCAGGCAGGTAGCGAATGACGAATATGACCTATCAGATCCGGATTTCGTTGATCGTGCTCGCACTGGTGTTCTTCCCGATCTTGCTTCTCGGTCCTTTTGCGGTGGTCTCCGGTTTTCTTTCAATAAAAGAGCTCATGCGAATTGCTGGAAGCCCAGCAATGCTCGCATACCAGATCATCTTCGCGCTCGTCGGGCTCGCCTACGCGTGGCGAATGGCCGTGACCACGGCGAGCGGTGAGGGCCTCAAGCCCGGCCGTGGGGACCGGAGCCCGATCCCGGCTGAAAACGCGGTTCGCCGAATCAACAGGCTTCCGCTGGTGCTGCTTGCCGCGTCGGCGGTCCACATTGTGGCAGCTCCGCTCTTCGCGTATGCGGCGGCCGGCACCGATTTTCCGTCCGCGCTGGTCTACATGTTCGTCCTGATGGCAGCATTCCAGATAATGGTGACCTCCTTTCTTTTCAATGCGGCGGTGCTTTCGACGGAGCAGGCCTCGGTATCGCTGCCCCTTCTGTGCGATTCGCCGTCGCTGCGAATGCAGTCGAAGCTCACCATGAATATCCTGGGCCTTCTCGTCGGGGTCGCGCTGTTTCTCGTCGTCACCAACCTCATTCGCGACACCATCGTCGAATCCGGCCGCGTAGGGATGCTGACAACGTTGCCGCTCAACATTGTCGCCGGCCTCTTCTGTGCCCTCGTTGCGCTGCTGAACGTTGTCACCTTGAGCCGTTTTTTCGTTGCGCCGATCAGACGGTTCACCCGGACCATTCAACGCGGCATCGACGGCGACCTTTCGGAACGGGCGATTCGCGAAACGAGAGATGAGCTCGGCGAGCTCATCGAACGGTTCAACGACTATCAGGACAATACCGCTCACCGGGTCGACCTCATCGACCGGAGCCTGGCAGACCTGCGAAACGGCCGAAGACGGCTCACCGAGGAGCTCGAGGAGGTTTCCTCCGCCATCCACCAGATAGACGCCAACCTGCAGAGCAGCCGCTCGCAAATGGAAGGGCAGAGCGCAAACGTCGTGCAGACCTCCGCCGCCGTCGAGCAGCTGACCAGGAACATCGGCGCCCTTGACGAAATGGTACAGAAGGAGCTGGAGCACATCGACAGCTCCTTTCAGATCGTGCGCGAGATGCTTGCGGGCGGCACGTCACTGATCGAGCTTTCCGGAACTGCAGATGGTGAGGTACGGGCGCTCGTGCAGGCGTCGCTGCAGGGCAAAGACCGGATTCAGGATGTGACCCGCATCGTGCGGGAGGCGGCCGAGTCATCGCAGCTGCTTGCGGATGCAAACCTGCTGATCGCGAACGTTGCCGGACAGACCAGCCTGCTCGCAATGAACGCGGCGATCGAGGCCGCGCACACGCGGACCGAGGGCAGCGGCTTTTCGGTGGTGGCGGCCGAAATTCGAAAGCTGGCCGAAAGCTCCTCCATGCAATCCCGGCGCATCAAGGAAAATCTGAAGAAGCTCGCCGGTCTCGTGGAACAGACCGTGCGGTCCTCCGACGAAACCAGCCTCTCCTTCGATGAGGTTAACGACCGTGTCGACTTCATGAGGACGCTGGTCTCCCGGTTTGCCGAAACGATGCAGGAGCAGGAGGGACATGCCGAATCGGTTACAGCGGCGCTCGAGCAGATGCTCGACATTGCTCATACCGTGCGAACCGGCTCGTCCGAGATGCGGGCGGGGAATAGAGAGATTCTGCTCGCGGTTTCAAATCTGAATGACCTCAACCAGCAGGTCACCGGTGCAGTGAACGAGATAAGCGCCGGCATGACGCAGATCAACCAGGCGGTGCAGCGCATAGTCGACATAAACAGAGAGGGCGACGAGCTGTCCGGCAAGGTGGCGGACGCGGTCTCCTTCTTCCGAACGCGGGCAGATGCGGCGTACGTTTCCCGCGAGCAGGTTGCCCCCGGGGAAGTTGCCGGCGGGTTGTTGACCTGAGAGCACAAAAAAGGGGTGCCGTGAGGAAGAACATTCAAGAAAGGCGGGCACCCCGAATAGAACTAAAACTCTATTAAAAGTGAACACGTGATTAGAGCACTAAACCTGATAATGTCAATCCATTTCCGGTAGTTTTCCAGAACCGTCGGCCGCTTCGATATCCGCAGGATCCCCGGCAAGCGTGATCGGGTGCCCCGTATCATCACATAGCTGTTGCCGTTGGCGTCCGAATAAGATAAATTATCATATCCGACGCGTCATCGCGTCTCGCGAGAAGAATCAATGTTGACAGATCTAATAGTACTTGCCTTCCTGAAGATCGCGCCGCGACACGGCTACGACATCAGGAAGCACGTCGACAGGATCCTGACCGGTCCACGCAAGCTCAATACCAACCTGCTCTACCCCTCACTTCACCGGCTCGAGAAGCTGGGAGCGGTACAGCGTGAGGATTGTGAGCAGAGCGGGAAACGGTCTCGTCACATGTACAGAATTACCGCGGAAGGTGAAAAGCGCTTTCTGGAGATGATTTCCGATTTCGGCGATACAGAGGCTGAAAAGGATGAAGAGTTTACCGTGCGTGTAGCATTTTTCGAGTTCATCAACCGGACCAACAGACAGGCCATCCTCGAGCGGCGCCGTGAGGTGCTGCGCAAGCGAGTCGCCCTTCGGCGCTCGCGGCAGGAAAGCCTGGCAGAGATATACAGCTCCCCCTGGATCAAACGGATCGTCGAGCATCGGGAGAATCGCAACCTCCAGGAGCTCTCCTGGATCGACGATCTTACCGATCTTTCTACGAAGGAGGCGGACCGTGAGTGACGCAACCCGAACGGAAGACCGGCAACAGACCGCAACAACCGCGGTCGAGCCTGCAAAGTCACCCCGGACCGCTCACTGGCTTGCCCCGGTTCTGGTAGGCCTCATAGGCGCCTTCATGGCGATTCTCGACACGAGCATCGTCAACGTCGCCATTCCGACGATGATGAATGTCTTTGGCGTCGACACGACTGCAGTTCAGTGGGTTGCCACGGCCTACCTGCTTGCGCTGGGCGTGGTCGTCCCCTTCTCCGGCTGGCTCGGCGACCGGCTGGGACTGAAGAACCTCTATATGCTCGCAATGGGTGTCTTCGTCCTCGGCTCGCTTCTCTGTGCAGCCGCGCCCTCCCTCCAGTTTCTGATCGCCGCGCGGATAATCCAGGCGGTGGGAGGCGGAATGATCATGCCGACGACCATGGCCATGGTCTACCGGCTGGTTCCACGCGACCGCATCGGTCGCGCGATGGGTATTTTCGGCATTGCACTGCTGGTTGCGCCGGCACTGGGACCTACCCTGGGCGGTTACCTCGTTGAGTATGTCGACTGGCGCTGGATCTTCACCATCAACCTGCCGGTCGGCGTGATCGGCGTGCTGCTCTCCTGGTCGTTCCTCCCGGCGTTCGAGAGTGCCCACCCGGGCAGGCTGGACATCGGAGGCTCTCTCACCTCGTCGGTTGCGCTGTTTTCGCTCCTCCTCGCGCTCAGCAAGGGAGCAGACTGGGGCTGGGGAGCCGAGCCCACCGTGCTGCTGCTTTTCACGAGCGCGGTAGCGTTCGCCCTCTTCATCTACATCGAGCTTACCGCCAAGAAGCCGCTGCTCGACCTCCGGGTGTTCAAGTATCCCTCCTTCATGTGGGCCAACATCCTCATCGTCGTGACCACCGTCGGCATGTACGCGGGGCTCTTCTACCTGCCGCTCTTTCTGCAGAACATCCGTGGCCTCGGAGCGTTTCAGACCGGCATGCTCCTGATGCCCGGGGCCCTTGTATCCGGCATGATGATGCCGGTGATCGGGCGTCTGTACGACAAGATCGGTCCAAGACCTCTCGTAGTGACCGGCGTGCTTCTGCTTGCGCTGACCACCTACCTGTTTCACAATCTCAGCGTGGTCACCGCAACGTCGACGGTAGTGATCTGGGTGATGATACGGGGCGTGGTGATGCCGCTTGCCAATATGCCGGCTCAGACTTCGGCACTCGCCGACATTCCCGACGCACTCATCGCCAGGGCATCGGCAGTCACCAACATCATCGGCCGTGTTGCCGGTTCATTCGGAATCGCGGTGCTCACATCGATACTCAGCACCCGTCAGGCGATGCACCGGGTAAACATCAACTCGGCACTGAACACCGCGAGCCCCGTAGTCTCCGGGATGGTCGCAAAGCTGAGCGCCGCCCTCGGAGGCGGCACGCGGGGAAAGGGTGGTGCAATCGCTGTGCTCAACGGAATGGTAACCCAGAACTCCTACGTGAACGCTATCGACGATGTGTTCCTTATTACCGCAGCGTTCACCCTTATCGCACTTGTTCCGGCGTTTCTTCTGAAACGCGGTCGTGGCTCCGGTGGCCCTGCAGCGTCAGGGGAGTAGATCATGTCGCGAAAACTGACGATAGGTCTCCTGCTGGCCGTGGGAGTTATCGGAATCCTCGCCATCCTCTTGTTCTACCGGCAGCAGGATCTCCGGTACGTCTCGACGGACAACGCAATCGTCGACGGAAACCAGGTGGCGGTAAGCGCGACGATCCTGGGCAGACTGGTGCAGGTAAAGGCCGCGCCGGGCGACCGGGTGAGCACCGGTGAAACACTTGCGACTCTTGACAGCGCGGCACTGTCGGACCGGCTCGATCAGGCCCGGGTGAAGGTCGAGGAGGCATCGCAGGCTGCACAGCTGGCACAGGTCCACCTTGCCGGCGCCCTGTCGGACCTTGGCCGCGCCGATGCCCAGCTCAAGGCCGGCGCGATATCCCGGCAGCGGTACGACGAAGTGAAGACCGCGGCCGCCGAGGCGCAGACCAGGGTTGATCAGGCGGAATCGCGCAGGAAGGCGGCGGAAGCGGCCGAAAGGGCGGCCACCGATACCCTTGCCGATGCCACGTTGAAGTCTCCGCTCGACGGCGTGGTGGCGAAAAAATGGAGAAGCGCCGGCGACGTGGTCACCCCCGGACAGACAATCTTCAGCCTTTACGATCTGAAGGACGAATGGGTCTCGGCAAACATCGACGAAACGCGGATCAGGCTAGTACATCCAGGCCAGCCGGTGACGATCAACGCCGATGCGCTTCCGGATAAGACCTTCACCGGAAGGGTCGAACGGGTTGGGGCGACGACCGCTGATCACTTTTCGCCGATAGCTCCCTCGGGAGGCGCCTCCAACTTCAGCAAGCAGATGCAGCGCATCGCAGTGCGCATCACGCTCGACGACCCCGGTTCGACGAAGGGGACCAGGCTCGTGCCGGGAATGTCGGTGCGGATTCGCATCGACATTGCACACGCCGGCACCTGAGAGCGGCACCTGACAAACCGACGATGGGAAAAATCAAAAACTCTGCTGGACTTAATTGACTTTTTTATTAAAACGTGGTAATATGACATCCAATAGCAAACGCCCGGCGCGAATACGCGAGGCAGGAGTTGCCGGGTTGCCTGAGAGGATACCATGAAGGAATCAGCGCTGCGGCGAAAGACCGTCCTGCTCGTCGAGGACGAAAACGAGGTCCGCGAAATCATTCAGCTCATACTCCGCTCGCGCGGAGTTGAGGTAGTCTCGGCCTCTTCGCCGGACGAAGCGATCAAGCTCGCCGAGTCCCGAAACGGCGCTATAGATCTGATCATCTCGGATATCGTTATGCCGGGAATGAACGGACCGACGCTCGTACGGAAGCTCGGGTATCTGCAGCCCGGGGTGCCGGTTCTCTATATGTCAGGCTATCCCGAACGGGACTTCGAGCAGCTGTGCGCGGCCGATAACGTCGGATTCCTGAGCAAACCGTTCCTGCCCGACGAGCTTGTCGAGCAGGCGGAAACACTCGTCGCCGGAGCCGTCGCGCAGGGCTAGTAGCGCCCCGCCATATAGGGCAGCTTCGCGGCAGTCTCTTTCACTCTGTCGCCGTTGCCCAGAAGCAGGCTCGTGCTGTCCCAGATTCCCTCAACCAGTGCCTTCCTCCTGCCGTCAGGCATCGCGACCTGTACTTCGATATCGCCCGCCTTCAGCACCATCCGTTCCAGATCGAGTGAGAACCGCGTGGAAGGCTTTTCCGCTGCAAGTTTCTGCAGCCGCGCAATCTCCTCGCCGGAAGCGGTTACGGTGGGCACGCCCATCATGGTGCAGTTGCCGGTGAAGATCTCCGCATAGCTTTCGGCCACTATCGCCTTGATTCCCCAGCGCGCGAGCGCCTGGGGAGCATGCTCGCGTGAGCTTCCGCAGCCGAAATTGGAGTTTGCCAGAAGGAGCGCCGCGCCCTGATGCTCCTGCCGGTTGAAGGGGTGATCCTTCCTGCTTCCGTCGGCGTTGAACCTCTCGTCGAAAAAGGGATACTCACCCATCCGGCTGAAGGTTATCTCTTTCAGGTATCGCGCCGGGATGATGCGGTCGGTATCGATGTCGTCACCGACGACCGGGACGGCAGTCCCTTCTATCTGAACGATCTTGGACATGGTCTGCTCCTTAAGCTGATGCGGACGTCGGCGCCGCTTTGAATCCACGGATGTCGGTTACGTGCCCTTCGACCGCGGCGGCCGCCACCATCGGGGGTGACATGAGAAGGGTTCGCCCGGTCGGGCTTCCCTGACGGCCGATGAAATTCCGGTTGCTCGAGCTCGCCGAAATCTGGTCGCCGGTGAGCTTGTCGGGGTTCATTGCCAGACACATCGAGCAGCCCGCCTCACGCCATTCGAATCCCGCGGCAGTGAAGATCTTGTCCAGTCCCTCCGCGATTGCCTGGACGCGCACCTGCATCGAACCGGGTACCACGAAAGCCTTCACACCCTCGGCAACCCGGCGTCCCTGGACAACCTGCGCGGCCGCGCGGAGGTCCGATATGCGGCCGTTCGTACAGCTTCCTATGAATGCGACATCGATTCTGGTCTCTTCCATGCGGGCGCCCGGCTGGAGCTTCATGTGACGGAATGCGAGTTCCATCGATTTCCGCTCCCCCTCGTCCTCGACCTTCGCCGGGTCGGGCAGAGGGTGGCTTATGCCGACGCTCTGGCCCGGGGTAACGCCCCAGGTGACCATCGGCTCTATGTCCGCAGCGTCGAACCGAACCACATCGTCATACTCGGCGTCACCGTCGGAAGCGAGCGATTGCCAGTAGGCGACCGCTTTGTCCCACTCGGCGCCCTTTGGCGCGTATTCCCTGCCTTCCAGGTAGTCGAATGTGGTCTTGTCCGGATTCACATAGCCCGCCCGCGCGCCGCCTTCGATTGACATGTTGCAGACCGTCATGCGGCCCTCCATGCTCATCTCGTCGAACACGTCGCCTGCGTACTCATAGACATAGCCGAGCCCGCCCTTCACCCCGAGCCGGTTGATGATGAAGAGGATCACATCCTTTGGTGTTACCCCGGCGCCGAGGCGGCCGTTGATCTCGATGCGTCGAACCTTCATGGGGTCCATCGCGAGACACTGGGATGCCAGCACGTCGCGGACCTGCGAGGTCCCGATGCCGAAGGCGAGCGTTCCGAAGGCTCCGTGCGTCGAGGTATGCGAGTCACCGCATGCGATCGTCATGCCCGGCTGGGTCAGTCCGAGCTCGGGCCCGATGATGTGCACGACACCCTGCCGTCCGCTGCCGAAATTGAAGAACTTGAGTCCGAACTCACTGGTGTTCGTCTCAATCGCCTTCATCATCTGTTCCGCCTGGCCGTCCGCGAAGGGTCGCTGATGAGTCGCCGTGGGAACGATGTGATCGACCGTCGCGAAGGTGCGCTCCGGATAGGCAATCTTGAGTCCCTTCTCGCGAAGCATGTCGAAGGCCTGAGGGCTGGTTACCTCGTGAACCAGATGTAAACCAATAAAAAGCTGGGTCTGGCCCGTCGGCAGCGTCGCCACCGAGTGAGAGTCCCATATCTTGTTGTACAAAGTTCCTTTTGCCATAAGTCCTCCAGCTGCGTGGATGTGGCTATCATACCGTCTTTCCATCCATTTGTAAAAGATATATTATCTATAAATAATATAGGACAAGACTATGGAAATACACCAGCTCCGCTACTTTCTGGCCGTCGCGCTTTCCGGTTCGTTTACCGCAGCCGCCGACCTCTGCCACGTATCTCAGCCGTCGCTTTCGGCACAGATCGCCAAGCTCGAAGCCGAGCTCGGGGGACCGCTCTTCGAACGGGGTCGGCACGGGGCGAGGCTGACCGAGCGGGGGTCGCTCTTCCGGCCGCATGCGGCCGAAGCGCTGCGCCGGCTCGAGACGGGACGGCGGGAGCTGGAGGAGTTGTCCGGCCTCACGCGGGGCAGCGTCGCGCTCGGCTGCCTCCCGACCACGGGCGCCTACCTGCTGCCGCAGCTCCTTCGCGCCTTTCTCGGCGCCCATCCCGGCGTCCACGTAACCCTCAAGGAGGCATCCTCCCCGCAGCTTGCCGGGGCGCTCCGGGAGTTCGAGATCGACCTTGCCATAATCGACGAGGCGGGCCTGGGAACGGGGATCGCCTCAGAGGTGCTCTTCCGCGAGCCGCTCGTTCTCGCGCTGCCACCCGGGCACCGTCTGGCGACGCGGGGCTCCGTACCCCTCGAATCGGTCGCCGGGGAGCCCTTCATTCTGATGAAGAGCGGCCACGGCTACCGCCGCATCGTCACCGAAGCGCTCGCCGCGGCCGGCATTGCTCCGCGGGTGGTCTACGAAAGCGATGAGATCGAGACGGTGCAGCGGCTGGTTGAAGAGGGACTGGGAATCACCGTGGTCCCGCAGATGGTACGGAAGGAGCACGGCCCTGCCTACACCGACATCGCGCCGCCGACCCCTTCACGCACGCTGCTGATTGCCCGGCGCGAGACAGGGGAATTGAGCGCCGCGGCGCAGGCTATGCGGCGTGTTGCACGTGAACTGCTCGGGACAAAGGCGGGTTAGGTGTCCGACAAAAGGGAACCCCCGCAGTGCCAACGACTCTGCGGGGGTTCGGGGTTTGAAGCACCGTGCATTACTAAAAAAACCGCGCAGAAGGACAAAGGTTACGGAAGAACCACAGATATTGCGCTCATCCGACCAGATATCGCTCCGCGAGGCTCTTGAACGCCGCCGTTTCGCGCCTGCACCAGGATCCGTCTCGGCCCAGCTCCCCTGCAATAATCGTCGCCACCGTCTCCGCTGCCTCGATGCTCGCGCGCGCATCGAGCAGCAGCGAGCGGGTGCGCCGCGCAAGAAAGTCCTCGACGGTCCGGCACATCTCCTCACGCACAGCATGGACTGCCTGCGCGCCGATTACAGGCAGCCTCGGATGAATCTGCCCTGCCAACGCCGGCGTGGACCGGGCGATCTGGCGTACGACCGCAGCGTCGCTGCCGTAGAAGTCCAGATCATCCCGCTCCCCGGGGTCCGACAGATACCCGTGGATCCGCTGTGCCGCGGTCCGGCAGGGACGCTCATCGAGACCGCCAACCGAAGCTGCCCGGTCGACCGTCTTTTCCGCCATCTTCCGGTAGGTGGTCCATTTTCCTCCGGCAATCGTCACCAGCCCCGACCGCGAAACCAGAATCGTCTCATCCCTGCTTATCGCCGATGTGCGTCCGTTGCCGCCGGAGGCCACGAGCGGCCGAACTCCGGCGTAGGCGGCGAGCACGTCGGTCCGCTCCGGGTCGCGGGTGAGATAGCGGCGCACGTTCTCGAGGATGAAGTCGATCTCCCGGTCGAGCGGACGCGGCTCGAGCGCCGGTGCATCGACCGGGGTATCGGTGGTGCCCACTATCAACCGGTTGTGCCAGGGAACCGCGAAAAGCACCCGACCATCGGTCGTCCTGGGCACCATCAGGGCCGCCTCGCCCGGCAGGAATGAGCGCCCGAGAACCAGGTGCACTCCCTGGCTCGGACGAATGATGCTCCGGGAGTCGGCGTCGTCGAGCCTGCGCACCGCGTCGGTAAAGGGGCCGGTCGCGTTGATTACAACCCTGGACTGCACCTCCTGCTCGACGCCCGTCTCGACGTCCTGGAAACGGACGCCCGACACACGGCCGGAACGCTTCAGGAGCTCGACTACCCGGGCGTAGTTCAGGAGCACGGCACCGTTTTCCGCGGCGGTTTGAGCCAGGTTCACCGCAAGCCGCGCGTCGTCGAACTGTCCGTCGTGGAAAAGGACCCCGCCAAACAGGTTCCGCGGTTCGACGTTGGGAAGCAGGTCAAGCGTTTCCTGTCGTGAAAGAAAGCGGGAGCTTCCGAGGCTGAGATCCCCCGCGAGCATATCGTAGAGCTTGAGTCCGGTTCCGTAGTAGGGCTGTTCCCACCACCGGTAGGTCGGGACGATGAACGATAGACTGTGCACGAGGTGCGGCGCGTTCCGTACCATGATTCCGCGTTCGCGGAGCGCCTCCATCACCAGGCCCAGATTGCCCTGCTGAAGGTAGCGGACCCCGCCGTGCGCCATCTTGGTGCTGCGGCTCGAGGTGGCCTTGGCGAAATCGTGCTGCTCGAGCAGAAGGGTACGATAGCCGCGCAGCGACGCGTCGACTGCTATGCCCAGACCCGTCGCCCCGCCGCCGATTATGACGACGTCCCAGCCACCGCTTCCATCGGCGGCCTTCGCCGCCATGTCCTCGCGTTTCATGTAACCTCCGGTGAACATTGGATCAAGCAACAAGAACAAATGTAACAATTCTTGAAGACTTGTGCGAGGAGAAGGTGCTCGAAATTGTGGGAATCAAGAGGAAGAATGTTTCACGCGCAATGCCGGCAGAATCACTGCGGAGAAGTACCTCATCCCCTCTTTCGGGAGGTGGAACGCGCCGCGGGAGACCGCCCAGTCGACGTAGAGCCCGCGCATCGCGCGATTTACCCAGCCGGCAAGCGTCGTCGGATCCGTCTCACGGACGAACTCACCGCCGCGCTGCCCCTCTTCGATGAGGACCTCGATCGCATCGACGGTCGGGCGCCCCGGCGCCCCGACTATGCGCATCGATTCACTCGAGGAGAGCTGGTTGATGTAGAGAATGCCGAGCGTCTGGTGCCCAACCCTGGTGTAGTAGTAGTCGAGGAGCCGGCTTACGAAGACGGAGAGCCTTTCCGAGGCGGTCGATTCCGCCGGAAGACTGCCGAGAATCTCCTGCGCGTACTCATCCAGGCTGCGGAACTCCTCGATGATGATGTCGCTCTTGGTACCGAAGTAGGTGTAGAAGGATCCCTTTGCCGTTCCGGCACGCGCCGCGATGTCGTCAACACTGACGTTGTCATAACCGCGCTCCTGGAACAGTTCGAGCGCGCTGTCGAAAATGCGTTTTCTGGTCTCCTGCGCGCGCTTCTTTCGCTGGGTAATCGGGCGGCGGGATTGACCGCTGTCTGACATGTGAGGCCTCGCATTGCATCTTACCCGCAATAGTTGCGGACGGCAAGGAATACATGGTGCAAAGCGAACCGGAACGCCGGGAATCGAACTAAAGCGCCCTGCCCTGTATAATCGACTCGAGGTGAAAGAATGAGATTTGCGGGAATTGACCTTGGAACGACCTCGATCTCGGGCGTGCTCTTCGATCTCGATGCCGACGAAGCGATCTGGAGCGGTTCATCGGCCTCGGGCGTAGAGACACCCGCGGAGAATCCGTGGGAAAACCGGCAGGATGCGGAGAAGATCGTGACGCGGGCAGGCGAGATGCTCGCCGAAATGCAGTCGGGCGGCAACCGGGCCGACGCCGTATGCGTTACCGGTCAGATGCACGGAATTCTCTACGTCGACGCAGAGGGAGAAGCAATTTCGCCGCTCTACACCTGGCTCGACCGGCGCGGTGCCCTGCCCTTCGGCAACGGGAAAACCTACGCGGAAGAGGCCTCGTCGCTCGCCGGGCATCCTCTTTCCACCGGCTTCGGGCTGGTGACGCATTTCTACAACAGCCGCAACGGACTGGTTCCGCCTGATGCACGGCGAATCTGCACGATAATGGACTACACTGCTATGCGGCTTGCCGGCGAGAGTGCTCCGGTCACCGATCCGTCTAATGCGGCGGGGATGGGAGTCTATCTTCCGGCAGAGCAGAGTTTCGATCATTCCGCAATCGAACGACTGGGGATCGACCCGTCGATTCTCCCACATCTCGCACAGGGGAGCGAGCTGGTGAGGAAGGGGAAGGATGGAATGCTCATCGCCGGAACCGTCGGCGACAACCAGGCGAGCTTTCTCGGTGCGATCCGCGACCCCGCCGCGTCGCTCTTGCTCAACCTTGGAACGAGCGGTCAGATTTCGCTCTTCCGCACCACGCCGGACCTTGTCCCCGGTCTCGACACCCGACCCTTCCCGGAAGGGTTTCTCGTTGTCGGCGCCACCTTGAGTGGAGGGAAAAGTCTCGCTCTTCTTGCCGAATTCTACCGGGCCGTTGTCGAGCTTTCGGGCTGCAAAGGGGGGATCGATGTCTATGAGATGATGAACCGGATTGTGAGCGCCGAAACGGCGGCCGAGGGAGGACCGACGGTGGACACACGGTTCGCCGGCTCACGCGGCGACGGAAAGGTCGCGGCAGGAAAGATAGAGAATATTACCCTGCGAAATTTCACACCGGCGCGTCTTACCGCCGGATTCATGGACGGAATGGCACGCGAGCTGCACGAGCTCTACGCCCTACTTCCGGAGGATGTGCGGCGAAATCACCAGATACTGGTAGGCTCGGGAAACACGGTTAGAAACAACCCCGCCGTTCGCGACCGGCTCGGACGGACCTTTGGAAGCGACGCGATTCTTGTCCCGCGGCATGCGGAAGAGGCGGCTTTCGGTGCAGCACTGCTTGCCTCGCTCCGTTCCGGAGCAACCCGGAACGTTCGCGAAGCGATGTCACACGTAAAGTATGCATGATGAAAGGCAGAGAAGAATCGCCGGCAGGTGTGAAGAGCAGCCCCGGACGGCATCCGGACCCTGAGGTGCCGATGCTGCCCGGGCTATTTTCGTTGGTCAGTCACCCGGCAGAATCTGCCGGAAAGCGACTAGAAACGAGGACGGGAGCGCTCCTGCGCTTCGTTTACGCGTAGTCTGCGGCCATCGAGCTCGGTGCCGTCGAGTGCGGCGATCGCTGCCTGTGCGGCGTCTGCGGTAGCCATCTCGACAAAACCAAACCCACGCGGCCGTCCGGTGTCACGGTCGGTGATTACGTTTACCGAGACGATCTCGCCGTACTGCGAGAAGAGCTGATGAAGGCTGTCGGATTCCGTGCTGTAGCTGAGGTTTCCAACGTACAATTTATTAGCCATGAACGATTCTCCGGGGTTTCTGGTCCCCATTAACTTGTTTTCTGGAATTCATCAACGACAAATATCTCGCGTCTTTCCGTATACACCGGGATACCAGGCACACTACACGTACATTAACACAATCTCTGCACGTCCGATGCTCTATGGGATCCCAGCACCGGACGCCAGTCCAGATTGCGAGAGTATACAAGGTTTCGGGTAGGACTTCAAGCTCTTTTTCCGTGTTTCGGGTTACGGGCTCCGGCTTCCGGGCGCTTCAGAGACGCAGAGAAATCCGCGCGGCAGCGACCAGCAGCATTCCCAGGGGGTAGTAGCTCGCGCGATTGAACAGGCGCAGCGCATTCCTCCGGTCTGCGGCCCGCAGCAGGCGTGCCCCCGGCAGCAGCAGCTGTCCGGTACCGACGAGCACCGCAAGCAGCGCAAAGGCGGCACCCGCGAGGTTCGCCTCGCGTGCGGCGAGAACTGCGCTGATGAGCACCGTCGCGAGCAGCGCCCCGAAGGTCGTTATTCCGGTCCAGAGAGGGGGAAGCGACACGGGAACGGTACGGAACCCGAGCCTGCTGTCCTCTGCGGCGTCGGCCAGATCGTTCGGTATGTTCTGCCCGCCGATTTCCCAGAGGAAAACCCAGGCGAAAAACAGCAGAAACCTTCCGGGGACGGGCGAAGGATCTACTGCCAGAATCGCGGCAAGAGGGCCCGCGCTCTTGACGAGCCCGGCGATGAGCGTGCGGAAGGGGGTAACGCCGCCGAGCGTGCAGTAGAGTGCTTCGAAGAGACAGGCGACGAGGAACATCACAAGACATACCGGATTGAGAAGGAAGGCGCCCACGGAGGCTATTGCGCCCCAGGATAGAGTCCAGGCAAGTGCCGCACCGAAGCTGATGCAGCCATGGGCGACCGGATGAAGCTGCACAGCGGCGTCCAGATCGGATTCCGGATCGGGGCATCCGGCAGCGCGGCCTGCGTCCCTCCGGCAATCGACCAGATCATTGAGCGCATAGACTGCAGTGTAGGCGGCAAAGGCGGTGACCATACCGACAGCCACGATCCACGGCTCGGGCAGACGGCCGGTCCACAAAAGTGCGGTCACGGCGGGGGCGGCGAGATCGAGCACTGCATGCGGCGTCCGCGAGAGCGCGAAGAAGTAGCGCAGCCTCATCGCGCACCGTCCTTGACGGCCACAGCCAGAATCGCGTACTTCGACTCGTGATACCCGTCAAGGATGTGCAGTCCCGCCTCTTCCAGCGCCGCCCTGTACTGGGCCGCATGAAATCTGTTTTCGGTCGGGTGTACCAGAATGTGTTTGAGAATCGGCCCTGCGTAGAGCTCGGGATAGATCTCTTCGAAGTAGAATGTTCCGCCTGGCTTCAGAACCCGGGCCACCTCCCGGATGCCGCGGTTCCAGTCCTCCAGGTGGTGCAGGATTCCAAAGTTGAAAACTGCATCCATCTCCGCGTCACCGAAGGGGAGCTCCTGCGCGTCGGCGACCGCAAAGTGCACACTGTCTCGAGGAAGAAAACGGTACTGCCTTTCCGCCCGCCTGATCATTTCCGGATCGACATCGACGGCATCGAGCTCTGCGGGCTCGAACCGTTTGTACACCAGCCGGGCGCCAACCCCTTTTCCGCAGCCGATTTCCAGGACCCGGGTACCGCGGGCGAGCTCCCTCGTCCGCTTGAAGAATCGCACCTCACCCAGAAGAAATGCCGATCGCCAGGGACCGTTCACCCACAGCCGCTCTACCCAGTTGGTCTTCATCAGTCGTTTCCTTTCACGCCGGACGGCGCGCGCAATAGATGGTGGACAATCCGAAAGTCATCGGCACCGCCCTGACCCCGGCAAAACCGGATCGCTCGATCTCCGAGACGAACTCCGGCGGGGATGGGAAACCGTGGACCGACTCCTTCAGATAGGTGTAGGCATAGTCCGTTCTCGACAGCAGGTTCCCGGCAAGAGGCATCAGATGGTCGAAATAGAGGCGGTACGCCCTGCCGACGATCGGAGTCTCGGGAAGCGCAAACTCCATTATGAAAAGCCTGCCGCCCGGTCGGAGCAGCCGCCGGAACTCGTCGAGAGCCGGAAGCCTGTCTTCGAGATTGCGCAGCGCAAAGGAGATGGTAACCACGTCGGCGCCTTCGGCGGGCAGCCCGGTTTCGCGGATATCTGCCTGGAGCAGCCGCACCCGGCCGCGAATTGCCGCGTTACGCGTGTGGGCAAGCTTCGACGCCGCCACCGCCAGCATCTTCTGCGAGTAGTCGATTCCGGCGATCTGTGCCGACGGAAATCTGCGGGCAAGCTCGATCGCCACGTCACCGGTCCCGGTTGCCATGTCGACTACCGAAGCTACCGGCTCGCGGCCGATGAGGTCGGCGAGCATGCGGCGCCAATGCCGGTCGCGTCCGACGGACAGCAGATGATTCTGCACGTCGTAGGTAGTGCCGATCGTCTCGAACATGCGGTGAAGCTGCGAGTCGCCTAGAAAGGCACCGACACGTGAGGGACCACGGGCTGCATCGCGGGAATGATAGAGAAGTCTCGTGATCCGACGTGAAAACGTGTCGCCTTCCACGACGGGTGCGCCTGATGTCCGCCTCATAGCCATCCTTCCGGAGAAATCTGTGTGTAGGAACTGTGGCTACAGACTAATTCCGCAGGCGCGCCGTGTCAATTCGAAACCGGAAAGTCCGGCAGGAGGCCCGCCGCTACTTGCCGGCGGGCTTGCCGAGTACCATCTCCGACAGTCTCGAAGGGTCTACGTATTTGCTGAAAGCCGATCGTATCTGCTCCGCCGTCAGCGAGCGATAGTGGGCGGCCACCTTGTAGAGACGGTCGAGCGAGAGTCCCTCCTCGCTGTAGCCGATCCAGCTGTGCGCGACGTCGCTGACGCTTACGTTTGAGAGCTCGATCTGGCGCAGCTGCGACGCCTTGGCCAGATGCAGCTGCTGGTCCGAAAGCGGCGACTCGCCCATCTGTTTCAGTACCTGAAGGGCGATCTGCTTCGCTTCGGCGACCTTATCCGGGTAGGCTGCAAAATCGATGTAGAAATAACCTCGCGTCTTCCCGAACGACGCGGAAGATCCCGCATAGTAGACGAGCCCCCGCTTTACGCGAAGCTCGCGGTAGAGAGGACTTGCGAAGGAGCTGCCGCCGAGAAAGTCATTTCCCAGCGATACCGCATAGTGCGCCGGATCGTCGTAGGTGAGGTCCAGAGTCTCTGCGAGCACCACCTGATTCTGCTGCCGGACCGGGTCCTGCACCAGCACCTGCTGCGCTTTTGAGGGCGGCACGGGCGCGTAGTGAAGGTTGGGCTTCGGACCCTGCGCTTTCCAGTCTCCGAAATATTTCTCGATCACCTTTCTGACGGCCGGACCATCGACATTGCCCGTGACGACGATGGTGGTTTCATCGGGCCGCATCACCTTCCGATAGTAATCCTGCAGGTCGGGCGGGGTGAGCGAACGGATCGATTCCGGTGTGGGACGTCTGGTCGACGGATCTCCTCTGGGGACGAGCGAGTCGTTTATCTTGTGGCGGAAGGTGTAGACCGGGCTCGAGAGCTGTCCGGCGACATCACGCGCCTGCAGCGCCTGCTGCGAGGCAAACGCGTCGCTCGGAAATGCCGGGTTGAGGAGGTCATCTGCGAGGAGCTTCACCCCTTTGTCGAAGCTCGCGGGCAGAACGTTCAGCTGAAAAGAGGTCCCTGCCGAAAAGTCTGCACCGAGCGAGTCCATCGCCGCCTGAAACGACTGCCGGGTCATGTCCTTCGGACCCCATTCGAAGAGCGTATTCATCAGATCCTGCACGCCCTCTTTGCCGCTGGCCGCCTGAAGATCTTCGTTGGTGTGCACGCTTCCGTACAGGCTCACCGCATGGCTGCCGGCGATGGGTTGAACGATCAACCTCACCCCGTTCGCCATGTCGTAGATGGTGGGATGAAAGTGCGGCCGCGGATCGGGAAGCTTCTTCAGCGCCGTGGATGCCCAGTCGGGAAGCTGAACTTCCTGCTGCGCGGTGGATCCGAACGATTCGGGCGCGCCGAAGACCTGTCCACCGCCGCCGTTGCCGCCGCTTGCAGAGGTCGGGGTCAGTACCAGCGTTATGGCGTGGCTGAAGTCGAGTATTTTGCCTATCTCTTTCTGAACATCAGCCACGCTCACCTTTTCCAGAAGGCCTGCGGACTCGGCCGGCGAGCTCCGGTTCTGCAGAGCCACCGCTGCAGTCCACGCGCGCGCGAGCCCGGATACCGAGTTCCGCTGCAGATCGTTTTCGAGGACGGTCCGGTCGCGCTCGGCGGTGATGAGATCGGCCGGTACACCGGCCTTCACCTTCTCGATGGCGCCCCTGACCTCCTGTTCGACCTTCTTAGGGTCGGTACCGGCAGGAAAGGCCGCCCAGGCGTAGGCATAGCCCGCGCTCACCATCGCCTGGTAGCTGAAACCGGAGTTGAGCGTCTTGCCTTCGTAGGCGAGTTCGGTGAGAGCTCCGCGCCGCGCATCGAGCACGCTCGCGGTAAGCCGGGCGACCGGATAGTCAGCGCTCTGGTAGCCCGGCATGCGAAACACGAAGGCGAAGATGCCGTAGGGCTGGTCGGTGGTCGAAGAAAAGGTTTGAGGGGTCACCGCGCCGAGGCTGAAGGAGGGCCGCGCGGGGAGCTGCTTGCTCGGAATCGAACCGTAGAGCTCCTTGATCTTTGCGGTCACAGCCGCCGGATCGACGTCGCCGGCGACCACCAGCAGCGCGTTGTTGGGAGCGTACCAGGTATTGTAGAACTTCTGCAGCATCGCTGCGGAGGTCTTGTCGAACGAGGGCGTTGTCCCGAGGCCGGTGTTTTCGTAGGCGGTGCCGGCGAATATTGCCGCCTGAGCCTTCGACTCGAGCACGTAGAGCGGGTTGGAATTGTCCTGCGCCACCTCCTGCTCGATCGCTCCACGTTCCTTCTGCCAGTCGGACTGGGCGTCGTTCACGCCCGACATCCGCAAAGCGCCGATCTTGAGGGTAACATCGAGATCCGATGCCGGCACCGTGAAATAGTAGCTGGTTGTGTCTTCAGTGGTGTAGGCGTCCATGTTGCCGCCGAGCTGGGCAGAAATCTGCGACAGCTGATCGCCGGAGAGTCCAGGTGCACCTCGGAACATCATGTGCTCCTGAGCGTGTGCGGTGCCCGGAAACCCCTTCGGCGACTCCTTTGCGCCGACAAAGTAGGTGATCTGCTGGGTGACAACCGGTGCAAGCGGGTCCTTCACCACGACGACCTTCAGGCCGTTCGCGAGCGTCGTCTGAACGACGGAGCTGGTTTTTGCCGCCGGGCCGGACGACGACGCAGCGGGTGCGGCGCTCTGTGTCGCGCAGCCGGCAAGCGAGAGAAGGCCCGCCGCGAGCACGAGCGCGGGAAGCCACAGCCTCTTTTTTTCGAGTAGCATAACGTGTTCCTTTCTGTAACAATGAATTGGAGTGGGTCTGTGTGTGACAGTCACACAGGCGGGCCGGAGATCGGGCCCCGTCATGGCGGGAGAGAATTGATGCATCAGGCGCTTCCGGTGAAGGTCAGCACCTCATAAACATAATGAAGAGGATTGCCGGCGGCAACTCCTGCAGAGAGCTACCGCCCGCGAGCCATGGCCGTGATCAGGGCTCGTTACGCTTGAGCGGAACCGGCCACATGAGCATGTCCGTTGTGTAGCTGCCGACTGATGTGGATGAGTCATCGGGAATAGGCGCCGGATAAAAGCAACCGCCGCTTGCGACGCGAGTGAGAAGCTGCTCGATCGAAATATGGCCGAGACGGTGGGCAAGAGCCGCCGGAGTTTCCGATGTATCCCGGGCGCGAATCGACGGATCGGCCCCCGCGGCAAGAAGGATCTGAACCACCTCCATGTGATTTTCCCGCGTTGCGGCGATGAGAGGCGTGTCACCGAAGCGGATGTGCGGATTGAGCTGGGAACCGTGGTCGACGAGCAGCTCGACTATGTCGGGGTATCCCGCCTCTGCGGCGTAGTATATTGCCGTTGTCCGGTGCAAATCTCTCGCGTTCACTTCGGCGCCGTGCTCGAGCAGAAAGCTCGCTACCGCAGCGTTCCCATTCTTTGCTGCAAGCATGAGGGGCGTTCGCCGAAGGTTGTCGCCCGGCGACACCGCGTCGACGTTCTCCCCGCGCTGGATACTGGCAGCACACCCCGCAAGGTCCCCACGGGCGGCCATTCCTGCAATGCCGGACACCTGAAGCGCCCCTGCGGACACTGCGGCGCCGGCGAGAATCACAATGATCGCGGCCGCGGACAAACTGGTACATGTTCTGCGCATACGGACCTCCTGCAGTCTCGAAATTCTCCTGCAGGGTAGCTGCCGGCCGTCCCCGGACCGTCCCGGAAAGCGTCACAGAATCGTTCCACAAGCATTTTTTTCGATCCGACCTATGATGAGGGGAAAGAGATGGTTACGATTTCGGTGCTTGGTCCGCCGCTCGTCATACGAGACACCGGAGTTCTGCAGTTCGGGCGGAAAAAAACCCTTGCTCTCCTGATATTCCTGGCGCTGACCCGCGAGTGGCACAGCCGGGACTATCTTGCGACGCTTTTCTGGCCGCAGCAGGGTCAGACGGAGGCGCGCGCATCCCTGCGGAGGGCTCTCTCGCTGATTCAGAGCCTGACCGGCGAAGCACTTCTCTCCTCCGAAGCCGACCGGATAATGCTCTCACCGGAAGCGGAGGTGTCGGTGGATGCGCAGGTGGTCCATACAACGGCTGCGGCGTGCATGGCGAAACAGGCAGCCGGCGCCCCGCCACCGGCTGCCTCGCCGCCGGACGGCGAGGACACGCTCGATCTGTACCGGGGTGAGTTCCTCAAGGGATTTACCCTTCCCGACTGCTCCGACTTCACCGAGTGGCAGCTGAGACAGGCGGAAAACCTTCGTGCGGACGCAATCATTCTTTTTGACGCCCGGATCGACGAGCTGAGAGCAAGTGGCAACACCGCTGCGGCCATCGGTCTCGCGCGACGCAGGCTCGAAATCGATCCGTTCGACGAGAGCGCGCACCGCAATCTCATGAGCCTCTACGCGGACGCGGGCGAAACTTCGCTTGCACTGCACCAGTTCGAACGGTGCGCGGATATACTGCGCTGGGAGTTCGATTCGGAGCCTGAACGCGAGACTGTCCATCTGGCAGATAACCTTCGTCGCCGGAGGACACGGATGGGACCGGCGCGCGATGACACGCGAGGGCCGAGAGGGTGGACTGCGCTTCCGGTTGTGCTCGCAGCGCTTATCACGATCGGCCTTCTCACCGGGCTCAGCGTGGTGCCGCGGATCAGTCCGGGCCCGCAGACCGTCGCGGTACCGCTGCCCGGCGACGCCACGGAGGGCCGGGGTTCGCCCCGATATGCGGCAGGCTTCATCACGCTGGTCGCGGGCGATCTGTCACGTATAGACAGTCTGCGGGTCCTCCGGCCGCAGCCGATGTCGCAAGCCGACGGGAATGACAGAACCTATCTGCGATGGGCAAAGGCGTCCGCCGCATCCTATGTTCTCGCTGGCGAAGCTCTGACCGCACAGGGAGAGCCGGCCTTTCAGCTTCGGCTGCTGGACGGACGATCCGGTCACCTGCTTTGGGCGAAGGTCTACAGCAGCGACCCGGCACAGCTTCTCGCATCCGAGCGGAAGACAGTGAACGCTATAGCGACCACGCTCGGGTTGCGGACAGGAGGTGCGGTCCCGACGGCGTCGGTCTCGGGGCCAGCCGGTCCCGAAGCCTACGCAGCCTACCTGGAAGGACTCTACTACACGCATCACGAGATAACCGCGGAGAGCGTACAGAAAGCGAAGGCACAGTTCGAGCGTGCTATCGCGCTCGAACCGGACTTCGCTCTCGCGATTTCGGCGCTTGCAGACTGCTACTGGGGTGCGGCTCAATTCGGGGTGCTGCCTCCAGATCAGGCGATGCCGAGAGCGCACGAGCTGGCGCAGGAGGCGATCCGCCTCGATCCGAACCTTTCGGCTCCGCACGTGGTTCGCGCGTTCGTTCTCTACCTGTTCGATTGGGACTGGGCGGGCTCGGAGCTGGAGTTCAGAACCGCGCTCAGCATCAATCCAAGCTCGTCAATGTCGCCGCACGACTGTACTACGCCGGGCGCTACGAAGCGGCGGTTCTGGATGGGAGACCTGGTCAAGGGCACTTCGCTTGTGGCACTGGGCAGATACACCGAAGGAATTGCAGCGCTCGCCCGGGCTGAAGAGAACGGAGGCGGGTTGGAGCCCGCCTGCTTTCGCGCCTACGCTCTCGGAGCCAGCGGCCGCCGGCAGGAGGCCCTGTCGCTCATAGACAGCATTGAATCGGACAGGGAGTTCGATTTTCTCTCACCGTTTCTCCTCGCCTGTGCCTATGCCGGACTCCCCGACCGGGAGCGTACGCTCGGCCTCCTCGAGAAGGCGGCTGAGCTCCATGACATCAATCTTGTGTGGGACATCCGCGACCCTGCCCTTCGCTTCCTCGAAGGCGACGCGAGATTCCAGGCGCTCCTGGCAGGGATGGGACTTGCCCCGGCCTCGGACGGAAGTTGAATCACTTGACTAATCTCCGGCAAAATCGTATCTATCACTCATAACCTTTTTTCTTCGAGGGAGGGAGAAATCCCAACCGGCGGTTACAGTCCGCTATCCCTGGCAGCCACGCCAGTGGGGGAAACGGTGAAATTCCGTTACCGACAGTGCAAGTCTGGATGGGAGAAGAGAGAAAGGTGTTCCGGTCGATAGTAGTCTGTCTAGTAACATCCTTTCTTGATCTTCTCCTCTCCCATTCCCTCCACGAGGATACGCGGAGACGGTTGAATGGAAGATGGAACGCTCATAAACGTTCAAAATCTGAATTTCGCCTTTACAAATCCTGTGTTGCGCGACATCTCATTCGAAGTGCGGCGCAATCAGTTTGTGTCATTCGTCGGCCCCTCCGGATGTGGAAAGACCACTCTGCTCTATATCCTTCTGGGGATGCACTCGCACTTCAACGGCGCCGTGCAGGTGGGAACCTACAACAGGTCCTTCGTCTTTCAGCATGACTCCCTGCTCGAGTGGCGGGATGCGCTCTCGAATGTTCTTCTTCCGTTCGAGTCCCGCGGCATGCCGGTGACCGAAGAGGTCCGCGAACGCGCCCTTCAGATACTCGAAACGGTCGGCCTGGACGGCTACGAGCACCTGTTTCCGAACGAGCTCTCCGGCGGCATGAAGAAGCGGGTGGAGATCGCACGCGCGCTGGTGACCCGCCCGGAGCTTCTGGTCCTCGACGAGCCGTTCTCCTCGCTCGATATCATAAGCCGTGAGCGGCTGAATATCCTCATCAAGAACATCCATGCGCGCACCAACCAGACAGTCGTTATGGTGACGCACTCGGTCGAGGAGGCCTGCTTCCTCTCCGACACCGTTTATGTGCTGTCGAACAAACCCGCAGGCATCATCAAGACCGAGCGGATCGAGCGAAACGGCAAGGAGATGCGGGAGCAGTTTTCGCTCACGCCTGCAGAATCGAGGGTCGACAACTCAATTCGAGCGGAGGCGAAAGCACTGTGGAACATGCGTCCGGAACCTTCGGTCGACGCGGGCCCGGAGAAGGTCCGGACGGGCGTGGGAGACCGGCTCAGGAGAAGCCTGAAAAGAAGCTACAATCGCTGGCTCGTACCGGTCGAAGCGGTGGCAATCTTCTTCCTGCTCGCGCTCATAAAGAGCTACTTCAAGATTCCTGACTACATATTCCCGGCCCCCGCCGCGATTCTCAGGCGATTCATCACAACACTTGCCGACGGTTCGATTCTGCCCAATCTTGCGGCAACTGTTTACGAGTCGGCGCTGGGATTTCTGATAGCGTTCGTCCTCACGCTCGTTCTTGGTTACGGAATAGCGAAATCAAAGGTTGCATCGAACCTGCTGATGCCGCACCTCATTTCGCTCAACACCATTCCGGCGGTGGCGCTCGCGCCGTTTCTGGTGCTGTGGTTCGGCTTCGGCCTTGCCCCCAAGGTGGTCACGGCCGTAATACTGATGTTCTTCCCGATGCTGATAAACAACATTTCCGCTATCCACATTGCGGAGGAACGTGTGCGTACGCTCGTTCGATTCTACAAACCGTCGCGCGGACGCGCCTTCACCAAGTTCGAGCTGCCGGCGGCTCTTCCGGTGATCTTCAGCGGAATCAAGGTTTCAATAACCTTTTCAGTGATCGGAGCGGTGGTCGGAGAGTTCGTCTCCGGCCAGGAGGGGCTCGGCTCGCTCGTCAATCTCGCGAAAGCGAACTTCGATATGGAGCTCATGTTCGTCGGCCTGCTCTGGCTCGGCATCCTCGGGCTCTCCTACTTCGGCATAGCGAGTGCAGTGTTCGCGATTATTCAGAAAAGAAGACGTATGGGTTCAAGGAGATGAATATGCATTCACGTGGTTCTACCATCAGGGTTGCGAAGGTCGCCGACTGGCTTACCCGGCCGCGGGCATCGACGCCGAAGCTGGCCGGACTGGTTCTGCTGCTCATGACGGCCGTGCTTCCCTTCGCGCACGCGCAGCAGCTCGACCAGGTAAAACTGGCCATCGCCTACATTCCGAACATTCAGTTCACGCCGCTCTACGTCGGCATGGACAAGGGATTCTACAAGGATGCCGGAATAGATCTGAACATCGAGTACGGGTTTGGAATGGACATCTACTCGCTGCTGCTCGCCGGAAAGATCGACGTTGGGCTCGCTGATTCCGACCAGCTCATAATCGCAGGCTCCAAAGGGCTTGCGCTTGCCGCTGCGTTTCAGTACTACCAGCGCTATCCGGTGGCGATCGTCGCAAAGAAGGGAGAAATCAGCTCACCTGCCGACTTTGCCGGGAAAACCATCGGTGTGCCTGAGCTGTTCGGGACAAGTTACATCGGGCTGCAGCTTTTCCTCGACCGCTACAACTTGAAGGGCAAGGTGCACGTCGAGAAGATCGGCTACACGCAGATTCCCGCCCTTCTCAGCAACAAGATCGCCGGCGCGGTTGTGTTCGTCACCAACGAGACGGTGAAACTTCGTGAGATGAACGTTCCGATCAACGAGTGGGATGTGATGAGCTTTTCGAATCTGGTGAGCTCGTCCTTCATAAGCTCGAAAGCGGACCTGGCAAAGCGCGCGGCGGTGCTTGCGCGGTTCTTTGCGGCAACCAGAAAGGCAATGGAGTACACCGCCGCCCATCCCGACGAATCGGTCACCATCGCGATGAAGTACATCAACGGCACCGACGCGAGCCAGCGGCCCTTCCTCACCAGTGCCCTCGGCGCCACTGCCGACCTGTGGCAATCGCCGAACGGCTACGGCTATATAGACACCGCGCGATATCAGGATTCGATCCGACGGATGGCCACGATGGGACTGATCCCCTCGTCCTATCCGGCATCGGATATCATCGAACCGCTCGCGCAGAAGTAACGCAACGTGCAAGCGCTGCTGCGCTAGCGCAGCAGCGCCTCCGCCTCGTCCCTCGGTACGAAGTTCATCACAAGGGGCTGCGACCGGTCGGGCTGCGACTGCTGCCAGGTGACGTAGTAGCCGTCGCCGGTCACGAGGACGTCAACGTAGCGGCTGCAGCCTGTGCCGTTCGGGCTGACAAAATCGGGCAGCGTCTGCGACAGCCGCTCGATGCGTCCGGACTCCGCCGAATCGGCGTAGGCCGCGCCGCCGAGCTCTTCGCAGGAGTAGCCTCTGGGCCGGTGCACCGCGGAGGCGTGCTCCTCGTACCGGCGCATCGACTCGGCGCCGTCGTAAAAGAGAAGTACCGGCTCCTGAAAAGCGGCGAAGGCGCCGACTCGGGGAATGGGGCACAGCGAGGTGACCCGGCTTGCCGCGACGTCCCAGGTGAAGCCGCGCGAAAATCGCTCGTAGTCCGGGTCGCCGAAGCTGCTGCTTCCCGCCGGCCGTACCGCCATTCCGGTGTTGGCGCTCGACCAGCTGAAGGGGTGCGTGCAGTAATAGAGCACCGTGTCGCCGTTGCCGGGCCGGTAGACAACCGGATCCTTCACGTGAAGCCAGCGGGGATCCGTGCACTCGATGAGCGTGCTCACGGGCGCCCCGGCAAGCTCCTCGACCGACGCGGCGCGCAGGTGATCGATGGTCCAGACGCCGGTGCCCGGCTTGAGAAAGTCTTCGAGCCCGGGAGGATAGCTGATTCCGCTCTTTTCGGTCGAAACAAAAAGCTCAACGCCTTCCTCGCCGAACAGAAGCTTCGCGCCCTCGATCGAAATCACCTCCCTGGATCCTGCATTGAGATCCGCCTTGCCGAAGCTCAGGATTTTGATGAAGTCCTTCGTTCCGGTCTCGGAGCGGAAAATGGCGAGCTCCAGCCCGCGTGTCCCGGCGCCGAGCCCGGTTCGGGAATCGCCGAAATTCCGGTACCTGCCCACCAGGTAGAACCGGCCATCGGGGCCGACAGAGAGGTTTCCCGCGCCGAACCAGAAGCCTTCGCGGTTTTCGTAGGGCGGGACGATGATCCTGGCCGCCTCCTGGTCGACCAGCTTTCGAGCAAATGCCTGCAGGTTATTACGATCACTTCCCGAAACACTTTCCATGGTTCGCCAACTCCTTAGAACAACAATTATCGCAGCACCGGATTGGGTCCTACTTCACCGAGCCGGCCGTAAGGCCGCCGATTATCTGTTTCTGAAAGACTGCCGTCAGAATGAAGATCGGAACAATTGCAAGAAACGTCGCCGTGGTGATCAGCTCCCAGGGAAAGGCATACTCACCCGGATACAGCGCAATCCCGACCGTGGCGGTGCGCAGGAGATTCTTCGACAGAATGACGAGCGCCAGAAAGAACTCGTTCCATGTCTGGATGAACACGATGAGCGCGGCGGCAATCACGCCCGGAATCGACAGCGGCATCAGAATGGACCACAGGATCCTCAGCCGGCCGCAGCCGTCGAGTTTCGCCGACTCCTCGATCTCCAGTGGGATAGTCCGGAAATAGGTGGCAAGGATCCAGAGCGCTATTGGCGAAAAGAGGCCGGTATAGGCCAGCACAATCCCGAGAAAGTTGTTGATGAGCCCGAGCTGCCTGAACCAGACAAAAAGCGACGGCACTATGGCAAGCTGCGGGAACATCGACATCGAGAGGAAGAAGACGAGGATCGCCTGGCGGCCGCGGAACCGTATCCGCGCTATGCTGTATCCCGCCATGGATGCGAAAAAGAGAACCGATACCGTCGACAGCGAGGAGACGATCACCGAGTTTGCTATGTAGCGGCCCAGCTTGGACCCGAAGAGAACCACGTGATAGTTCTGCAGCGTGGGATGCAGCGGAATGTAGACCGGGGGCCACGCGTAGATATCACCCGTCGTCTTGATCGACGTGAGCAATATCCACACCACCGGAAAAAAGAAAAGCACTACCAGAAAGAGGACAAAGAGATACTTGAACAGTATCGTCCCCGCGCGCTGTACCAGTTGCCACCTCATCAGTCGTTCTCCGTTCGAAATACGCGCAGGTAGAGCGCGCCGAGGAACATGATGAGGATGAATTGAATGACCGAAACCGCAGATCCGGTGTCGAACTTCAGGAATTGAAAGAACTGGCGATACCCGAAGAGACTCAGCGTCTGCGTCGATCCGGCCGGGCCGCCCTCCGTAAGGGCAAACGGCAGCTCGAAGGCGCGGAAGGCGTCCATCGAACGGAAGAGCAGCGCAAGCAGTATCGAGGGCACCAGGAGCGGCATCGTAATCTTACGCAGCCGGGAGAACCATCCGGCGCCGTCGATTTCCGCCGCCTCGTAGAGGTCGTTGGGTATCGTCTGCAATCCGGTCAGCAGTATCAACGCCATAAAGGAACTGGTCTTCCAGATCGCTACTGCCATCATGCTGTACATGCTGAGCGGTATTTCACCGAGCCAGTTGGTCTTGGCGGTAGTCAGACCGAGCTGCAGCAGAATTGAATTAAAGAACCCAAAATCGGGATTGTAGAGCCATCGCCAGATTATCGCGTTGAGGGCAGTCGGAAGTGCCCAGGGAAAGAGAATCGTCGTTCGCAGCAACCCCATGAACGCGAAACTTCGGTTCAGGATGAGCGCCAGGACGAGCCCGGCGAGAAGCTCGAGCGCCACCGTGACGAGCGTGAAAAAGACGGTGTTCCAGAGCGATCCAACGAACTCCGTATCGGAAAAAATGGTAACGAAGTTGGTGAGACCGACGAAGCGGAGTGTATGCCCCTTCAGGAATGAGAAATTGGTGAGGCTCAGGAATATCGTGTACACGGTAGGAAGAAAGAGAATTCCCGCCACGATCACGAAGACCGGGGCAATCAGCAGCAAGCCATAGGTAGAGTCACTCAGTTTTCGTCGATTCATCGTTGCTGTCCCGAAATCGATGGGTATGCGGCCCGGATTTTGTCCGGGCCGCTATGGTGTCTTGAACCGTGCGGACTACTGGCCCAGAATCTTTGCCACGTTCTTCTGGGCGTCGGACAGAGCCTGTTGCACGCTCTTTTCCCCCGCCAGCGCGGAGTGAATCTCCAGCTGCATTTCATGCGAGAGCTCGGGGTATTTCGCGCCTGCCTGTGCTGAAGGGCGAACATCGCCGACTGCGAAATCCGCATACAGCTGCCTGGCGATCGGATACTGCGAGAGCAGCTCCTGATTCTTGTCCATACCTTTGCGTGCCGGCATGCTGCCGGTCTGGACCGCCATTTCAAGCCCGGCCTTTTCAGTGGTAAGGTACTTGATGAACTTTGCCGCCTCCGCCTTGTGGGCCGAGTAGGGATTGACGATCAGTATCCACCCTCCCATGCAGACGGTATTCGCGTCCGAATGTCCTGCGAAGTAGGGAACCCGCGTCATTCCAACCTTCCCGTTCACGGGAGAATCGGCTGCGTTCAGCATCGGCCAGACGAAGTCCTGCACAACCATGAACACCGCGCGCCCCTGGCGGAAGAGCGCCATGGCGTCATTCGGCTTGTAGGTGATGATGCTCTGCGGTGCAAGCCCGTCCTTTACATAGCCGACCATTGTGCTCAGTGCCTTGACTGCGGCCGGGGTGTCGATCGATACCTTGCCCGCACCGTCGAAGAACTGCCCGCCGGCGCCCCACATGAACTGCAGATAATTCATGAACAGCCCTTCGATCTGCGCCCACATGCTGATGTAGCCGACCAGGTCCGGATTGTTCTCCTTCTGGACGATCTCCTTTGCCGTCGAGGCGAGTTCGCCCCATGTCCTGGGAACGGACAGCCCGTACTTGTCCAGGAGGTCTTTCCGGTAGAACAGGTGGATCGCGTTCGTGTACAACGGTACGCCGTACACCTTACCCTTCACCGTCACCGAGTTCATCATTCCCGGCAGATACTGATCCAGATCCGATGAGGAGAAGTAGTCGTTGAGCGGCGCCGCCCACCCGTTTGCTATGAACTCGCCGGGCCAGATCACGTCGACCGCGAGCACGTCCGGCTTGTCGGCCTGCGACGCCATGTTGGTGACATACAGCGTGTGCTGCTCATCAGGCACGCCGGGAACCTGCAGCCAGTCGACCTTTATGTTCGGATTCTCCTTTTCAAATCCGGTAATATAGTCGGGAATCACCTTGCCGACCTCTCTCGGCGAGATCGCGAATTGAATCGATACAGGCGATTGCGCAGTGGACGTGGTGGACTCCTTCCTTCCTCCGGCGGTCACTGCAGACACCGCAACGGCAGCAAAAATGATTCCTGCAATCGTCCTCCAGAACTTTGACATAGACGCCTCCTTCCGGAACGTGTTTCTAGACCGCGACAGCGGCTGGATTGACCACCCCACAATAGAGCGAAATGAACGAGAACATCGCGCCCCCGATCAGCGCAGAATCGTCTCTGACCTCGACGAACTCGAGCGGTACCGTCTGTGGAGAAAACCTTCTTGCGCGTCGCATATAGGATTCCTGAACCAGACTGGTGTACAGCGGGCCGAGTGCGGTCAGCCGCCCGGCAACGATCACCCGTTGAGGATCTGTAATGGAGACAAGGTTGAATATCCCCTTTCCAAGGTACTCGGCGGCCTCGCGAAGGAGATCGCCACAGAAATCGTCGTGTGCCGCGAGCCGAGCAATCAGGAACTCGATGAGCTCCTCCCGTACCGGAACATCTGAAAGATTGTAGTGCTCGGCGAGCGCCGTGGAGATGGCTCGCTCGGACGCAACCGTCTCGAGGCATCCCTCGCGGCCGCAGCGGCAGACGATGGGCCGGTCGGTCAAGTACATATGGCCGAAGTCGCACGCGTCGCCGTGAACCCCACGGTAGAGACTGCTGTTGATGATGAGACCGGAGCCGATACCTGTGCCCACGTAGACATAGACCGTCGAGTGAAGCTCACGCCCAAGCCTCAGGTAGAACTCATGGACCGCCATCGCCTCGGTGTTGTTTATGCGATGGACGGGAACCTCCGGAAATGCCCGCTCAAAGCTTTCACGAATGGCGTCGACGCTGTAGGGGTAGTTCGGCAGAGCGAGAGCCACCGCTGCGAGTTTCCGCCCCGACCGGCCGGTTTCGACCAGCTCGCGAAGCGCCGCGGCAACATCGCCGGTATTCCCCTCCTCGAATCCGCCTTCGAAATGGAGATTCTGCGTTTCGAGCACGTTGTAGCCGAGGTCGACTATGCCGATCCGGCACCGTTCGGGCGTAATGTGAACTGCCGCAGCCAGACTGGCCGCCGGGTTGCGCGCAAGGATATCGGTTGGCCTTCCCGCTCCGGTACGTCCTGCGTTGCCTACCCGCCGGATCAGCCCCTCATCGAGCAGCTCGGAGGTGATCATGGAGACGGTCGACGGCGCAAGGTTGGACTGGCGGATGAGCGCGGTCCTCGGAAGAGAGGGATGAGTGAAGAGCAGGTGGAGCAGGAGCGATCTGTTGCCGGACTTGAGGGCCGCAGCCCGGTTGCGGTGGGGGTTCTTTCGATGCGCCCGGTCGGTCCTCAATATTTTCCCCTGATGAACTTAGTTATCTTCATGTCTATAAGAAACTTATACGACTTATATGGCCCTATTAATTCGAGAATCGAATTAATTGTATGCCCAACAGCCGAATTCCGTCAATCTTTTTCTGCTGCTGCCAATATTGTTGTTCGGGACTGAGCCGGGGTGATAAATCGCCTCACGGATGATAAGATGGCGCCTGAACGGAGTCACCTATGATTCAACTCGATATGATCACCAAGCGGTATGGGAAGGAGGGCCCGAATGCGCTCGACGGGTTGACGCTGTCGGTCGGCCGCGGCGAGCTCTTCGGATTCCTCGGTCCGAACGGCGCCGGGAAAACCACCACCATCCGCATTCTTGCAGGTCTGCTGCGCCCTGACAGCGGTCGCGCAGAAGTTTCGGGAGTCGACTGCCTCGCCCATCCCCTCGAGGTGAAACGGCGGATCGGCTACGTCCCCGATGAACCGATGCTCTATGAGAACATGACCGGTGCCCGCTTTCTTTCGTTCATTGCCGATGTCTTCGAGGTCGCCGCCGACGATCGGGACATCATCGTCGAACTGGCGGAGCAGTTCGAACTGCGGTCGATGCTTTCCGAAAGGATCAGCTCCTACTCGCACGGAATGAAGCAGAAGCTTTCTATTATTTCTGCGCTGCTTCACGATCCGGAAGTCTTCATCCTCGACGAACCGATCGTCGGGCTCGACCCTCGGGCGGCGTTCACCCTGAAGGAGAAGATGAGGGAGCTTTGTGATCGCGGACGGACCGTCTTTTTCTCCACTCACGTCATGGAGGTAGCCGAGCGGCTCTGCGACCGGGTGGGGATCATTCGCTCCGGGCGGGTCATAGCCGACGGGCCGCTGGAAGAGCTGCGCAGATCTGCAGGCGAGGCGGATGCAACTCTCGAGCGCCTTTTCCTGGAGCTTACCGATGAGAACTCTGTCGCTCCTTAGGGTGAAGGTCGAGGGGACTACCTGGCTTTCGCGCGGCCGCGTGGCGCGGATGCGCCGCGAACGGCAGTTCTGGATAGTCCCGCTCGCAGTGTTGGGCTTCGGTACGCTCATTGTGATGGGGCTGATCTTCCTGGTCGGCAACTACTTTGCCATCTACCAGGCGGGAAGGTCCCTCGGAAGGCCCGAACTGCCAGTGATTTCCGCCGTTTTCGCCGGCTGGATAACCTCGCTGCTTGTCTCATTTCCGCTGGCGATTTCAGTGCTCTATTTTTCCCGCGACACGGCGCTTCTGCTCTCACTGCCAATCGCACCGCGACGCATCGTGACGGTCAACTACCTTCTGCTTTATCTCTACTCACTTCCGGTTCCGCTTCTGGTGATGGCGCCGGCTTTCGTCATCTACCTGGTCGGTCAGGGCGCGGGAGCCGCCGGGATTGTTGCGGCGACGCTGGTCGCGCTTTCCGCACCTCTTCCTGCGCTGGCACTTTCGGTGCTTTTCGTTCTCGCGCTGACACGGATGGTTAACCTGAGCCGACACCGCGTTGCGCTGGAGGTCACCGGGATGATGCTCCTCGTTGCCGTGCTGATTGCGTTCCAGGTGCTGGTATCCCGCTCGCTCGCGGGATCCTTTTCGGGAGCTTCCCCGACCGCCGCGATGCACTCTCTGGCAGGCGGAATTGTCGCCCTGTCCCGGATCTTTCCACCTGCGGAGTGGGCCGCAGCCTCTTTCGGGAATGCGGTCTGGCTGATACCCTTTGTTGCCGTCGGCGGTCTGCTCACCCTCGGGGCGGCTGCGATCGTGCAGGCAGGTTACCTCCGCCGGTACGCGACCAGGGCCGAAACCGGTGCCGCACGAAGGGCGGGCACCGGGACCGAAGCTTTCAGGCGACGCAGCACACCGACGCGCGCGCTGCTGTCGCGCGAGCTGACGATACTCTCATCGAACTCCACCTACCTTTTCGAAGCGATCGGCGAGGTTGCGATATTCCCCATCGTCCTCCTGATCTTCCGATTCGTCACGCCCCCGGAGGTGCTGGAATCAGCGGTCCCGCTGATCCGAAGCTTTCCATTCACCCTGCCCGCCGTGCTCGGAGTGCTTTCGCTGATGGCGGGATTCAACACGGTGGCGTCGACGGCGATTTCCCGTGAGGGACGAACCGCGAACCTGAGCCTCAGCCTGCCGCTGTCGGGGTGGCGGCAAATACGCGGCAAGCGGGCCTGTTTCTTTCTGCTCTTCGTGCCGGCGTTCGTCGTGAACGTATTCATCGCCGGCGTGCTGTTCGAGCTCCGTGCCCTGGACATTGTGCTTCTGGTTATTGCCGGGCTACCCGTCATCAATCTTATTTTCGATATCTCGATTGCGTCCGACCTCCGGCGCCCTCTGCTCGAATGGAGCCATCCGCAGCAGGCCATGAAGCAGAACATGAACGTCCTCGTGTCGATGGGGCTCGTGTTTCTCACGACGGTAGTGCTTGGGGTGATAGTCGCCTTGACTCTGCTCGCGGGCGCCGGAGGACGAGTTTCCGTGGTTGCAGCCGGAGCGGCGGCTCTTGTCGCAGGGGCTCTACTTCACCGACCGCTCGTCCGCTACGCCGACGCGCGTTACGCCTCATCCTTCAGCCGCTCATCGGAGGGCGGCCCAGGAGGTCGGTGACGCTCGCGAGAGCGGCATCAATCCTCGACTGGAGGAAGGGCTTGGACACGATTGCGGCAATCCGCTGCAGTCCGGTCACGCGAATACGCTCATCGTAGTCGTAGGCGCTCATGAATACTATCGCGGCGTTGCAGAGAGCATTGATCCGCAGCGCCGCCTCGACGCCTTCGACGTCGTCCTTGAGGCGAATGTCGAGAAAAACGACATCAGGCCGGTGCGTTTCGACGAGGGACACGGCCTCCTCGCCGTAGGCTGTCTCGCCGACAACATCGCACCCCATCTCGGTCAGCATGAGCTTGAGAGTCATACGTATAAGGGCCTCGTCCTCACAGATGACGGCACGAAGCCCGGGCACACCGGCCAATACTACCTCCGATTGCGCGGAAAGCGAATTGTTGCGAGAACGCCGTTGCGCTTTTCGAAAGAGAGAGAAGCGTCGAGCTCCTCGCACAACGTGCGTACCAGATGAAGACCCGAACCAATTGGAGCCGCCGAGGTATCGTCGAGCTGCAATCCAACGCCATTGTCCTCCACGCTGAGCATCCAGTCCACGCCAGCAGCAGCAAAACTCACCACTACCAGACCGCGGCCGCCGCGGCTTCTGAAGGCATGATTGAACGCATTGTCTACCAGTTCGGTAATAATTAGACCGCAGGTCTTTATTGTATCAATCTCAAGAGAAACAGGTGCGATGTCAAATTCCACCCCGGCCCGCGCGGAATACTCGGCCCTGCTTTCCAGAAGCTGGTCGATGAGCTGTCTGCAGTACTGCCGGAGATCAAGCACGCTTGCGGCGCCGCTCCGATACAGCAGCGAGTGCACCAGCGCAATGGACATGACCCGCCTCTGAATCTTTCGCAACATCGGTGCAGCCCTGTCTCCGTACTCACGCAGCTCGAAATCGAGCAGGCTCAGTATGATCGACAGGTTGTTGTTCACCCGATGGTGAAGCTCCTGGAGGAACTCGTCGCGCTCCTCGAGCGCACGTTCAAGCCGCTCCCGTTGTGCCTGCAGCTCCGCTTCGTGGCGAACCCGCGACGTTACGTCCCGGGCAATTCCCTCCACCATTTCAACCGAGCCGTCGAGTCGCTGAATTGCAGACACCAGCAGCTCGAGCCACGCGGTCCCGCCTCCGGGCCGGTTGACGCGGAACAGCGTCCGACCGTCTTCGTTACCCGCTAGTGCGGAGCTCACCGCCGGACGGTCTTCGGGGACGACCGCATCGAGGATCAGTGAGGGATCCGCATAGAGCTCGTCGGCGGCAATTCCGGTGAGCAGAAAGCAGGAGGGACTGACGTACTCGAAGTGCGGCTCGGGACCGGTCGCGTAGCGAAAGACCAGGTCACCCGCGTTGCTGGAAAGCAGTCATGAACCGTCCTCGCTCCGCCGGAGCTCCAAACGCGCCATCTCGACGTAGTGAAGCAGGATCGAAACGGCGGTTCCCATCCCGATCAGTGCGCGAACAGATAGGCAGCGCCGCTGATGCCCGGAAGCGCATGAATGAAGGGATAGTCCAGCTTGTGCACTCCCCAGAGAAGGAAAAGGATGCCGGTGGTTCGGCCTCCGGCTCGGCGGGCCAACGTGCGCTGGATAAACATGACACCGACCCAGACAAAGAGACCGCCGGCGTAGAGAAAGCCCGAAATGGAGGCCGCCAGTTCCAGGGTTGGGCTGGGCGATAGGACGCCGGAGACAACCGCGAGAACTACCACCACGGAACCGGCTCCGGCAGGCCAGAAGCGGAGCGGGCGGGCAAACATGAGCTTTGTCCCGGTGACTATGCAGAAGCTGCTTGCCGTGACAAGGACTTCGATTCCGGCGTCCAGAAGCCTGCTCGCAGGTGTGAGCGACTGCGCAACCTCCAGGATGAACCTCAATCCGTAGATCCCCCACCCAGGCGAAAGCCACCGCAGCGGAAGGCTTCAATCGCGAACGGAGAGGTAGACGAAGATCGAGAAGAGAAAAATGGTACTGTCGAGACTGAAGATCTTGCTCGGGAAGACCCAGCTTGTCAAATCCATCGGAGAGGCTGGATTATAACAGGATAAGCTGCGGGACGCGATGGTAGTATCACGAAGCCTGTTGATACCAGGGATCCAGATCAGCAAGCGCA
>CAZNYW010000014.1:0-75160 GCA_964577375.1 uncultured Spirochaetales bacterium | reverse complement strand
GTACTTACCGCGGAATTACTCCCCTGATTTTATCCACAGGGTTCTTTATACTTCCTGCGAGATCCTTATTCCGGCACGCTTCATCTCACTGGCGACGGCGACTATTTCCGGCCAGTGATGAAGGAGGCACGCGAATGATCCGACGAACTGCTGACAGCGCACGATCCGTTCCCTCCTGGTCGTCCCGATCGGCAGATTCATGTCCGCCGGCACAGCCGGAGAACCGGAGAAGGTGAGCTCCTCGATGGCCCGAATCGTATCCTTCACGTCCCGCGCCCAGAACTGCGGACTCTCGCCGTAGCGGTCGAGAAGCCCCGAAAGCTCCTCGATCTCCTGGGAAGCTCTGCGCAGCCAGAGCTCCTCCACGTACTCCTCGAAGTTCTCCGGGGACCAGTGCGCGACACGGTACAGCTGCGCACCGATTTTCCTCAGAGCGGCCGCTGCCGGGTCGGATCGGTGGGAGGTGCTCGCCGGCCAGGGCCGGAGGCCGACATCTCGAATCAGAAACGACATGATGTCACTGATCCGGACCTGCACGCGGGTGAGTCCGCTCCGTTCGTACCGGCTGCCTGTGTGGGGCTCCCGACGGAAAGCCGCAGTAAGATGTGCGATGGAGCCCGGAGGATGGCATTTCGAGACGAGGAGTCCGAAAACTCCGTCGTTGTTTCCGCCGGAGGGAAGAAACGGCGGCAGAAGCGTTTGCAGGTCGAGACCGACGTTGCCGGCACGCAGACACCCGCTGTCGGACAGGACCCGGGTCTCCGTCGCCCAGAGCAGGCGCCGGCTCGCAATGGCCGATTCGTACGCCGACCGCCCCGCCATAAGCGGCGTACGGAAGCGGCCCTCGAGACGGAGAATGCGGCGCCGCGCTTCCGCTCCGGCGTCGCCATACACCCCGGCTACGGTCGCGACAACGTGTGGCGAAAAGCGAAAAAGGCTTTCGAGACAGGCTGTACCGTTGGGGGGAAGGGAGAGTGTCCGGTTCGCGGCCGCCTCGAGGGCGAGGTCGCGTCCCGGCCTTCCAAGCATCGATTGGTGCGCCTCTCGAATTCCTCCGTCGATCTCGGCCAACACAGGCAGGACAGTCCGGGGTGTATCGACATACATCTGTGCCGGATCAGATCGGGATGAGAGCTCGAGCGCGTTCTCCCGGCCGACGCGAAAACACTCTGCGCTGCCTGTCTCGTCGCACAGGATCACAGCGCTTCCCGCGTGGTCGAGGAGCGCCCGATTCCGGTTCGCACCGGTGCGGCGGCCGAACCCGTCCCGCCCGCGAAGTGCGAACGAGAGTACCCCGTCGGGCACTCCCCGTGCGCGCGTTTCGGCCGATAGTCGCGTGAAGAAGGTTTCGAACTCGAAGTTTCCGGCGAAACGCAGACTTCGAAGCGTCTCTTTCGCGCGATCTCCCTGAATCGCCTCGAGGCAGGCGTGCAACGGCCCGTCGCTCGTCGAATACGAGTATACCGATACAGGCGAGCCGGGAGCTCGGTTGAGCCAGGAGCTGACTGCGCGCCGAACCTGCTGAAGGTCCCCGTACGATTCGATCGCAATTCCGAGAGGTCTTGATTCCGGGACAGAATCGCCGGTCCGGTGCACGGTTTGCCGGAGGCGCTCCCTTTCGGCGAGCGCCGCTTCAGCTGCGAACCGTTCTTTGGTGAGAATGAGCCCGGCCCTTTCGAGCCGGCGTAACGCCGTCCGCAGATCGGACTGCAGGACCGGTTTTGCCTGGTCCTGCCGATTGTGCACGCGGTCGGTCAAAGCTTCGGCAATCTGGTGTTATCTGGTCGAGACGCGTGCAAGGGCGGCTGGCCCAGTCGGGGTGCTCCTGCAGTTGCGTCTTCCCACGCCTCTCTGGCCGCGAGCGTGCCCTGGGCCTTCTGCGCGAACCAGACAACGCCGGATGGCGTCAGGCAGAAGCCGTGCGGTCCTGTCTTGACGGCGTCCCGATCGGATTCGTTGTGATCGAGCATGTCCCCCCCCCATAAAGGCGGCCCGCCGGACCAGAGCTCCGTCTGCCGGCAGATTCACCCTAGGCTCAATGATACTGCCGGAATTGGTGAAGTGGTATGACACGTATTCGTCATTTCCGTTCGGTGGTCACCGCCGGCAGGTCCGGCGAAAGATGACGAATTCTTGTCATCCTGCGCTCACCGTAGCGGGGATACAATCAGCAACGGAGGACTACAAATGCGTAGAAAACTGTCGATTCTGCTTATTTCGGTCATAGTGGCGGCGGCGGCATCCGGAACAGTCTGGGCCCAGAATAGTTCAAGACCGATGGCCCCGGCGAATCTGATCATCAACCCCCTTGGGTTTATCCAATTTGGTCCAATGATCGACCTGGAATTCCAGCTGACACCGGGACTGTATGGGATCCTTCATACTCGAATGGCAGGTCTCGGGCTTCTGACTCATCTGCTCGAGATGGCATCGTCGAGCGATCTGAATGAGGACGTAAGATTCTACGCATTCGCGGTCGGCACCGGCCTCCGTTACTTTTTCCAGTCACCAGGTACTCCGAATGCTCCCTATATTGGGTTCCTTGCCGAGTACGGCTACAACCCCTATTTCGACGACACCGGTGATATTTATGCCTATACCGGTACTTCCACCTACGTCACGTTCGCGGCGAATGGTGGATATCGCTGGAGGTTCGACAGTTTCTTGCTAGAAGTGGGAGCCTACGCGGGTGCGGCGCCGACCCTGACCTCTACGTGGAAGTACACCTCCAATCCCGGTGATACAGCGACGCACCAGGGAAACTTGTCTACAACGTTCTTCGGGATGGTCGAGGTAGCGATCGGTTTCGAGCTCTAACGCCCACGTTTGCGCCTTTCCACGGGGCCGGCCTGTGCTATTATGGTGCGAAATCGTACCGTATCAGACGAATAATCGGCCACAGGAAGGGAGCACTGATGAGCGACACATTATCCACCGACACCGAACTCGACCCTGTTGAGGCTCCCGTGCTGGAAAGCTTCTGTACCCGACTGCTCACCGCGGCCGGGCTGCTCGAGGATCATGCCCGGACGGTCAGCCGTAATCTGGTGGAAGCCGAGCTCCGCGGCATAAGCTCCCACGGTGTCTCACGACTCCGCTACTACGTGGACAAGATTCGTTCGGGAGGAATCAACACCCGGCCGGACATGCGCGTGGTCCGGGAAGGGCACGCGTATGCGGTGATTGATGCCGACAATGCACCGGGCGCTCCGGCGGGAGTCTATGCGATGGACCTCTGCATCGGCAAGGCGCGCGAGAGCGGGGTAGGGCTGGTCACCGTGCACGGCGGCAACCATTTCGGCTACGCCGCCTTCTACTCGAGACTGGCGCTTGATCACGATATGATCGGCTTCACGGGCTGCAATACGCCTGCGGTCGTGGCGGTATACGGCGGCTCAGAGCCAGTGCTCGGAACCAATCCGCTCTCCTACGCGGTGCCTGCCGGCAGTGCGCCTCCTATCATATTCGACGGCGCAACGAGCACCGTGGCACGCGGCAAGCTCGTGCGCGCGCTGGCCACCGGTGAACCGCTGGGTGAAGGATGGGCTCTCGATAGCGGAGGAGCTCCGGCACGCACGGCGGAGGAGGCGCTTGCCGGAACGCTTCTCGCCTTCGGCGACTACAAAGGGTCGGCCATTGCAATTCTGGTCGAGGTGCTGAGCACGCTGCTGAGCGGCGCAGCGTCGAGCGTCGATGCCGGTGAGATCTACGCCGATCCGACGGATCCTCAGAGAATAGGGTTCTTTTTCGGGGCAATCGACATCTCACGGTTTGCAGATCTTTCGGAGTTCAAGAAGAGGGTCGACACGCTCTCGGAAACGCTGCGATCCTCACGCCGGCGTGAAGGATTCTGTGAAATCGTACTGCCGGGCGAGCTCGAGGGGAGAATCGAAGCCGAACAGACGAGGCGGGGAATCTCCCTGGCGCCCGATCTCCGGCGGGAGCTTGCTCTGCTGCAGCAGGAGTTCGAGATCCCGGACGGCGCGGATACGGCGAGTTCCGCTCAGACCGTCGACAGGAGAGCCGGCCGGGGAACTTTCCGCTGAAGCTTCGAAACAAGCTGGTCGAACGGAACAGGTCTCATGAAAAGAAATCCCTGCATACCGTAGCAGCGGCGCTCTTCGAAGTAACGGCGCTGCGCGGGTGTCTCGATTCCCTCGGCAATTACCCGGATACCGAGACTCGAAGCAAGGTTGATGATTGCGTTGACCACCTTGCGGTTCTGAGTGCGCTCGAGAGCGCGCACGAACGAGATATCGATCTTCAGGATGTCTACCGGAAGTCTCGTCAGGTAGGAGAGCGATGAGTATCCGGTGCCGAAATCGTCGATAGCAAGCTTGATATTCGGGAATCGTTTCTTGAGCGCCTGAATCTTGGAGATTGCGTCATCGGGGTTGTTCATGACAGTGGTCTCGGTGATCTCGAGGATTATCTTTGCCGGGTCTATCTGCGAAGTCGAAATCGCTTCGGTGATGCTCGCAATGAACTGCGCGTGCTCGAACTGCCGCGTTGACAGGTTGACCGACATGTGAATTGCGTCGATGCCACGGCTTTCGAGCGTTTTCAGGTCGCTCAGCGCGCGGCGCAGCACCCAGGCGCCGAGCGGAACTATGACGCCGTTCTCCTCGGCAACCGGAATGAAGGTACTGGGCGGCAGAATCTCTTCCCCGTCGCGCGCCCATCGCACGAGGGCCTCCAGCCCGAGGAGCCGGCCCCGGCTGTTGATGATCGGCTGATAGAAGACCCGGAGCGAGCCGTCGATGAGAGCCGAGCGCATTTCCTGGTCGACCTGCCATTTCGCCGTTGACTTCTCCTTGAGAGAGTCTTCGTAGATGGTGACCTTGTTCTTTCCGGATTCCTTCGAATGGTACATCGCAATGTCTGCGCACCTGGTCGCCGCTTCCGCAGTGGCCCCATGGTCCGGCATTACGGCGACCCCGATGCTGACTCCCACCTCCACTCGCGATTTTGCCCCGTGGTCGGTGTCGATCCAGAAGGGGGTGCGCAGCGAATGGAGTATGCGCTCGGCGACCATGTGTGCGTCGGCGATTTCGTTGACCTCCGAGAGGAGAATGACGAACTCATCCCCGCCGAACCTGTAGGAGCTGTCGTTGTCGCGCAGGCAGACGCGGACGCGCCGGGCAGTCTCGACGAGCACGGCGTCACCCGCCGCGTGGCCGAGGGTGTCATTGACGTATTTGAACCCGTCGAGGTCCAGGAAGAGCACGGCCGCCCGACGTCCGTCGGACCAGGTCGATTCCTGGAGGACGGCGCCGATGTCCTCGTTGAAGAGGTCACGGTTTCCGACGCCGGTGAGCTTGTCGTGGTAGGCAAGGTGGCGCAGCTTGCGCTCCATCATCTTCCTGTGGGAAATGTCCCGGACGATGCAGGTGAGGGTGCGGCCGCGGAAATCCTTCGAATTGCCGAAGGACATCTCCATCGGTGTGACGCCGCGGCTCTTCGTAAGACCGAGCAGCTCGATGGTACGTTTGAGCCCGAAGAGCGAGCGGTCCTGGTCGTCTACCACGAAGTACTTGCGGAACTCCGGCTCGTGACGCCTGAACACTTCCTGCGGAAAGAGATAGGTGAGGTCCTTGCCGATCACCTCTTCGGGATCGTAACCGAAGGTGTTCTTGATGCCGGTATTGGCGAAGAGTATGTTGAAATTGTGATCGAGGCGGAAAATTGCCTCCGTTATAGTCTCGGAGAGCGCAACGTAGTGGTCCTTGCTCTCCTTGAGCTGATCGTACAGCCGTTTGTCCATCGACAGGTCGCGGATAACGGCGATCACCCTCCGGCTTTCACCGTCGGTAACACGCGCGAGCAGACAGTCCATGGTGACCACCGAACCGTCGGCCTTTATTCCGCGAAATGCAAGAATGTCGTCGCTTCCCGGTACCTCATCGAGGTCTTCGGAGGTGATCTGGTCGAGCCGCTCCTCGAATCCGGGGCGGTAGCGCGCCGGCATAAGTGAGAATATCGTCACGCCGACGACGTCGTTTCGGGTGTATCCGTAGGTCGAACAGAACGCCGGATTTGCTTCGGTGATCTGGCCGTCGTTGGTCAGAAGAAGCATCGCATCGGGACAGTTTTCCAGGATTATTTCGAGGCTCATCGCCTCCTGGGCGCCGGTACCTATCTTGAGCCGGCGGGCGTAGATGAGCCTTTCGACCAGCTCGGAAAATATCGACTCATCTCGGTCGGAGGGGAAATGGCGGGTCGTGGGCGAATCGCCTCCATCGGTGCCTCCGGCCGCCTGTTGTGGATGATTGGTGAGCAGCGTATCGACTCCTGTGTCCGTTTTCACTGAACCGCCGTACTTTTTTGTTTGCCCGACGTAAGAATTATAGAACCTTGGGTGTCATTTTGGAAGGGCGGAGGCAAAAAAAGGCCCCTCCGGGGAGGGGCCGATCGCCTACGCTTTTCCGCTGAATTGCGGGTAGCTGTCGGTGAGATAGTTGAGATAGGCATTTACCCGGAAAGCCCAGCGATAGGTGCCGACGTTGAAATCGAACATCTTCTCCGGATACTTCGCGGTGAAGAGCTGCGCCCAGAAGGCGATGAACATGAGCACCGCGGATGCGATGAACCGGAAAATCAGGCAGAAGCCGTGGGGGATGCCGACGTAGATGAAGCCGAACAGGACGCGAAGGATCAGAAGTCCGCGACTGAGCTTCTCCGGGTACTCGATGTCGACCTGAATGGCCGGATGAGTTCCCTTCCGTCCGAACGCCGGATACTCGTCGCGAAAATTGCCGAGCGACGCGGTCACGCGTGCGCTCCATCGCATTACCTCCACCTGGAAGTCGAACCAGCCGCGCGGGTACCGTCCGGTGAACAGAATTGCCCAGAAAGCCAGGAACTGCAGAATCAGCGCCCATATCGACGCGAAGAAGAGCAAGAACAGGTGAGGAATGCCGATGTAGATGGAACCGAACAGCAGGCGGAGTATAAGAAGGCCTCGGGAATAGGTTTCCTGCCGTGAAATCGAATACTGCATACTACCCTCCTCGATTTGGCGTTATTCTGATCTATAGCACATCCAGCTCAATTGTCAATCAAAATAATCAGCCAACCCGGACCGGTCCGACCCTGACTGCTCGGTACCCAGTTGATTTTCGTGTGTAAGCATATTGACTTTCATACGAAAACAAGTTAAGCTGTCTCCGGAACAATCATGATATTCAACATCCAGCGTTTCTCCACTCACGACGGGCCCGGCATACGGACGGTCGTGTTTCTCAAGGGCTGCCCGCTGCGCTGTCCCTGGTGCGAAAACCCTGAAAGTCAACTTCCGGGCCCGGAGCTCCTCTACGATGCCGGGCTCTGCATAGGATGTCTGGACTGCAAGGCGGCCGCGCGGGAGGGAGAGATAGCTGTATCCGCCGGAAAGCCTCTGTTTGCGCGAAACCGGATAACGCAGGTTTCTGCCTTCCGGGGAGTCTGTCCGACGGGAGCTCTGAGCGTTGCCGGGGAGGACCGATCGATCGAAGAAATAGTCGGCGAGGTGGAAAAGGATATTCCCTTCTATGGAAAAGAGGGAGGAGCCACCCTCTCGGGCGGCGAGCCCTTCGCGCAGCCGCGCTTTGTCCGGGAGCTTGTGGAGGCGCTTGGTGAGAAGCGGGTGGACACGGTGGTGGAAACCTCACTTCAGGCTCCATGGGCCGCCATCGAGCCGACCTTGTCCGGTGTATCCCTTTTTCTTGCCGATCTCAAACACACCGATCAGGAAAGGTACCGCGAGGTGACCGGTGGTAACCTGTCGGTGGTTGAAGAAAACTTTCGCAGGCTCGAGGAGGCGGGGGCGCGTGTAACGGTGCGTGTACCCGTTGTGCCGGGTTTCAACGACGATCCGGCGGAGCTGCAGAATATTCTCAGCTTTGCCGCCTCGCTTTCAAACGTCGAGGAGATTCATCTTCTGCCCTATCACACTCTGGGAAACGGAAAGTACACGCTTCTCGGGCGTGAGGTGCAAATGGCCGGTGTTGCCGCGATGCCGCAGGAGCGACTTGTTTCCTATGTCGAAATTGCTCGTGGTCTGGGGCTCCAGGCGACGATTGGAGGTTGAACCATGATGGCTGTCGAACTCGATCTTCATGTTACGGATCGGATTGCGGGTCTCAAGAAAAAGTTTCTCGATACGCAACCGACGATCTGTGTCGAGAGAGCGGATATCTATACCGAGGTCTACCGCACCCACGAGGCGGAAACGGTTGTAGTCAAGCGGGCGATTGCGCTCTGCGAGACACTGAAAAAGATGACGATCCGGATCGATGAGAACGAGCTGATAGTGGGAAATCAGTCCTCGCGGCTGCGCGCCGCACCGATCTTTCCGGAGTATGCAGTGGACTGGATTCTCGCAGAGCTCGATGATTTCGAAAACCGACCCGGCGACGCCTTCTTTCCCTCTGAAGAGACCAAGGCCGACCTCCGTCGCATCTGCCCCTTCTGGAAGGGAAAGACGCTGATAGAGAAGGGCAACGCGCTGATGAGCGGTCTGATGCGCGGCATACACGATTCGGGCATAATCCGCGCGGAGGGCAATCTCACCTCCGGGGACGGGCACATCGCCGTCAACTTCGAGAAGGTGCTTGCGCAGGGCGTCGGCGGGATTCTCGCCGAGGTCCGGGCTCTGCAGGAGGGGGTGGACAATACGACTCAGGCCGGGCTGCGCCGGGCGCAGTTCTACCGGGCCGTCGCCATTACCCTCGAAGCTGTGGCGCAGTTCATCGGCCGTTTTGCGACGCTTGCCGAATCTCAGGCGATAGAGGGTGCCGATGAGGAGCGGTGCCGGGAGCTTCTGATCATCGCCGACAACTGCAGACGTATCGCGTCCGATAAGCCTGAGACCTTTTACCAGGCGCTTCAGCTCACCTATTTCATTCAGCTGATCCTGCAGATCGAAAGCAACGGCCACTCGGTCTCCCTCGGGCGGATGGACCAGTACCTCGCTCCCTTTTACCAGCGGGACCTCGACGGCGGTCGCATCGACCCCGAGTCGGCATACGAGCTTCTGCAGAATACCTGGATCAAGCTGCTCGGTATCAGCAAGATCCGCTCCTGGTCTCACACGCGGTATTCAGCCGGGAGTCCGCTCTACCAGAACGTCACCATTGGCGGCCAGACCCGCGACGGCCGGGATGCGGTCAATGCGCTCAGCTACCTGATCCTCGATTCAGTCGGTTCCCTCAAGCTGACCCAGCCCAACCTTTCGGTCCGGTACCACCGGGGCATGTCCGACGACTTCATGGCGCGCTGCATCAATGTGATTTCCCGCGGTTTCGGGATGCCGGCATTCAACAACGACGAGATTGTCATACCCTCGCTCCGGGCGCTCGGTGTGGAGACGGAGGATGCCTACGACTACTCGGCGATAGGCTGCATCGAGGTCGCCGTTCCGGGCAAATGGGGTTACCGTTGCACCGGCATGAGCTTCCTCAACTTCATGCGGGTCCTGAACTGCACACTGCGCGGCGGGTACGACGCCGAATCGGGGAAGATCTTCTGTTCGGGCGACGGCACGCTCGCGCAGATGTCCAGCTTCGACGAGCTGATGGCGGCCTGGGACAGGCAGGTGCGGTTCTACGCCCGCGCTACCGTAGCGATCGACACCGCGGTCGATACCGCGCTCGAGGAGAACGTTCCCGACGTGCTCTGCTCAGCCCTCGTCGACGACTGCCTCGGCAGAGGCAAGACGCTGAAGGAGGGCGGTGCCAGGTACGATTTCATATCCGGGCTCCAGGTGGGAATCGCCAACCTCGGCAACGCGCTTGCCGCTATCCGGAAGCTGGTCTTCGAGGAGAAGAAGATCGGCCCAACCGAGCTGCTGTCCGCGCTCGACCACAATTTCGCCGGTACGGAGGGCGAGAAGCTCCGGCAGCTCCTGATCAACCACGCGCCCAAGTATGGCAACGATGACGATTCGGTCGACCTGCTGCTTCGCGACGCCTACATGAGCTTTATCGACGAGCTTTCCCACTACACAAACACCCGATACGGGCGTGGACCCATCGGCGGCACATACTTCGCCGGCACCTCGAGCATTTCGGCCAACGTGCCGTCCGGCGCCGCGGTCGGCGCCACCGCCGACGGCCGGAAAGCTCACCGGCCGGTCGCCGAGGGCTGCTCGCCCTCCTCGGGCACCGACAGGCTCGGGCCGACAGCTGTCTTCAAGTCGGTAGCGAAGCTGCCGACCGATCGGATTACCGGCGGCGTGCTTCTCAACCAGAAGCTTTCGCCGTCGACGATCGCTACCGTGGCGGATCGGGCGAAGCTTGCAGCCATCATGCGCGGTTTCTTCGACAATCTGACTGGGTGGCACGTTCAGTACAATATCGTATCGCGCGATACGCTTCTCGCCGCGCAGGCCAACCCCGAGGAGTACCGCGATCTGGTGGTGAGAGTTGCCGGCTACTCGGCGTTCTTCGTCTCCCTGGCCCGCGATACGCAGGACGACATAATCGCGCGCACCGAGCACTCGTTGCTGTAGGGCTCAGAGCCAGTCGAAGGCACCGGGATCGCCTGCCGCCGGCGCGGGTCCGGCGGCGTTCACGGCCTCTATTTCCCCGATCGCAGCCGCAACGGGCTTTGTCCCGTCGAGAAGCTCGATCGAGCAGGCAAACACCACCTCTTCTCCCGGGGCTATGCGCCCCACGCGACCGCCCCCCCGCTCGGTGCGCCGGGAGTTCGGGAGGTCCGAGCAGGGATTGAGGCCCGCGACGTAGCCATCCTTCTCCGCCGAGCACCTCTTCCACAGTATCGCGTAGGGGAGGGTATCCGGCACGAAGGCTACCCGTGCCGCGAGTGAGCGGTCGGCGTTCGTGATGAGCTGATGGGCGCGGCCGGACCGATCGGCCCGCGCACGGAAGAGGAATACCTGTTCGACAAAGCCCGCGCTCGGTCCCGGAAACGACGCCATGTCCGCCAGTCCCGCGTCCGCGAAGCCGTCGCGCGGGATAACCCTGTCGTAGGTGGCGAAATGGCTGCCGTGCTTTTCGAGGAAAGGAGGGCCGAAGTTGATGTGGTAGAGCATCTCGTATTCGCCCGGGAGCGCTCCGAGATTGCAGAGCGTGTCACGAATCTCGATGCGGGACGATCCCCGGGTAAGTGTAAGCCGGGTTTTCAGCAGATAGTTGACGCCGAAGACGTTCTGTTCCGGCACGTCGCCGCGCAAAACCAGCTGCCCGCCGGTCGAGGTGATCTCGACCCTGGAAGCGGGGGTCCATCCCACCTTGCCGTGGAGCGGCAGGAAGACCGACGCTCTTCCGCCCATGTTGTCCACCGTTTCGTCATTTCCCATCGCTCCCGACCACTCGATACCGCAGCGGTTGAGGAACTCGCTAAACCCGTAATGGGCCCCTCTGCCTCCGAGGTCATAGAGATTTATGTAGGCGGGATGAACTATCTCGCGTACCGGCGAACGCCAGCCGAGGTGCCGTCCGCTGAACCTGCCGTCGATGATTCCCATACCGCGGGTGGGACAGATCCGGAGAGTGACAACTCCGTTCGACAGCTCGATGAGCTCCACTCCCGACTGTCGTCCGCCCGACAGCGTCCGTTTGGCGCAAAAGGCTTCTGCCCCCAGGCCGAGCTCTTCTCCGGCTATGGTGAAGTCCGAGGAGGAGAAGGAGGAAGAGCTGTCGGTGACGATCCATGTCCGTTCCATTGCGGAGCTCCTTTCAGCAAAGGTAGGAGAGGAACTCCTTCTGGAGCGAAAGGATGGTATCCAGTGCCTTCTCCGCGGCCGAGGCGTTGTCTACCACCGGATCAACCAGCATTGCCTGGAGTGCGAGCTGTCTGGAGCCGGAAAGCACCGCCTCAACGGAGAGCTCGTTTACCGCAACCTGGTTGCTGAGAAGTCCGGCGAATCCGGCCGGAATCCGTCCCAGGTGCACGCCGTGCACGCCCTTTGCATCCACCGTGGCCGGTGCCTCGACAATGGTCTCGTCCGGCAGATTCTCGATCAGGCCCCTGTTCGGCACGTTTACCGCGAGTTCCTCCTGCCCGGAGTCCGAGACGATGCCTTCGATTATCGGTATGTCCCGCCAGTATTCGATCGGGAGCGTACCGTTGATGCGCGACTCCGGAACCTGCTCGAGACACCACTTGCGATAGAAGGTGTAGAAGTCGAGTATTCCCTTATGATCCACCGACGTGTGTGCCCACTGCACGTATTCTCCCAGGTGGCTGTCGGTTGTGATCGGCAGGAGGCCGAACTTCTCGAGAATTGTGCGAAAGAGCTCGCGTTCGGGCCAGACGTCACGCCGGTCCGCGCTTCGGTCGGCCGCCCCCTGCGCGCCGCCCTGGCTGCCGTCGCCGCTACCGTCGTCGCCGCTGCCGCCGGCTGCCGCACGGGCCGTGTCGAGAAGCTCCTTCGTAGCGCCGAGATTTTCGTACGAGCCCTCGGGCATGGACCGGAAGTAGGCCGGCGCCCGTTCACGGATGTCCGGATATGCGTCCCTGCCGCTGTCCCGGTACTTCGCCTCGAGCAGCACGCTGAAATGGTTCATCCCGCCGGCCTTCACCTCGAGATTCTCCCACGGAACGCCGAGGATCTTCGGGAGGTGCTCCATGAGCGAGACAACCTCGTGGCAGAGGCCGACCGTTTTCAACGCGGGAAATTTGCGGCTGATGGCAAGACTGATGCGCGTCATCGGATTGCTGAGGTTGAAGACCCACGCGTCCGGGCAGATGCGCTCGATGTCCGCACAGATTGCAAGGATTGGCGGGACGATTCTCAGCGTGTGAAAGAGCCCGCCCGGGCCGCCGTTCTCACCGTAGACCTGGTGAATGCCGTACTGCTGCGGTATGTGCCAGTCCTGCTCCCACAGCTCGTAACGGTTGCCGACCTCGATGGCGATGATGCAGAAATCGGCTCCTTTGAGCGCCTCCTCTCGCGAAGTGGTCGCGCGCAGCGTAAAGGGCAGCTTCTCCTCCGCGATCCGGCGCGCGGCAACTTTCTCGACCCGTTCGAGCGCCGTGCGATTGATATCGTGCAGCACGATGGTGCTTCCCTCGAGCGGCCTGCTGTTGAGGATGTTGCCCACCGAACCGAGTCCGAACATCATGCTCCCTGCACCGATGAGAACGATCTGGTATGCCATAGTCGGTCTGCTCCTTGACCCTGTGTGCGAAATCTCTGTTGTTTTGCCATACGGTAAGCTGTGTCGTCAGGCCTGTCAAGAATTTTGTGAAAATCGTCCTTTAACCGCCCTGTCGCGCCCGCCGGAGGATAGACAGCCTTCCGCTTTGCGTACTAGACTTGTCTCATACGAGGCCAGGAACATGTTATCGGATGCGCAAAAATTGGAGGCGCTGCACTTCCTTCAGGCGGTGAGCGAAGGCGGCATCACTCTGAAGTTCTGCGAACGATTCGATGAAAACAGCAAGATCTGGAACTTCCGAGAGCACTCACATCGCTACCTCGAGCTCCTCTACTTTTTCGATGGAAGGGCGACCGTGGCGACAAAGAGGGATACCCTCGACGTCGCTCTCTTCGATCTTGTGGTCTACCCGCCCGGCGTGCCACACCGTGAGACCCTGGACGTCTCCAGCCACCAGGAAATTGTATGTCTCTGGATCGAGCTCGAGTGCGGCAGGACGCTCCCATTTTCGTTCAAACTGCGGGACGATGACGGCGCGCTCGGCTGGCTCTGCCAGATGGCCAACGTCAACCACTCCTGCGGCACGAAGCACATCCACGACCTCGAAGATCACCTGCTGAAAGCTCTATTCCTTTTCATGGAGCAGAAGCTGGAAACCGTAGACTCCTCAGTGAGCGCGCAGCTCGACCGCAGTCAGGCGTTCATCCGCGAGCACTACGCGGACAATTTCAGCATCGATGCCCTCGCGAAGGTGGCCTGCGTCAGCCCCTCCTATCTGTCGCGGCTCTACAAGAGACATCTCGGCACCTCACCCATGCGCTACCGCAACGCCGTGCGGATCGAAAAGGCCAAGCACCTTCTGCTGGTTCAACCGGCATCGATAGAGCAGATAGCCCATCTGCTCGGCTTCGAAGATACAAAGTACTTCAGTCAGCTTTTCAAGCGCGCAACCTGCCTGAGCCCGAGAGAGTTTCGAAAGAAGTATCGCTGTCAGTAACCCATTCCGCCTACCCTTGTTCATTTTTACCACCCAATCAGTGCAGTATTTGGCCTTTCGGATTTCCAAACATCGATTATCCTGAACATAGGACACCCGGTAACCGCGGGGCTCTCCGGTGACGAAACGAAATTAGTTGACAGATAGACCAACTAGTATATGATGGTCATTAGTTACAAATGAAAACTTAATGAGTTTCATTTGCAAATTGTTACCAATGGAGGTAGGATATGACGATGATGAAGAGGGCGTTCGTCCTCGGTATTATGCTGCTCGTCGCAGTGTCCTTCGGCGTGTTCGCCAACGGATCGAATGAGCAGCCGGCGGCCGGCCAGGGAACCTCGGGAGGGCTGGTGAAAGCTGCGTTCATCGTGTCGAACATGGCGAACGAGTCGCAGGCGTTCTCGGCGAAGCAGTTCCTGAAATTCGGCGCTCAGTACGGCTTCGACATGTACACTTTCGACGCAAAGGGTGACACTCAGGCCGAGTCGCAGATCGTTACCAACTGTATCGCTCAGAAGTTCAAGGTCATCTTTCTGAACCCGAACGACATCAACGCCATCGTTCCGAGCCTCATCAAGGCGAAGCAGGCGGGATTGATCGTCGGCATGTTCTCTTCCGACCTGGCTCCGGCGAACCAGAAGTACCGCGACTTCTACGCGGGCGTCAACGACACGATGGCGGGCCAGCAGGCTGCGCAGGCCTTCATCAAGCACTTCCCGAACGGCGCCAAGATCGTGGAGATCGGCGGCCAAGCGGGCCACGATGCGCAGATCAAGCGGCATGACGGCTTCAACGGCGACAAGGGGATCAAGGGCAGCAACATCCAGGTCCTCGACTATCAGGCGTGCCAGCAGTGGGCAACCGACCAGGCCCAGACGATCATGGAAAATGACATCGTAAAGTACGGCAAAGAGATCCAGGGTGTCTTCGTCCACTGGGACAACGGTGCCACGGGCGTCATCCAGGCAGCCAAAGCCGCCGGCATCACCGGCCTCTACATCGTCGGCGTAGACGGCAACCGCGCCGGATACTACCAGGTCAAGAGCGGTGATCAGGCAGTCAGCATCGCACAGGACTTCGTGGTCATGACCAAGAAGGACCTGGAGCTTGCACAGAAAGTCGTTGCCGGTCAGAAGGTCGATCCCATCAACTTCGTGCCTCTCACGGTAGTCGACAAGGATACGATCGCGTCGTTCGATCCTCCCGAGTGGTAAGCAAGGCGTAGGGTGACAGGTCTGTTCCGCATTCGTGCGGAGCAGACCTTTTGTCTATTGTCTCAGTCAAGGATTGGTGCATGGATACTGGCAGCGCGGAAATCATTCTATCTATTAAAGGCGTAAGCAAGTCCTTTCCTGGTGTCAAAGCGCTCGACAACGTGTCGATCGATGTGGCGCGTGGAACGGTCCACGGCATCGTAGGCGAGAACGGCGCAGGTAAATCGACCCTGATGAAGATCCTGTCCGGCGTCTACCAGAAGGACAGTGGAACCGTGATTTTTGACGGGCAGCGCGTCGAGCACGTCACCCCCCATCAGTCTATGCAGAGCGGATTGGCGATCATCTACCAGGAGCTGAACCTGGTCAACACCATGAGCGTGGGCGAGAACATCTTCCTCGGCCGCTTCAAAGAGATGAAGGGCATGCGGGGCACCCACACCGCGGCCCGGAAGCTCCTCGACAGCATCGCCAGCAAGGTCGTTACCACCAAACTGGTGTCCGAGTTGAGCATGTCGGAAAAGCAGATGGTCGAGATCGCCAAGGCGCTCTCATTCAAATCCAAGCTGATCATAATGGACGAGCCTTCGAGCAGCCTCACCGCCGAGGAGATGGTAGAGCTGGTGAAGATCATCAGGCAGCTGAAGGAGCAGGGAATCTCCATCATCTATATCAGTCACAAGCTGGACGAAATATTCGAGTTCTGCGACATCGTCAGCGTCATGCGCGACGGCCGCGTCATCGATACCCAGCCGAGGAGCCAGTTTTCGAGGAGCGAGCTCATATCCAAAATGGTCGGCCGCACAATCGAGAACGAGTATCCGCCGCGGCCTCAGGCAGTCGGTGAGGTGCTGATGGAGGTCCGCTCCATCAATACCCGGAAGCTCCATGACGTCTCGTTCACCCTCCGCAAGGGCGAGATACTGGGCTTCGTCGGGCTGGTCGGATCCGGCCGCACCGAGATCGTTCGTGCGCTCTTCGGCGCGGACCGGGTCAGAGGACACCAGGTGCTCATCAACGGAAAGCCCATCAACATCCGGACCCCCAAGGGGGCGAAGGACGCGGGTCTGGGCTTCATTCCCGAGGACCGGAAGCTCGAGGGGCTGGTCATGCCCTTTTCCGTGGAGTCGAACATCTCCATGGCCAGCATCGATCGGGTGAGCAAGTTCGGCTTCATCCGGAAATCGCTGGAGAGGGGCATCGGGGCACGGCAGGTTGCCGCTCTCGACGTCAAGACGCCCTCCACCAAAGTGGCGGTAGGTAATCTTTCGGGAGGCAATCAGCAGAAGTGCATCGTTGGCCGCTGGCTCGAGATCTCACCCCAGATCTTCATCATGGATGAGCCGACCCGCGGTATCGACGTCGGCGCCAAGTATGAGATCTACAGCCTGATGAAGAGAATAGCCGAGAGCGGCGGGTCGATCATCCTCATCTCGTCGGAGCTGCCCGAAGTGCTCAATATGAGCAACCGGGTATTGACAATATTCGAGGGCCGGATCACGGGAGAGTTCGATCCGCAGTCGACACCAACCGACGAAATCATGAGCGCCGCCCTTGGACTTGCGGGAGGGCAGGAGTGAGCGTCCAGGAAGCAAACAGAAGCATACAGCTGAACCGGATTGTCCAAGGCACGGGCTCGGTCCTGCGGGACTACCTTGTGCTGGTGATGATCGCCGGTCTGGTCACCATCACGGCAATCGTCGAACCGAAGTTCCTGTCCGGTGCGAATCTCGTCAACATCATGCGCCAGTTCGGGCCGCTCATCATGGTGTCCCTGGGCATGACCTTCGTGATCATCGGCAATTTCATCGACCTGTCGGTCGCCGGCATCATCAACCTGGTGGCGGTGGTCACCATATCGCTCATACAGCCGTTCGGCCAGGTGCCGGCCCTTCTCATGGGGCTGGCTCTCGGCGCCCTGTGCGGGGTGCTGAACAGCGTCGTCATTCTCACGTCGGGAGCTCTGACGCAGGCCGAGGCGCTGTTTCTCACCTTCGGCATGAGCACCGTCTATTCGGCCATCGCCCTTCTCTACAGTGGCGGTACAACCATGCACTTCTGGGACATACAGAAGAGCAAGTCGGTGTTCGAGGCCATCGGCGCCGGGAGCGTCGGGCCGCTGTCGGTCTCCTTCGTGATCTTCCTCGTCCTGCTTGCGGCACTGTGGGTCTTTCAGTCGCAGACCAAGGGGGGCCGGGCGATCAGACTTACGGGAGGCAACAAGACCGCCGCGCGGCTCGCGGGTATTCGGATCAAGCGGTCGATCGTCGTGATCTACACCATCGGCGGATTCATGGCGGGCGTCGGTGCCATCGTCCTCTTCTCACGTATCACCACGGCCGCTCCCGTTATCGGAGCCGGTTACGAAACCAACGCGATCCTTTCGGTCGTCGTCGGAGGGACGACTCTCAAGGGCGGCAAGGGCAGCGTTCTCCGCACCGTGATGGGTGTCCTTTTGATTATCCTCATGTCCAACTGTCTGGATCTTTTGGGCGTCTCGACATACCTGCAGGTTGCGGTCAAAGGCGCAATCCTGGTCTTCGCAATCTGGCTCGACAACCGCAAACAAGTGTAGGAGATGCTTAAGATGAACACGATGGGAATAGGGGCTTCGCTCTACAGGCTTGCGACGAAACAGAAGGCGTTCATCGCGATACTGGTGATGCTTTTCATCATGCTCTTCTCCGGCACGGAGTTCTACACAGCCTACAACCTGCTGGACATGCTCAATTCGACGTCAATCCTCCTCATCCTGGCCTTCGGAGTTACTCTGACAATCATCTCCGGCGGTTGCGATCTGTCGATCGGAGGGATTCTGGTCGTCGCGGGAATCCTGGCGATCAAGCTGATGGACTATATGGCGCTGTTTCCCGCCATCCTGCTCGCCGTTCTTTTTGGCGCGGTGGTGGGGGCGATAAACGGCTTCCTCGTCGTTCACCAGCGAACCGAGCCATTCATCATCACGCTCGGTATGGGACTCCTGCTGACCGGGGTCGCCCAGCAGCTCACCAATGCTCATCCTATCCCTGCGAAGAATCCGGCATTCATGATGATCGGAAACGGGGCCGTTGCCGGAGTCCCGAACCTCGTCATCATTACGATAGTTCTCTTCGTGCTGTTCTTCTGGCTGATGCGCTACACCCAGTTCGGCCGCAACCTCTATGCCATCGGCGGTGACTACGAGGTGGCGCTCTACTCAGGCATCAACGTAATCCGGACCAAGTGGCTCGCCTTTGTGATATCGGGCGCCGCGGCGGGACTGGCCGGCGTGCTCCTGTCCTCCAAGCTCAACACCGGCTCTTCGATCTACGGAGAGCTGACCGCGCTGGTCGTGAACTGCGGTGTCGTCGTCGGCGGCACCTCCTTCGCGGGCGGGATAGGAGGCATACCCCAGTCGGGCCTTGGCCTTCTGGTCTTCGGCATGCTGGACAACGTCATGAACATGCTGACGATCACCTCCTACATCCAGGTACTGCTGAAGGGGGCTGTCATCGTGGCCATCATCTGGCTCGACTGCTTCGGACAGAAGCGCAAGCGCGAAACGGTCTAGGCCGGGCCGCGCCTTGCGCGGAAGCCGCACCGGCGACGAATGGAGTATCCTATGGTTGAAACCGTACTCGAGAGGATAGACGCGCTTGCGAGCACGTCCAGGATCGTGATGTTGAAGCAGCGGATGCTCGATGAGCCGCGCTTCCTTTCAATCGAACAGGCCGCGATCGTCACCGAATACTACAGGGCAAATCCGGACCAGCCGCGCAACATCCAGCGCGCCTCGTCGCTGGCGGCGACCCTTCGCAGAATAGAAATACGGATAGATCCGCTGGAACTGATAGTGGGGAATCGCACCGCCGGGGTCCGTGCAGGCGTGGTATCGCCTGAGGCAGGCATCTCCTGGGTAGACGACGAAATCGAGCGCCTGGGCGAACGCCCGCAGGACAGGTTCGAGGTGCGGCCCGAGGATATCGAGACGTTCAGACGCGATATTCTGCCCTTCTGGAAGGGGAAGTCGCTCGAGGACAGGGTGAAGGCGGCTATCGGTGAGGAGCTGTCCGCGATCGGCAAGGTAGCAAAGATAAATCAGACTGACCATTCTCAGGGGCACATCTGTCCCGACGCGGCGGGCTGGCTCGCCAGAGGGCCGCGAGCGATCCTGATCGAGATTCTCGAGAAAGAGAAGGCTGTGGCCCCGGATTCACGCGGGTTCTACCGCGGAATGGCCATAGCCCTCGAGGGCGCCCTGGACTTCATAGGGCGATACGCCGAGCTCGCGGCCGGGATGGCGGCCGAGGAGCCGGGAGCGGAAAACAGGGCGAACCTCCTGGAGATTGCCCGGATCTGCCGGAAGCTCACGGTCGAACCGCCCTCGACCTTTCGCGAGGCGGTGCAGTCGCTCTGGTTCCTCTTCGTGCTGCTGCACACGGAGTCCAACGCCTCCTCCTTCTCTCCCGGTCGCGCGGACCAGTACCTCTACGGGTACTACCGGAACGACGTAGATACCGGGCTTCTGGACCAGGCAGCCGCGCTTGAGATCATTGAAGCGCTCTGGCTCAAGTTCAATCAGATAGTCTATCTGCGCAACTCAAGCAGTGCGAAATACTTCGCCGGCTTTCCTATCGGCTTCAACGTTGCCGTCGGCGGCGTGGACGAGCAGGGAGAGGACGCGTCGAACGAGCTGTCGTTTCTGTTCCTCAAGGCACAGGCCCACATAGGGCTCCCCCAGCCGAATCTTTCCGCACGCCTGTCTGAAAAGTCGTCGGAGAGCTTCGTCCGGGAGTGCGCTCGTGTGATCGGTCTTGGCTCCGGCATGCCTCAGGTGTTCAACGACGAGAGCATCATTCCCGCCCTCATGGCGCGCGGAATATCGCGCGAAGATGCGCTGAACTACGCGATTGTCGGCTGCGTCGAGCTGACGACCCACGGAAACTCGCTCGGCTGGAGCGACGCGGCCATGTTCAACATGGTAAAGGCGCTCGAGCTGACGCTCAACCACGGCGTCTGCCTTCTCAGCGGCAAGCAGATGGGGCTCGATCTCGGTTCGCTCGGCGACTACGGGAGCTTCGAAGTGCTCGAGACAGCGTACCGGAAGCAGATGGACCACTTCATCGAAAGGATGATCAGAGCCTGCGACACGGTCGACCGGCTTCACGCCGAGGTGCTGCCGTCGCCATTCCTTTCCACGGTCATAAACGGGTGCGTCGAGAAGGGACTCGACGTCACCGCCGGCGGGGCGCACTACAATCTTTCGGGCATCCAGGCGATACAGCCCGCAAACATAGCCGATTCTCTGGCAGCGATCAAACAGTGCATCTACGAAGACCGGTACGTAACGGCTGACGAAGCGCTCGCCGCGATCCGAAGCAACTACGCGGACGACGAAAGACTGCGTCAGTACCTGATCAACAAGGTGCCGAAATACGGCAACGATGTTGACTGGGTGGACGAAATCGCGGCAAAGTGGGTCGGCTATTTTTCCGCGAAGATGGAAGAGTACTCCAACGCGCGCGGCGGTCTCTACCATGCCGGTCTGTACACTGTCTCCGCCCACGTACCCATGGGCCAGAATGTCGGCGCTTCGCTGGATGGGAGAAAGGCAAAAGACCCGCTTGCCGACGGCGGAATGTCCGCAATGTACGGCAGGGACCGGACCGGCCCGACCGCCCTGCTTCGTTCGGTGTCGAAGATAGATTCGAAGCACGGAAGCAACGGCACGCTTCTCAACATGAAATTCCTGCCGGAGTTCTTCAAGACAGAAGAGGGCATCGCGAAATTTGCCAGCTTCCTCCGCACCTTCGTCAGGCTCCACATCAACCATGTTCAGTTCAACGTGATCCGCAGGGAGGACCTTCTCGCGGCCAAGTCGCATCCGGAGGAGTGGCGCAGCCTGACGGTCCGGGTGGCCGGCTATACGGCCTATTTCGCCGAGCTGGCGAACGACCTGCAGGATGAGATAATCGCCCGTACGAGCTACGGAGACGTTTGATGGATGGCTCCATCATCGATCTCAAACGATTCACCCTCCATGACGGCCAGGGCATTCGTTCGACGCTCTTCCTGAAAGGCTGCTCGCTCCGCTGCGCCTGGTGTCAGAATCCGGAGGGGCTGTCGGCGGGCATCGGTCTCTGGTACCTCGAGTCGCAATGCATTCGCTGCGGTGTCTGCGTCGAAAGCTGTCCGAACGGGGCGCTGCAGACGGACACGGAGGGCCACCCCTTCATCCGGATCAACAGGCAGAAGTGCACACGGTGCGGTACCTGCGTCGCCGCATGTCCGACGACGGCCCTCTCCTTCGACGGGCGGACGATAACTGCAGCCGAAGCCGCCGAAACGCTGCTGCGCGACGTCGAGTTCTACCGCCAGTCCGGAGGCGGAATCACGATATCGGGAGGAGACCCTCTGGTGCAGCCCGACTTCACCATCGAGGTGCTCGACCTCTGCAGGAGGGCGGGAGTTCACACCGCAATCGAGACCTGCCTCTTCGGGGAATACGAAACGCTGGAACGATTCATACCCTACACGGACCTTTTCATCGTGGACCTCAAGCTGGCCGACAGCGGCCTGCATCTGGAATACACTCATCGCCGCAACGAGCCGATCAAGCGCAATTACGCGGCCCTCGCGCGCCGAGGCGTGGAGCTTCTTACCCGTATTCCGCTGATACCGGGGATAACGACGACGCAATCGAACATTTCCGCCCTCGCGCAGTTCATCCGGGAAACAAATCCCGGGGCTCGGGTCGAGCTGATCAATTTCAATCCGCTTGCAAGGAACAAGTACGCGCTCATGAACCGGAGCACGGAGTTCTTCGAAGGAATGGAGCCTCTGCCTTCGACCGAGATCGAATCCCTCAGGAAGATTCTGGAATCCGCGGGACTTCACGTAGTCAGGGAACACGCGCGGAGCGGTGCCGGCGTCCGCGCCAGGGGGAATTAGCGTGCTACAGGAATTGATTACCCGGGCGAGATCGGGTCAAAGCGTCTATATTACCGACCTTCACGACCGGTTCGGAAGCCTCGCGGAGGAATCAGGTGACCGTCTCGCCCTGGTCGTCGAGCTGCTCGACGTCGACGGAACAGCGAGCCGGCGCTTCGACCTGAAGGTGCCCCGTCTCGAGAAGCTGGACGCTGCTGAGCGTGAGTTCGCAGAGAGCTACATCCACGCAGAGATCTACAACATTCTGTCCTCGCTCGGCGGAAAGTCGATGACTGTCTACGCAGATCCCCGGCACCGGGCGCTCGCCGAGACGCTGGGAAGGCTCCCGGACCTCTTCGGGATTGGCCGTAATCGGGCCGATCGCAGGGGGTACGGCCGGGCAGTCAATGTCATCGACCGCATGATCGGTGCGATGCTTCCCGGCGCGGCGCCGTTTTCCTTCAGGTTTGGCGACATCGCTGATGCGCCGGTGCCGCCCGTTCCGCCGAAGCCCAGGGTGGATGTAGTCGGTCTCTTCCGGAGCCGGACGGAGCACCTTGGCGACAGGGCCTTCGTTGGCATGGATGTGGGCGGAACGGACATCAAGGCGGTTCTCGTGGTCGACGGTCGCGTGATCGACTACAAGGAGTACGACTGGTTTCCGGCCGGATTTCTTCGTTCCCGTCAGCTGGTTGATCCCATCTGCCTGATCGTCCGCCTGATGCAGGCGCGGTGGTGGCTCGAAACCCTGGACGACGAAGACGGAAGGCGGCAGGAGCTGTTCCGACTGATGGCGAAGGCCCTCGACAAACGGACCGGCGAAGCTGAGATGTCGTCGCTGCTCGCTCGGCTTGAAGCCGAGGGGCTGGACGCCGAGGGGCTCGACATGGGCCTTCGCTTTGACGGGATAGGACTCTGTTTTCCCGATGTCGTGGTCAGGAACAAGATAGTCGGGGGTGAAGTCTACAAGACGCGTGGCATCAGGAATAATCCCGAGATAGATTACGAATCCGATTTTGCCGAGCTGACCGACCTGGACCTGCGCCTGAAAGCCTGGGTTCGACCCGGCGGCGTTGTCCGCATCATCAACGACGGACCGATGGCCTCATTCACCGCGGCGGTAGAGATCGCCGCCTCGCCCGGGGCGGAAGAGGTCGCACGGGGCGTCTTCGCCCATACCCTCGGGACTGAGCTCGGCACCGGCTGGGTGACCGAGAGCGGAGAAATACCGGACATCCCGCTCGAGGTCTACAACTTCATCATCGACCTCGGGAGCTGGCCGGAACGGGCATTCGAGCCCGACGACCTGCGCAGCGTCAACAATTTCAACACCGGCCTCCCGGGAACGCTTCAGAAATACTGCAGCCAGAGCGGCCTGTTCCGGCTTGCTCTGAAGTATTTTCCGACCGAACGGCCCGATCTGTGGCGCGAGCTTCAGGAGAAACGGTTCGTCGAGCGGAGAACGAGCGGCAAAGAGGAGGGCTGGTACGTCCCGACCGATCCGGTCGACCAGCGGAAGGCCTTTGTCGAGCACATGATGATGCTCGCCGATCGGGAGAACGATGAGGTCAACTGCAGGATCTGGCGCGAAGTCGGTATTTCGCTGGCCGTGACCATTCTCGAGACTAGGCGCATCCTCGATCCAGGTTCGGACGGTTGTTTTCTCTTCGGACGCCTCGTTAAGAATCCCACCTGTTTCGATCTGCTTTGGGAAGGGGCACGCAGTGTCGATCCGGGGATCCGCCTCGCCGTCGCAGGATCCGGAATGGCGAACACGCCGCTCATGAAACAGCTCGAAGCGCATCCTGACTTCACCGTCGCGCAGTTTGCGCAGGCGATCGGCGCAGTGTATTTCGCAAACGATTTGCCGGACAGCCCGTAGCGTCCGGGTGCACTTTGCACAAAGGAGTGAATCATGAAGGAGCAGAACTATCTTGATCACCTGGTGGGCGTATTCGGACATCCCGCAGCGGAGAACCCGGGCGTGGTCATCCAGGAAGCCGCATTCCGCGACCTGGGGCTCGAGCACTGGCACTTTCTCACGATCGACGTCGATCCGGGCAGGCTCGGTGATGCGATCCTCGGCCTCAAGGCGATGAAGTTCAGAGGCATCAATTGCACAATCCCGCACAAGATCGAAGTGTTGAAGTACATCGACAGGATTGCCCCGAGCGCCGAGCTGATCGGAGCGGTAAACACCATAATCAATGACGACGGCGTCCTGACCGGCGAGAATACCGACGGCAAAGGCTTCATGATCGCTCTGGAGAGCGCAGGCGTCGAACCGAAGGGAAAGAGGGTCGTTGTGCTCGGGGCCGGCGGCGCGGCGAGGGCCATATGCGTCGAGCTTGCCCTGGCCGGAGCCCAGCACATAACCATCGTGAACATTCCGAAGGACGGCGCGCTCGCCGACGGGCTGGTGAAGACCCTGAAGAAGAACACCAGGATCGAGGTCGACTACGTGCCCTGGACGGGCACGTTCGGTATTCCGCGGGACACCGAGATACTCGTAAACGCCACCTCGATCGGACTCTACCCGAATGTCGACGACAGGCCGGATATCGACTACGACTCAATCGGCCAGGACGTCTATATCCAGGATGTCATACCGAACCCGGCGTTTACGCCGTTCCTGCGCGAAGCCGAAAAACGCGGGCTCCGCTGGCAGAGCGGCATGCAGATGCTCATCAACCAGGCGGCGCTCAACATCACCATGTGGACAGGGCTCGAACCGAACAAGGATGTGATGCGCAGGGCGCTCGAAGAAGCGCTGGAATGAACGAAGCGCCGTGAGGCGGTTCCGCTACCGCGGTACCGCCGTCCAGCTGCCTGCCTCTGCCGATTCGTAGACTGCGTCCATAACCATCTGTGTCGCAACACCGTCCGCGAGGCCCGGCGCGGGCTCACCGCCTTCGACGACGCTCTTGAGAAAGCGGTACTGATTTTCCGCGTGCATGCGGGACCAGCCAAGGATCGACCGGCCTGGTGGTACGGTCGCGCCCGGAAAGTTGGTGACGGTGTCGATGCGCGTCCAGCCGCGGTCAAGGTCGTACCACCAGAGCCAGTTCCCCTCCATGAGGCTGAACTTCATGGCTCCCTTCTCGCCCTCGATCCGGACGATGAGATCGTCGAGTGAGCCGGTCGCGAACCGGGAGACTTCGAGCGTCCCGACGGACCCGTCCTTCAGCCGCGCCTGCATCCACACCGCGTCGTCGACGGTGACCGGCGCCGTCTCCGAGGAGCCCTTGCGGACGGGCCGCTCCTTCACGAAGGTTCGCGTCGTCGCAAAGACCTGGTCAAAATCGGTCAGCAGAAACCGGGTCAGATCGATGATGTGAGATCCAAGGTCGAGAAGGGCTCCACCGCCGGACTGTTCCCTGCTCATCCTCCAGGAGAAGGGGCGCGATTCGTCCTGGTAGCCGGTGTGAAGGTAGAGCAGCTGAAAATTGTAGACCCGCCCGAGTGAGCCGCGGTCGATCAGCTCCTTCGCCTTCGTTATGGCGGGTATGAAACGGTAGTTGAAGGTCATCCCGATGCGGATCTTTGAACCCTCTGCAATTGAGGCTATCTCGCGCGCCTCCCTCCCGTCGACGCAGAGAGGCTTTTCACAGTAGATGTGCTTGCCGGCGGCAACCGCCGCGCGGATGGCCTCTTTGTGAGAAAAATTGGGGAGCGAACAGTCTATGACGGTGACCGCCGGGTCGGCGACAAGCTCCTCGAGCGAGGAGTAGCCGCGCGCGAAGCCGCCCTCGGCGGCAGCCTTCGTTGCAGTTTCCGGCCGGCTCGTGCAGACCGCGGCGAGCCGGAGTTCCGGCAGGGCGCCGGGATAGTAATGTGGAATGCTCCGGTAGGCAAAAGCGTGGAGCTTTCCGATGCCGCCGTAACCGAGCAGTCCGATGCCGATTTCGTTTCCCATTGTCCCTGTCCTTCTACGATTTGAGCCCGCTGTCGGAGCGGTACTTTTCGGCCGCAGCATCGACGGCGCTCCTCAGCCTGCGCACCGCCGCGGTGATATCGCCGTTTCCCGGTTTGAGCTTGCCGTGCGGTCCCTTCATCAGCGGAGAGGAGAACTCGCCGACGGTCATCCCCATCTCCACGAACCGGTCCACATTCTCCGCGTTAAGTCCGCCGTCCTCCATCAGGTCGACGGTCTTTTCCACTCCCTCGTCGACCAGCATTCCGTGCAGGCGGCGTATGTTCTCCAGCATTATCCTGTCGATGGTGTGAGGGCTCGTTGCACCGGTCGTGGGCTTCCAGAAGGGAGCCTTGCTTTCGTACTCGACGATATCGACGAAGGGAATGTACTGCTCGAAGGCCACAATCGGCGTTCCCTGCCACGCCCAGACCCCGATCTTTAACCCGAGCGTCTCCTTGATGAAGAGCAGGTGCTGAATAAGCATTTCGCCGGTTGTTTCGATGGGAAGACTGATCAGGTCCGCGCCCAGGTCCTTCAGCTGCCGGTAGAGCTCGATGGTGGGCCGCATCATCTGAAGCTGCACCTCGATCTCGAGGCCGGTATGAGGCCTGATTCCATCGAGAATGTCGATGCCGCCGCGCGGCGCGGCGAAATCCATGTACTTCCCGTCGCGCATCTCGATGTGGATCCAGTCGGCGCCGCCCTCCTCGAGCTCCCGCACGACTGCGCCAAGGTTGCTGTAATCCGCCCAGAAGAGGCCTGCCGCTATCTTCACACGCCGGTCAACCCTGCCGATTGCTTCACGTTTTGCCATGATGAATCCTCCCAAAGATAAACAATACTGCATCGGTTTCATTAGTCAAGAGAAACGACGATAATTCGAATCATTTTTGCTGTTACTCGAACCCTTGTTGACTTTCATTCGGAGGCATCGTAGAGTTGAACAGATGAATTGCCGCGTCGCGGCCCTGGAGGTGCTTAATGTCCGAAGAGTTTCTCTGCGGTGTGGACATCGGCGGAACCAAACTCTCCGTAGGAATAGTAAGCAGAGACGGCCGCCTCATCGATTCGACGACGATGTACGACCACGTGAACCGGGAGCCGGACGCGATCATGTCGCAGATCGAGGATGCGGTCCGCGCGCTGCTGGAATCGAATCACATCGCCGAGACCGCGCTCAAGGGAATCGGCGTCGGTACCGCAGGGCATCTCCGGTACCGCGACGGTACAATCATCACCATGTCAAACCTGCGCGGCTTCAAGGGCTATCCGATTCGGGAGAAACTGCAGAGCCGTTTTCGGGCACGGGTCAATGTGGACAATGACGCAAACGCCCAGGCCTACGGCGAGTACCGGTACGGTGCGGGAAGGGGCTATTCGTATCTCGTCTTTGTTACCATCAGCACGCAGATCGGCGCCGGGATAATCTTCAGTGGACGGCTCTTCCGCGGGAGCACCGGAACCGCCGGAGAGTTCGGGCACACGATCGTCGCGCCGGACAGCGACCAGGTCTGCCCCTGCGGCAACCGCGGCTGCCTTATCTCGGTTGCCTCCGGTGTCGCGCTTCCAGCCGCGACGCGAAAGAAGGTGGAAAGCGGATTGAGGTCACCGCTTTTCGGCGGCGTGGATTTCGACTTTTCCACCGTGACAGGAGAGCTCATAAAGCGCGGGCTCGACGCGGACGACCCGGTGAGCCTCGCCGTCGTGAAGGAGTTTGCGCGCTACATTGGTATTGCGGTATACAATATCTTCCAGGCGTTGAATCCGCAGGCGATTATTCTCGGCGGTGGACTGTTGAGCTGGGGTGATGTATTCTTCGAAGGCATCAAGACTACTTTCGACACGCTCGTCAGGGATATGCTCTATGACGAGATCGCCATCGTCAGAGCCGGTGTCGGACCCCATTCCGGCGTAATCGGCGCCGCATCACTTGCACTAGAGGAAACATGAACGATCGGCAGAGCAAAATTCTCGGCATCCTTGCCGTCGGCGACCAGACCTCAGTCAACGACCTTTCCCGTGAGCTCTCGGTTTCTTCGGTAACGATTCGGCAGGATCTCAGCTACCTCGAGAAGGAGGGACTCCTCAAGAGAGTGCACGGAGGGGCGGTCCTTCGGGGTGCCGACGATATTACGAGCAGACTGGGAATCAACTACGAAAAGAAGATTGTCATCGCCCGAAGGGCGGCTTCTCTTGTGGAGGACGGTGAGACGATTTTCATCGAATCGGGGTCGATCAATGCGCTCTTTGCGAAGGAGTTGCTTAACCGCTCCGGAATCACTGTCGTAACGACCAACGTGTTCATCGCCCGTCAGATGCGCAAAGCGAAGCATATACAGGTGGTGCTCATGGGCGGCATCTATCAGCATGAAAGCGAGAGCGTCGTCGGGCAGCTCACCAAAGCGTGCATCGAGCAGGTGAACTTCGGCAAAGCCTTCATCGGAATCGACGGGTTTTCACGCGATGCCGGTTTCACAAGCAAGGACATGATGAGGGCCGAAATAGCCGCGAAAATAATCGTCCGCAGCCGCGAGGCCATTGTTCTGACCGACTCGAGCAAGTTTGGTCGAAGCGAGCTGCAGAGGATCTGCGCGACCGGAGAGATCGACTGCGTCATCACGGACCGGGATGTCGCGGAAGAAAGCCGTGTATGTCTCACCCAGGCGGGGGTCAGGGTAATCGTCGCCTGAGGTCAGCCGCGGATCGAGGCGGCGATGTGCTCGGCGGCACGAATGGCCTGCGCGAGAATCGTGAGCGACGGGTTTACGGCCCCTGACGACGGAAAGAAGCTTGAATCGATGACATAGAGATTGTCGACGTCGTGGGCTCGGCACCATTGATCGAGCACGCTGGTTGCAGGATCGTTGCCGAAACGGACGGTGCCGCACTGGTGCTGAATGGCGCTCACTCCGCGCCGGTCGAGAATGCACACCGGATAACCAGCCTTCCTCATCATCCGTCGTGCTCGCCTGAGAAGCTCGAGGTGTGCGGCCGCGTTGGTCTCCTTTCGCGCGAGGTGGATACGGCCCTCGTCATCCACCGTGACACGATTCTCCGGCAGCGGCAGGTCCTCGCTCATAACCCAGAGGTCCAGGCTTCTCTCGGCGAGGAAACGGTGGAACACGCGAAGCAGCAGCTTCCGCTTTCCCTTCAGCATCTGCGGCTTGACCTTGCCGCGCATCTGGATCGCGCCGAGCGGTCGACCTGCCGATGACCCGAACGGTGATCCGGAATTGTAGAAATCGTGCACAGCCAGAGTCTTCTGAAAGCTCGTCGGATTCTTCCGCCACGGCGAAAGCGCAAGGATAACGCTGTTGTTGTGCGACATGAAGTTGCGCCCAACCTGACCGCTCGAATTGGCGAGGCCCTGCGGATGCGCATCACTCCTCGAGCGCAGGAGAAGCGCGGCAGAATTGACCGCTCCGGCAGAAAGAATGAAAGTTTCGGCCCGTACCTCGATCAGCTCGCCCTCCCGCCGCACCGTCGCGCTGACGACCCTGCGCCCGCTCTCATCGGTCTTTAGCCGTTCCACAAGGCTATTGGTCCAGAGGGTGACGTTCTCGGTCTTCTTCAACAGCATGGGGCGCAGGATCCGGTTTTCGGCGTCCCCCTTTGCGCGGACCATGCAGGGAAATCCGTCGCAGGGGCTTCCCTTCTGGCAGCGTCCGCCCGGTCCCTGATCTATTGCAAGCGGAAGGTGGATAGGATGCAGCCCCTGCTCGCGGATCCGGTCCGCCAGACGGGCGATCTCCGGCTCGTGCTCGATTGCCGGAAACGGGAACTCTTCCCGTTCCGGTTCGGTGGGGTCCTCGCCGATGTGGCCGTGCACCTCGAGCAGGGCCTCGGCTTTGGCGTAGTAGGGGGCAAGCTCCCGGTATTCAAAGGGCCAGGAAAAGCTTCGGCCTCCTTCGTGCTCACGTGAGGAAAAATCCTCTTCGCGAAGCCGGAGCGCAGCGGCGCCGAAGACCTTGGAATTGCCGCCCACGTTGTAGTAGATGCGCGGATTGAACGGGCGGCCCTGTTCGTCGTACCACACCTCGTCGGCGTCGTACCGGTGATTTTCAGCGACCTCTGTGATATCCCAGTTCTGTTTTTCCTGTTTCAGAAAGTCTCCGCGCTCGAGAACGAGTATGTTCCTGCCGGTCTCCTTGAGAACGTGTGCAGCGGCCGCGCCGCCCATCCCTGATCCGATGATCACAAAATCAAAATAGAGCTGCTTGTCCATGATAATCAGACTAAGAATACCGAAATGAGCGGAGGGATTTCTACCCGTCGCTGCCGGTTGCGCTTGGCCCGGAGTGGCCGTATAGTCATCAGATATGCAGGGTCGAGGTACCAGTCCGATGACCGAATCCGTGCTCGAAGGCATCTGGGTTTTCACCGGGCAGCCGATTCGCGTCGAAGCGGACGGTGCAGAGATAGTGTCAGTCTCGGAAGCTGCGGACCCGTACGGGCGGCTTCCGTTTCTAGCGCCGGGTCTGTTCGACCTGCAGGTAAACGGCCTTCGCGGCGTCGACTACTCCTCGAGCGAGCTGAAAATCGACCAGGTCGATCGCGTCGTCGAAGCGCTTTCGCAGAGTGGAACTACCCGGCATCTGCCAACGATCATCACTTCGCCGCGCGGACGGATTGTCGCGAATCTCGCCCTTCTCGAACAGGCCCGCGCGCGATCCCCGAGGATCGCCGCCGCGATCCCGGGTTACCACATCGAAGGTCCGTTCATCTCGGCGGAGGAGGGCCCGCGAGGAGCCCACAGCCGTCGTCACGTTCGGCTGCCTGATTTCGACGAGTTCCAGGAATGGCAGGAGGCCGCGGCAGGGAGGGTCCGGATCGTTACCCTGGCTCCCGAGCTTCCCGGTGCCATTCCATTCATCGAGCGTGTCGCCCGGACGGGAGTTGTAGTGGCGATCGGGCACAGCGCTGCGACGCCCGAAACTATTCGAGACGCGGTGAGCGCGGGGGCACGGATGTCTACGCATCTGGGAAACGGCAGCCACGCCGTGCTGCCGCGACTTTCCAACTACCTGTGGGAACAGCTCGCCGCAGATGAGCTTTCGGCTGGAATTATCTGTGACGGGTACCATCTTCCGGACCCTGTCGTGAAGGTTTTTGCCCGGGCGAAGGGGCTCGAGCGGCTCATCCTGGTGAGCGACGTGGCGATACACGCGGGCAGGGCGCCGGGGGTCTACCCGTGGCAGGACGCAACGGTGGAGGTTCACCCAGACGGACACCTGGGGCTGCACGGAACGGAGTACCTTGCCGGCGCAGGACACCTGCTCGATCGTGGCGTTTCGCGGTTCATTCGCGCAACCGGCGTGTCACCCGCAGACGCCGTGCGCCTCTGCACCGTGCAACCGGACCGGCTCCTCGGCGGGGGCATGCCCGACCTGCCCCGGCCCGGTGATCGGGCAGACCTGATGCTTTTTCACTACAGGCCCGGTGACGATTCATTGACCGTGCTCAGCACCCTCCGGTCCGGCGAGCTCGTCCATCATCGCCCTGTCAAATAGGCCGAGATCTCCTTTCGGATCCCGCATCGGCCGTTCGGTTTAACAGCTCTACCTCACTATAGACAGCTGTAATACAAATGGGCTATGAATAGTGTATGAATGAATTTAAAATTGAGGATTTTGTTTGACTCTTCCTGAAGGTGGTTGCTAAGTTCTCCAGAGAACATCCACAGTGCCGGTTTTTTCCGCGGGAAACCGGCCGATGGTTGGCAATACTTCATGAAGGAGACACACATGACAAGAAAGCGTTATCTTGTGCCGCTTGCAGCGGTGCTCATACCACTGGTTGCGGCGATGACATTCGCTGGCGGGCAGAAGGAGTCAGGCTCCCAGGCATCCCAGGGAAGCTCAACCAAGCAGATCAAGATCGGCCTGGTGGTAAAGACGCTGACCAATCCCTACTTCGTGACCATGATCAATGCGGCCAAGCAGTACGCGAAGCAGAAGGGCGTTACGCTTCTGACCGGTGCAGGATCATACGACGGCGACAATGCCGGGCAGATCAGCGCAATGGAAAACATGGCGAGCGCCGGAGTCAAAGGGATTCTCTTTACTCCCAGCAACAGCAAGGCCATTGTTCCAACCGTCAAGAAGCTCGAGAAACAGGGTGTCGTGATGATCGCCCTCGACACCGCCACCACGCCGCAGGATGCAACCGACGGTTTTTTTGCGACGGATAACGAGCAGGCAGGAGAGCTCATAGGCGAATATGCGAAGGCAGCGATGGCCGGCAAGAAGGCCGTCATCGCGATGATGGACGGCACTCCTGGAAGCACCGTTAGCCAGAAGCGGCATGATGGATTCCTCAAGGGATTTGGCATCAAGGAGGGCGATCCCTCGATCGTCAGCGAACAGGCCACGAACGGAAATCAGTCGAAGGCGCTTACCGCGATGGAAAACAGCCTTACCAAGGATCCGAACATCAACCTGGTTTACTCAATCAATGAGCCTTCCGGATTCGGCGCCTATTCGGCCATCAAGAAGGCGGGAAGGCAAAAGGACATCATGATTGTATCGATCGATGGCAGCTACAACGGCGTAAAGGCGGTGCAGTCGGGCGAGTTCGCGGCGGACTCGATGCAGTTTCCTGCGAAGATGGCAGAGGACGGTATCGACGCAATCATCAAGTACGCGAACACCGGAACGAAGCCGTCCGGATACGTCAACACGGGCGTCGCGCTGATCACCGACAATCCGGTTCCCGGTGTACAGAGCAAGGACTCTGCCTGGGGACTTCAGCACGCCTGGGGTGCTGCTTCCGAGAAGAAGTAACGTATTGGAAGACGGAGCAGGAAGAACGCCCGTGAGGCGGCGGTCCTTAGGGATCGCCGCCTTCCACTTGACGGCTCGTCTTTGAAATTGGTGGGCGGAAAGGCAGGTAACGGGGATGACAGCTGATTTGAATGAAACCGCGCTGAAACGCGCGCGGACATGGCGTAACAGAATTGCGCACGCCTTCACTTTACCGGGTGTCGGTGCCTTTGCCGCACTCGTGCTGGCATGCATCTTCTTTGCCGTCAATTCGAAGCAATTCCTTACCGGGCACAATTTCTCCCTGATCCTGCAGCAGGCGATGGTGATCGGCGTGGAGGCGATTGGTCAGACGCTCATCATACTTACTGCCGGAATCGACCTCTCGAACGGTACCGTCATGGCTCTCGGTTCGGTGATGATGACGGGGCTCGCGGTCAACAGCGGAGTTCCGCCTGTTCTTGCGCTTCTGATCGGCCTCCTGGTGACCACCGGTTTCGGGCTGCTGAACGGAACGCTGGTAACTCGAATCCGCCTTCCTCCCTTCATCGTTACCCTCGGAATGCTGAACATCACTCGCGCGCTCACATTGATCTATACGCTCAATATCATTACGGGTCTGCCGCCTCTTATGACGGCGGCAGGAAACACTTTCGATATCGGAACCACCAGCGTAACCTACGGGTCGGTGCTGATGATTATATTGTATCTGGTAATGTATTTTGTGCTCCGCGAAACCGCATGGGGTCGCCACGTGTACGCTGTCGGCAACAATCCGGAGGCGGTCCGCCTTGCAGGTATCTCGAAGTCCCGGCTGCTGATGAGTGTATACGGGCTCGCCGGGCTCTTCTACGGAATCGCCGGACTCCTACTCGTTGCCCGCACAGGGGTGGGTGATCCCCAGGCCGGACTCAACGACAACCTGAGCAGCATTACCGCCGTCGTTCTCGGCGGCACCAGCCTGTTCGGCGGCAGGGGTAACATCCTCGGCACGCTGGTCGGCGCCATCATCATCAGCGTTTTCAACAACGGGCTGCAGCTCATGGGGTTACAGGAAATAGTCCAGGTTCTCATTACCGGAGTCCTGGTGATACTGGCCGTATCGGTGGATCAGATGTCGCATCGGGGGCAGGAATGACGGGTGAACACGGAGTCAGGCCGGTACTATCCGCGACCGGGCTGAGAAAATCCTACGGACATGTGGTCGCCCTCGACGGGGTGAATTTCGAGCTCTATCCGGATGAGATCCTGGCGGTGATCGGTGATAACGGTGCCGGCAAGTCAACGCTCATCAAGATCCTCGCCGGCGCGCTCCGTCCGGATTCGGGCAGTATCTTCGTTGGTGAGCAGGAGGTGGACTTCCACAGCCCGATCGATGCGCGCCGTTACGGCATCGAAACTGTCTATCAGGATCTCGCGCTCGCCTCCGAGCTCAACATCGCCGAGAACCTCTTTCTCGGCCGCGAGCTTCGCAAGCCCGGCTTTCTTGGCTCGATGCTGCGGGTGCTCGACAAATCGAAAATGCTCAGGAATGCCACCGACTACATGCAGGATCTGAAGATTGGAATTCAGTCCATGGATCAGAAGGTGCGCACGCTTTCGGGTGGCCAGCGGCAGGGCGTTGCGGTCGCGCGCAGTGCGGCGTTTGCCACCAAGGTGGTGATCATGGACGAGCCGACCGCCGCGCTCGGCGTCAAGGAATCGGGGATGGTGGTGGACCTCATTCGTCAGGTGAAGGAGCGGGGGCTGCCGGTAGTGCTCATCAGCCACAGCATGCCGCAGGTGTTCGAGCTCGCGGACCGCATACACATTCAGAGGCTCGGCAGGCGCGTGGCCGTCGTGCGTCCGGGCGAGTGCTCGATGTCCGACGCGGTCGCGATCCTTACCGGCGCCAAAGAGGGAAACGAGCCGCAGCCGGGCGAAGAGAAGCGTTGACGCTGCGTTCCGTCGCGCCGCGGCCGGAAAAACAGCCCGCTGCACGCGCCCCGGTCAGAGAACCGAGCGGAGCGCTCCGGTCAGCCTGTCCACGTTCTCGCGTCTCGCGGTGTGTCCCATGAGCCCAATCCGCCAGATCTTCCCGGCAAGCGGGCCGAGTCCGGCTCCAATTTCGATTCTGTGCTCTTCCCGCAACCGGGCGCGGACGCTCGCCTCGTCAACTCCGTCGGGAACCACTACCGAATTGAGCATCGGCAGGCGAAACTCGGGAGCCACCAGCATCGAGAGGCCGAGCTTCTCCAGCTCGGACACCAGGTAGAGATGGTTCTTCCGGTGGCGTTCGAAGACCGCCGTCTCTCCCTCTTCGAGGAGGAGGGCAACCGCAGCGTGCAGTGCGTAGATCATGTTGATCGGCGCGGTGTGATGGTAGACCCGTCTGGCACCTTCCCAGTAGTTCATGATCATCGTCATATCGAAGTACCAGCTCGGCACTTTGTCCCTGCGGGAGCGTATCTTTTCGATCGCGCGGTTCGTAAAGCTCACCGGCGCGAGACCGGGGGGACAGGAGAGACACTTCTGCGTCCCGCTGTAGAGCGCGTCGATACCCCATTCGTCGCATCGGACCGGAATGCCGCCCAGGCTCGTCACCGCATCGACGAGATAGAGTGCGCCCGAAACGCGAACGAGCCGGCCGATCTCTTCAACCGGATTGCGGACACCGGTTGACGTCTCGGCGTGGACAACCGCTACCAGCCTGTATTTTTCGGTCTTGAGCCTTTCCGCTACCGCGTCCGGCAGGACCGGAGTGCCCCACTCGAATTCCAGCGTATCGACCTCAGCCCCCAGGCGTCCGGCAAGGTCCTGCATTCGCTTTCCGAACACTCCGTTTATGAGGATGAGAACCCGGTCACCCGCCTCTACCAGATTCACGAACGCCGCCTCCATGCCCGCGGAGCCAGTTCCCGACACGGGAAGGGTCAGACGGTTTTTCGTGTGCAGAAGGGTTCGCAGAGCTTCGGACAGTTCATCCATGATCGCGATGAACTGTCCGTCCATGTGGCCCAGGGTCGGGCGCCGAATGGCTTCGTACACCTGTTCCGGCACGCACGACGGTCCGGGACCCATGAGCAGAACGTCATCCACCTCGGCCAGCAGGTTCTTCATGTGAGGTTCTCCTTGCCCGTTTTCAGCCATGGTAGCACAGGCCAGTCGGGAAAGACAGAGGTGGAACATGAGAATTTTGCCGGGAGATGTCGAATTCGGTGGCGCCGGATCCGGAATCGGTGAAGGCCAGGGGAAGGTACAACGAGGAGCTTGCAAAGGCGGGCGTGCTTCTTGCTCTTGACGGTCTTCGCCCTCCGGAGGCCGGCTCACGCGTAGCCTTTGCCGCGGGGGGGAATCGTCGGTCACCGACTGCCCGTTTGCCGAGTCGAAGGAGGTCCTTGGCGGTTACTGGGTGATTCGGTGCGGGTCGAAGGCGGAAGCGGTGGAGTGGGCGAGGCGCTGCCCGGCAGACGATGGCGATGTCATCGAGGTGCGCCGGATCTTCGATCCTGAGGACTTCGGACCGGAGGTTGCCGCATCTGAAGCTTCACTTGCCGAAAAGCTCAAGCGAAACCTCGACCCGTGACGGATCGTCACGGGTCGTATCGCGTCCGCCGGAGAGCCGGCCCGCCGGCTAGGGTACAATCTGCTGCGGATCGACCATCATATTGGTATTGAGGTGATACATGATCCAGATCGATGCGCCGACCAGAATGATCAGGACGATAAGGGTGTAAACCCCCGCCAGTAAGTTCCAGTGCTGCTCCGAAGATGTATTGAGGTGCAGAAAGTAGACCAGGTGGACCAGTATCTGTACCACCGCAAAGGCAAGTATGACGATGATCGCCGCGGTTTTCGGCAGCGCCCCGGTCATTATCACGATGAAGGGAATGACCGTAAGAATAATCGCGAGCGAAAACCCGATCGAATAGGTCCGTACACTTCCGTGGCTTGCGCTGGCCGTTTGTTCGCTGCTCATTGCATTGCCCCCATCAGATAGACGATTGTGAACACCCCGATCCATACGATGTCCAGAAAGTGCCAGAAGAGGCTCAGGAGCATCAGTCGGGTGCTGTTGTTTTCCGTCAATCCTTTGCGGAATACCTGCACGATGAGGACCGCCATCCAGAGAAGGCCCGTCGAGACGTGCAGCCCGTGTGTGCTGACCAGAGTAAAGAACGACGACAGAAAGGCGCTCTGGCCGGGTCCGTGACCCTCGGAGATCAGGCCGGCGAACTCGCTGAGCTCAAGGCCGACGAACGTGGCGCCGAGCGCGAAGGTTACCACCAGCCACCCGATCACCTGATTTCTCTTCTGACTGTGCAGCGCGACCACCGCGAGCCCGTAGGTGAAGCTGCTTACCAGAAGACAGAGAGTTTCGATAAGTACGCCGCGAAGATCGAAGATCTCCTTGCCGGTGGGCCCGCCCGCGTAGGCGTGGTTGAGAACTGCATAGGTCGCGAACAGAACCGCGAACAGGATGCAGTCGCTCATAATGTAGATCCAGAAGCCGAAGAGTTTGGTGGGTACCGTGTCTTCGGCCTGGTGCCGCTCTGCCGGCACGTGACTCAGTGCTTCATCTGCCATCGGTTAGGCCTCACTCGTAGCGTTTCTTGCTTGCTGCTGCTCGAACTGTCGAACCTCTTCAGCCGATATGTGATATCCGGTGTCGTCCCGGTTGGTCTGGGAGATGATCGTCACGAGCATTCCCAGAAACCCGACTATAGCGAGCCACCAGATGTACCAGATGAGCGCGAAGCCCATGGCAAGCGCAAATCCGGCGGCGATGATCCCCGCTCCGGTATTCTTCGGCATGTGGATATCATGATAATCTCCCGGTTTTCGCTCCTGTCTCTCCTCGGCCTTCGTTTCGTACTTTGTCTGCCAGAAGGGATCGATGCCGTTCACCTGCGGAATGATGGCGAAGTTGTACACCGGCGGCGGAGAGGGGACCGACCATTCGAGCGTGCGGCCGTCCCACGGGTCGCCGGTTGTGTCAACAAGCTGTTTACGCCGGATGAAGCTGATGACGAGCTGTCCGATGAGCATCACCACGCTCAGTCCCATCAGCACGACGCCGAACGCCGCTATCCAGTTCGGGATCTGCCATGCGGGGTTGTCGTAGTGATTGATCCGGCGCGTCATTCCCATAAAGCCGAGAATATAGAGCGGAATGAAGGTGACGAAGAAGCCGATGATGAAGAACCAGAACGCTCGCTTTCCCCACTTTTCTTCGAGCTTGAAGCCGAACACCTTCGGAAACCAGTAGGTGAATCCGGCGATTGCGCCGAACACGGTGCCACCAATGATGGTGTTGTGGAAGTGCGCTATCAGGAACTGGCTGTTGTGAAGGACGAAGTCGGCACCGGGAATCGAAAGCATTACTCCCGACATGCCGCCGAACACGAAGGTGACGATGAAGCCGAGCGACCAGAGCACCGGCGTCGTCAGGCGCAGCCTTCCCCGGTATATGGTGAAGAGCCAGTTGAAGATCTTCACTCCGGTCGGTATTGCGATGATCATCGTGGATATGCTGAAGAAGGCGTTTACGTCACCTCCGTTTCCCATCGTGAAGAAATGATGGAGCCAGACGATGAAGGAGATGATCGTGATTGCCATCGTCGCGTAGACCATCGAAGTGTAGCCGAAAAGCCTCTTGCCGGTGAACGTCGCGAATATCTCCGAATAGACGCCGAAGGCCGGCAGCACGAGGATGTAGACTTCCGGGTGTCCCCACGCCCAGAAGAGGTTCACGTACATCATCATGTTTCCGCCTGCAGCGTTAGTGAAGAAATGCGTTCCCACATAACGGTCGAGCGCGAGCAGCGCGAGGACCACCGTGAGAATGGGGAAGGCGCCGATGATCAGCATGTTGGTCCCGAGGGCGGTCCAGGTGAAGACCGGCATCTGCATCAGCTTCATGCCGGGCGCCCTCATCTTTATGATCGTGACGAAGAAGTTGATCCCCGTCATGAGGGTGCCGACGCCGGCTATCTCTAGCGCCCAGATATAGTAGTCGACTCCCACCCCCGGACTGTACTGCGGTTCGGCAAGCGGCGGGTAGGCGACCCAGCCGGTCTTCGCGAACTCGCCGATTCCGAGCGACAGGTTCATCAGAACGACACCGGTGAAGAACAGCCAGAAGCTCAGATTGTTCATGAAGGGAAAGGCGACGTCGCGCGCGCCGATCTGCAGCGGAACGGCGAGGTTTATGAGCCCGATTATGAAGGGCATCGCCATGAAGAAGATCATGATCACGCCGTGCCCGCTGAAGATCTGGTCGTAGTGCTCCGGGGGAAGGTATCCCTGGTTGGCGCCGTAGGCGACCGCGAGCTGCGACCTCATCAGGACGACGTCCGCGAAACCGCGGATTCCCATGACAATGGCGACGATGATGTACATCACCCCGATCTTTTTGTGGTCGACGCTGGTCAGCCACTCCTTCCACAGCCACTTCCACTTCTTCAGCACCGTCACCAGCACCAGAAGTGCGATAACTGCAAGGATCATGAAGCTGAATGCGGGCATGATGATCGGGTTGTCGAAGGGGATGCTCGTCAGCCGCAGCTTCCCGAAGACTGGATTCACTGTATTCATTTGCTGGACCTCGTTGTCGCTACCTGTCCGGTTTTGTACTCGTTTAGTATCTGGTCAAACAGATTGGGACTAACGGTCGAATAGTATTCGACCGGATTGTTCTCGCTCGGTTTGGCGAGCTGTCTGTAGGAGGCAAAGTCCAGTTTGTTCGACGACTGTTTTGCCTTCGCGATCCAGTCGTTGAACCGGGCATTCGACACTGCGTGCGCCTTGAAGGTCATTCCCGAGAATCCCGCGCCGCTGTAGTTTGCGGCAATGCCGTCGTAGACTCCTTCGTGATCTGCAATGAGATGCAGCTGCGTCTGCATGCCTGCCATCGTATAGATTTGACTGCCGAGCTGGGGGATGAAGAACGAGGTCATGACCGTATCGGAGGTGAGGTAGAATTCGACCTGGGTATTCGCCGGGAAGGTCACCTCGTTTACCGAAGCCACGCCCTGGTCGGGATAGATGAAGAGCCATTTCCAGTCCATCGAGACTACCTCAATCTTCACCGGGTCACCGGGCGTCTTGAGCGGTTTGAACGGATCGAGGGAGTGTGTGGTAATCCAGGAGATGGTCGCAAGGGCGATGATGATGACCGTAGGGATCAGCCACATTGCCGCCTCGATCTTGCCCGAATAGGACCAGTCCGGTTCGTACCGCGCCTTCTTGTTGGACGCGCGATACTTCCAGGCAAACACAAAGGTCATGACGATGACCGGAATTATCACCAGAAGCATCAAGCCGGCCGCCACGGCGATGAGCGTCCGCTCATCTCCCCCGACCTGGCCCTTCGGATTGAGGAGCACCGCGCTGCTGCAACCCGATAACAGGAGCACGGGGCCCAGCGCCAGGAGCGACAACCACCGTGGTATCCTCATTCTCTTCATCGCGTAACCTCACTCCCGCAAATCACATCTAATCAATCATATATTTTCTATTGGATGTCAAGAAACTTCCGAAAATCCGTCAACTTTCAGGGTTTTTCCGTCGCGCGCATCAAAATTGGTATCCGAAGCCCCCCCTGTTTATTACCATTACAGTGATGATAACTCGCGAAGCAGCCGGAGGCAGTACATCGATGCAGGATGCGGGGCTCATTGTCCCATCGATCACGCCCGCGGAAAAACTGAAGGCTTTTTTCGAACTGACGAAGCCCCGCATCGCCACGCTCATTCTGATCGTGGCCATGGCTACCTTCTTTCTTGCCTCGCCGGGACGTTTCGACATCGGACGGGCTCTGCTCGCACTGATAGGAACGGCGTCCCTCGCTGCGGGTATTTTTGCGCTGAATCACTACCTGGAACGAGAATGGGACGGACTGATGCGGCGCACCGGAAAGCGGCCGCTTCCCAGCAACCGGCTGACCGCGTCGGAGGCGTTCTGGTTCGGAGCCGTTCTATCTACGGTGGGACTTGCGGTCAATTTCCTGCTGTTGAACGTGGTGAGCGGCTTTGTCGCGCTCTTTACCCTGGTGAGCTACCTGTTTGTATACACGCCGCTGAAGCGCCGAACCGCCTACCACACGGCGCTCGGCGCTCTCTCGGGAGCGACGCCCCCGCTTCTCGGCTGGGCGACGGCTACCGGAACCCTTCCTCCCGACGCGTGGATACTTTTTGGCGTGCTGTTCTTCTGGCAGTTTCCGCACTTTCTCTCTATCGATCTGATGTACCGCGAAGACTATGAACGTGCCGGGATGCTGGTTCTGCCGGTTGTGGATCGCACCGGCTGGAGCGTTCCCATCCAGATCATCAGCGCACTTCTATTTCTGCTCGGTGTGAGCGTGCTGCCTGTCGTCACCGGGCTCGCGGGCAGTGTCTATCTCGTTGCGGCGATCGTGCTCGGCATCGTATTTCTTGCAGCAGGCATCTACACCTCGGTCGTGAATACCAAAATGGCGGCTAAGCGGCTGCTCCGGGTGTCCGTGCTCTACCTGCCGCTGCTCTTTGTATTCATGCTTACAAACGCTCTCGGACATTGACGGCGACGCTGCCGGCGACCTTCGCTCGTTGCCCCTCGGCCGCTCAGCCGACGATCATTCCATAGCCCATCCCGACGATGGTGGAAAGAACGATCACAAGTACCGCATAGGTGGCGGTCTTCCTGAGACCGAGCTCGGATCCGATCACGAGAAGCGAGGGAAGCGACATCGAGGGTCCGGCAAGAAGAAGCGCAAGTGCCGGTCCCTGACCCATGCCGGAGCCTAGCAAGCCCTGAAGGATTGGAACCTCGGTGAGGGTTGCGAAGTACATGAGCGCTCCGGCGACGCTTGCAAACAGGTTCGACCAGAGTGAGTTCCCTCCGACCGCCGCCGCAATCCACCGTTCAGGAATGAGCGCCATGTGTCCGGGGCGGCCAAGAAGAAAACCGGCAACCAGAACGCCTCCGAAAAGCAGAGGCAGAATCTGAAGCGCGAAATCCCGTGTCGCGCGGACCCAGTCGGAGAGGTCTGCCCGGCTGAACCATCGGACTACTGAGAACAGCAGGAGCGCGGCGAAAAGCCCTGTAAGCAGGTACTTGTACCGATATATAGCGTCCCAGACAGTGAAGGAACCGGCCGAAGGCGCCCAGTTCACAAAGACGAGAATGCCGATCAGCGCAACCATGAAGAGGACGGTTCTCCAAAGAGGCCGCTCGACCGAATCGGGCGCTTCGAACATTGCTTCATTGGTGACCCGGGCGTCGTCCTCCTTGCGGAATAGTGCGTGCATGAGAATGCCGACAACAAAGGCAAAGGCGATCGCACCGACGGCCCGCGCCGCTCCGAGCCGGAAACCCAGCACGTTTGCGGTGAGCACAATGGCGAGCACGTTGATTGCCGGTCCCGAGTAGAGAAAGCTGACCGCCGGTCCAAGTCCGGCGCCTTTTCGGTATATCCCCTTGAAAAGCGGAAGCACCGTACAGGAGCAGACCGCGAGGATGGTTCCGGAAACCGAGGCGACCGAGTAGGCTACGATCCTTTTTGCCTTTGGTCCAAGGTACCGGATCACCGACCGTTGGTTCAGAAAGATCATTATGGCGCCGGCGATGAAGAGGGCGGGAACGAGGCAGAGGAGCACGTGCCGCCGTGCATAGTCGCCGAGCATAAGGAACGACTCGTTGACTGCCGCCGTGACGCGGGGCGAAGAGAAGGGGACGAAGTAGGCGATGAGAAACACGCCGGCGATGATGCCGAGCGATAGGTTCTTCTTGTTTCGAATGGCATTCAGGAGGCGCCGCGCGGGCGCCTCCGCTTCAACTGCAGTCGCCATGCTCCGATCACCCCTTCGCGCCGAGCATCGGCACGATCTCATCGGCCGACAGCACCTTTCCTGATGCCTTGACGGTACCGTCGACGGCGAGCGCAGGGGTTACGAGAACTCCCATCTCGGTTATCCTGTTCATGTCGGTGATCAACTCGATCTCGGCGCTGAGGCCGGTCCTCGCGAGCGCGTCACGCGCATTTTGCTCGAGAGCATGACACTTCGGGCATCCACCGCCCAGAATTTGCACGGTCATATTTTTCCTCCGAAATTGTGTGATTATATGGCAATATTACCAAATAGTTATAGCCATGTCAACTTCTCCGGAGTATCAACAAGCGTGTTGATAAATCGCTCTAAGTCATTGCAGGATCTGTCTTTGACTTCAAGACTGCGCTAGCGGCATCGTAGGTTCTTTCAGGGCGTTGACCTGGGCGCGCGGCATCAACAGGCTTCTTTATACCCTCCAACTTCTGTAACCTCAGGCCGTCTGCCTCGTCTGCAGGGGTGAAAGGAGAGGCTCTTCATGAGTAATGAACAATTCGATGTCCATGGTGCCGTTCGAGACTACTACCGGTCGGCGCTGGCCGCAAAAGGAAGCGACCCTGCGAACGATGCCGTCGCGTCCGACGACCGTGCCGCCGGGTCATGCTGCGGTTCAGCGTCGCCTGCCGGAGTGGCGGTGGAGATAGCCGCCGGATACCGTTCCGACGAGATAGCGAACATACCGCAGGAATCGGTCCTGGGACTCGGCTGCGGCAATCCCCTACGATTCGCCGATATCCGCGAAGGGGAGCGCGTGCTCGATCTTGGAAGCGGCGGCGGGATCGACTGCTTCATTGCCTCCGGGAAGGTGGGAAGCAGAGGTTCGGTTATCGGTGTCGACATGACCCCGGAAATGCTCGACCGCGCCCGTCGTTCGGCGGCCAGGGATGACCGGTACCGGAACGTGGAGTTCAGACTCGGCGAGATCGAAAACCTGCCGGCCGCCGACGAATCGGTTGACCTCGTCATTTCGAACTGCGTGGTGAATCTTTCAGCCGACAAGCCGCGGGTATTCCAGGAGGTGTTCCGGGTGCTTGTTCCCGGCGGGCGTCTTTCCATATCCGACATGGCCGCCGTCCGTGAGATGCCCGAGGCTCTGCGGAACGATCCTACCGCCTACTCCTCCTGCGTAAGCGGTGCCGCACCGGTGGAACAGCTCGAAGCCTTTCTTGCCGGCGCAGGCTTTGAGGGTATCGAGATTGTCGCGGCGCCGCCTGCTGACGGCGGCTCGGATTCACCGGTCTATGCGGTGTCCGCGCTCATTCGCGCGAGAAAGCCGGGCAGGTAGGTTCAGGCACAGCCGGCCGGACAGCTTTCGTCCGGCCGGCGTTCTTCGTAATCGAACACCTGTCCGCGCGCGTCACGTAACAGTCTGCAGCAGGCATCGATGTTGCGGAGCACCATCCGTCGCCCGCGGTGAAGACGAACCTTCACCGCGGAAACGCTCAGACCAAGCGATTCTGCTATGTCGGCTGCGTTCCGGCCTTCGAGCACAAAGAGCTTCAGCGGTTCACGGTAGGTTGCCGGGAGTGAATCGATCCTGTCCGGGACCCATCGGTGTATCCGCGAGCGCACCTCTCTTGCACGCTGGTCCGCCGCCTTCGATGGGTCGGACGCAGCATCTACCGCGTCCCGGTCGGCGAAAAACTGCACCGTCGGGTCGGATCGGTTTCGATAGTAGTCGGCGAGTGCGTGTCGTGCGGCGGCGAAGCAGTAGGCCCGCACATTGGACGGATCGACACCGGCAAGCTTCGGCAACACTCGCTCAAAGACTGTCTGACACAGGTCCTCGCCGTCGGGACCCGACCGCGCTCTCCGCACGATGAAATCGCGGATTTCATGATACAGTCCCGAATCCAGCCTATTCACGCCGGAGTCCTTTCACGGAATCTGCTTCTCATCACAAGCGCGAAGTTGACAAGGCCCACGAGAACCGGAACTTCGACAAGAGGTCCGACCACCGTGGCGAATGCGGCGCCCGAATTGATGCCGAAAACCGCCACCGCCACCGCGATCGCGAGCTCGAAATCGTTGCTGCCTGCCGTGAATGCGACTGTGGTTGCCCGCTCATAGGGGACCCCGCTTCTTTTTGCCAGAAAGAAGGTGGAGAAGAACATGACGGCGAAGTATATGACGTACGGAATTGCCGCCCGCAGGAGATCGAGGGGAAGCTCTACGATCGATCGACCTTTGAGCGAGAACATGACAAAGATCGTAAAAAGGAGCGCAACCGGGGTGAGGATCGAGATCTTCGGGAGGTAGCGGCTGCGGTACCATTCGTTGCCCTTCAGCGTGGTCAGCGCCGAGCGCCCGATCGCTCCCGCGGCGAAAGGGATTCCAAGGTAGATGAGTACCGTCACTGCGATCTGACCGATGGAAACGTGAACTGACGCGCCCGTCAATCCAAAAAGCGGGGGCAGGATCGTCACAAAAAGATAGGCATAGACCGAATAGAAAAGAACCTGGAAAATTGCATTGAATGCAACCAGCCCCGCTGCAAGCTCCGAATCGCCCTTCGCCAGATCGTTCCAGACAAGCACCATCGCAATGCATCGTGCGAGCCCGACGAGAATCACCCCGACCATCATCTCCGGCCGGTCACGCAGAAGGATTACTGCGGCGAGAAACATGACTACGGGCCCCGTAATCCAGTTCTGAACGAGCGAGATTCCCAGAAGACGCCGTTCGCCGAACACCTTCGGCAAGGCCTCGTACTTCACCTTCGCCAGCGGCGGGTACATCATGAGAATCAACCCGATAGCGATCGGAACATTGGTCGTACCGACTGAGAAGCTGTCCCAGAACCCGGCGATCGGCGGGATCAGAAATCCCATCAGGACCGCCGCGACCATGACGAGGAAGATCCAGAGAGTAAGATAGCGGTCGAAGAACGAGAGATGTCCTCCCTTCTCCTGTTTCATCGGCAATTTCTCCACGGCCTATTCCCGCGTACCGTTTCGGCGGTAATCCTCAACGAATCGAACCACCTGCTGCCGGATCTGATCCCGAATGTCCCGTACGTATTCGAGCTTCTGGGAATCGGTTCCGGAAGCTTTCGAAGGATCGGGGAAGGGCCAGTGAAGACGGCGCTTCTCGGCAGGGAAGACAGGGCATCTTTCCTGGGCCTCCGGATCGCATACGGCAATTACATATTGGAATGACCTTCCCGAGCTATGCAGATCGAAGACGCTCCGCGTAGACTTGTCTCTGATGTCGATTCCGTCTTCAAGCAGGAGGCGGATTACTATCGGGTTGAGCGCGCCGGGCTCGATTCCGGCGCTTTCGACGTCGAAAAGATCCCCGCCGTACCTGCGAAGGTATTCCTCCGCCATCTGGCTTCGCGCGCTGTTGTGAATGCAGATCGCAAGTACTCTCGGCTTACTCATGGTGATCCTGTGTTGACAGCCCGGTTCCATGGACCGCAACAAACTGCGCAATCTCCCCGCGAATGGCGTCCCTCAGCTTCCGCACCCTCTCCATCACCTCCCGGGTATCCCCTTCGAATTTTGCGGGGTCGGCGAAGGGCCAGTTCACGCGCCGAACCGGTCCCGGGAAGACTGGACAATTCTCCTCAGTCTCCCTGCTGCAGACTGTGATCACGTAGGAATAGGTCCTTCCCGCCCGGTAGAGATCGAAGACGTTCCGCGATTTCTTGTGTGAGATGTCGATCCCCTCCTCGGCAAGGGACTCCACCACAAACGGATTGAGCTCCCCGGGGGTAAGCCCGGCGCTCTCCGCTTCGAACAGGTCACCGCCGTACCGTCTGAGGTATTCCTCGGCGATCTGGCTTCGAGCGCTGTTATGCATGCAGACGAAGAGCACGCGCGGCTTCTCTGTGCCGGATGCGCCTTCGCTCGAGCTTCGATAGGTAACGGTGCAATGCCCCTCTCTGCGAATGTCGAGCCGCCAGCGGAGACGGTCGAGGTCGAATCTGTAGGCGTCATCGTCAGAGGGAATCGTGCGTAGCAGCGTGAGCAGGTGCCCGGCAAACGGATCCTCGCCGATGCGGTAGTAGACAAGCTTGCCTTCCCGGCGTTCGGTGAGAATTCCGGCAGTACGGAGCGCGCGCGCCGCACGTGATACCGCGTATTGAGGAATCCGCAGAATGTCGACGAGCTCGCAGATGCACAGCTCGGTTCCAGCGAGGTCAAGGAGGCGAAGGAGACGGAACCGAGCGGGGTCGCCTGCTGCCTTCAGCTTATCAAGGTAATGCTGCACGTATGCAGAATACTGCATACGTTCTGAGATGTCAAATCGGCGGAGTCCTCAGGCCCCCTGTGCTATCACCTCGCGCGCGCGCTCGTGCTGGCTGGGAAAGAGGGTGCCTGGCACCTTTTCCTTGCCGAGCGCCTCTTTCACGGTGTGTCTCGCGCAGCTCATGTAGTCGTCGAGGCAGTAGCGCTTCTTCATGATGCCGGAAAGAGCCGGCATGTTTGCCATTCTGTCGTGAAAGAACGGGCATCCTGCGAGACAGTCACATTCGGCCATTGTGAGTTACCTCCGAATTATTTGGAATCGATAATAGTATATCGTATGTTTTGGCCTTTTCCCTGAGAGTTTCTCCGAATTCGGCCCGAAATCGGCGGGAAGGCCGTCGCAGGCACCCTTCGAAGATGGCGGCGCGGTATCAACAGGCTTCGTTATACCATGCAGTGCGTCGACGCGACCGTCAGCTCGTGGTAAAATCGATGCCAGAGACTATCTCGATGGTGGAAATCTGGGTCGAGAAAATCGGACAGTCCTGGTTCGGCCTTGCATGGCATGGTGAGGAGATAGTTGCGACCACGGTCGAGTCCAGCAGGGAGCGTGCGACGGCCGACATCGAGCGGAATCTGCCGACAGGGACCCCGCGTCGGCAGGCGGACGAAGCGTCCATATTCGCGCGGGACGTTATAGCGATGCTTGCCGAAATCGAGGCGGGAGACGAGCGGAACAAGCGCTACGTGCTTTCCCGCGAGTACCTGCCGGAACGCCTTCACGCCATCCTGCTTGCCGCCGCGTCGATTCCGGCCGGATACGTGACTACCTACGGCAGCATCGCGGGTGCCACCGGTACCGTTGCCCGTGAGGTAGGCAGGGTGATGGCGACCAATCCTCTCTACCCGATTGTGCCGTGTCACCGGGTTGTCGGCGCAGACCTGTCGCTCGTCGGCTACGGCGGAAGGCAAGATCACGTGGCACTTCGCGCAAAACTCGATCGGCTGCGGGCGGAAGCTCGCGGCTTCGTTGACACCTCGACGGTGTCGATTGATGGCGGGGAGCTCCAGCTGTCTCCGGTGGAGTGGGTAATCAGCCGTTCCTCGGAGATGATAAGGAGCCCCGCGCACCAGCTTACGTTATTTCCCTGACAGCCCCGTTTCGACCCGTCAGGACATGAGCTGTCCGCCGTTGACGTGAATCGTCGCGCCGGTGATGTAGGCTGCTTCGCCGGAGCAGAGGAACCCGACGGCGGCGGCCACCTCTTCCGGCTGGCCAAGCCTGCGAAGTGGGGTCTGCGAGAGCCATTCATCCATCCTCCCGGCAGCATGTTCCTTGAGAAGATCGGTTTCGATGCGGCCGGGCGCTACCAGATTGACCGTGATTCCGTGCTTTCCTACCTCTTTCGCAAGCGAGTGGACGAGTCCGTGCAGTCCCGCCTTGGCCGCTGCATAGTGAGCGTGCACGGCGGACCCGGTGAACGCGGCCTGAGAAGAGATACAGACTACGCGGCCCCATCGGGATTCCCGCATGAAAGGAAGACAGGCGCGGCATAGCCGGAACGGCGCGTCGAGTCCGAGCGCAATGGTGCGGTCCCACAGCTCATCCGGCATCGACTCCACCGGTGAGTCCTCCATCTGGCCCGCGTTGCTCACGAGAACTGTCGGAGGACCAAGGCTCATTCGCACGCGTCGAACGAGCTCTCCGGGAGCGAGTGAATCGGTAAGGTCGGCGCCAAATGCGGCGGCGCGTCCTCCGCCGGCGGTGATCTCGGAGACGAGCTCCTCTGCTGCCGTACTGCCGGTATTGTAGTGCACCGCGACGAGCGCTCCGCGCCGGGCAAGATCGAGGCAGACGGCCCGGCCTATTCCGCGCGATCCTCCGGTGACCAGCGCAATCCGCCCTGAAATCGAAGCCTGCTTTTCCGGCTGCTTGCGGGACTCAGCCATCAGATCGGCCTCCGGTGCGCCCACACCTCGGGGTTCTTGAGGAAGCGCGGCTGACTGCCTGCGAGCAGGAGCGACAGCTCCTCGACAATTATCCTGCTGTGCTGACGGGGGATGTCGCGACTCGCGCCGGCGAGATGCGGGCTTATCAGCACGTTGGGAAGGTGGCGAAGCGGTTCTTCCGGTGAGATGGGCTCGGTGGTGAAGACATCGATTGCAGCGCCGGCGATCCGATTCCCGGCGAGCGCTTCGTAGAGAGCGTCATAGTCGACGAGCGCTGCACGCGCGCTGTTGATGAAGTATGCGTCCGGTTTCATCATGGCGAAGTGACGCTTCGAAAAGAGTCCTGTCGTCTGCGGGGTTACCTTCGCAGCCATTGCCACGAAATCCGATTTCGAGGCGACCTCCTCGAGGGATGCGCCCGCGACCCCGGCAGCGGCGAACTGAGCCTCGTCCACGTAGAGGTCGTAGGCGATCACGCTCATACCGAAGGCGCGGGCCCGGATCGCGATCTCCCGGCCTATTGCGCCGAAACCTGCGAGGCCGAGGACCTTGCCCGACAGCTCGACGCCCTGGAAGCGGTTGAAGGGCGCGTGTGGGTCGATGCTCCACTCCGAGGTCACTGTCAGCCGGTCGGCGTCCTTGTCGGAGTAGCTCACCTCGGTGAGCTCGCCGGTGTACTTGAGAAGGTGGTAGGCCTCCGAGAGATGCCGGGCGACCGAGATCATCAGGCCGATCGTGTACTCGGCAACCGATACCGCATTGCGTCCCGGGGTGAAGAGAACCGGTATGCCGAGCTCTGTCGCGGCTGCGATGTCGACATTCGCTTCCGGCCCGGTTCTGCAGCAGCCGATTGCGCGCAGGCGGGGAGCAGCATCGAGCACGCTGCGGTCGACGGTTTCGAATTCGAGAATATAAAGATCGGCGCTGGAGAGTTCCTCTTTCAGCGACTCGGTATCGAGCTTCTCGCCGGTCACGCCGTAGCCGACATGACGAACCCCGGCTATCGAGGGCGCGATTTTCGTGAGAGCGGTTTCGTCGAAGCGTGCCGACACGAGCAGTTCAAGCTGGTTCACGTCGACCTCCGGCAGCGCGATCATATACGGGACGCAGCGCGTCGTACAGGCCGCGGAAGACGGAATACCGCTCGCGGTAGCGGTCGGTAAACTCGGGGCGGGGCTCGTGGCGGCGGCTCACACCCACGGTCCTCGCGAGCACCTCTCGCAGGTCCGGCCACACGCCGGCTCCGAGACCGGCGAGCAGTGCATCGCCGAAGGGCGCGCCCGCGCCCTGTTCGAGCGAGACAAAAGGCACGCCGGTAACATCGGCCTTCATCTGGGTCCAGAGCTCGTTGTGAGAGCCGCCGCCGACGCTGCGGATCTCGCTGAGTCCTGCACCCGAGCGTTTCGCTGTCTCGACATTGTGATAGAACGCAAAGGCGGTACCTTCGAAGACCGCCCGTACCATCTCTTCGCGTCGCGTCGAGAGTGTCAGTCCGAAGAAGACCCCACGTGCGGTGGTCTGCCAGATCGGCGAGCGCTCCCCCATCATATAGGGGAGAAAGATTACGCCGCCGCTTCCGAGAGGCACCTTCGCCGCCGCGTCGGTAAGAAGCGCGAATACGTCAGTGCCGGCCCTGCGAGCGGTTTCCGACTCGTGAACCGCAAGCTCGTCGCTGAACCAGCGAAGGCATGCCCCGGAGGTCGACATGGCACCGAGGAGCAGCCAGGCGTCGGGAAGGGCGTGCGGCATCGCGATGAGCGCCGGGTCGGTTAGCGCCCGGCTGTTCGGTACCAGCAGGACGGTGGAGGTGCCGCTCATCTCGGCGGCAATTCCTTCATCGACTGCGCCCGCCTCGAGTGCCGCCGCAGAGCCGTCCACGGTACCACAGACGACGCGTGTTCCCGCCGGCAGGCCGCATTCCTCGGCCGCGGAGCGGCTGACCTCACCGATAAACTCATGGCCCTGCTTCACCTCGGGGAACTGCTCCGGCTCCACGCCGCAGGCATCGCAGAGCTCGGCGTCGTACTCGTCCCTGTCCCAGCGCCTCAGCTGAAGAAGCGCCGCATGAACCGGGTCCATTGAATAGCTGCCGGTCAGCCTGAGGTTGATGTAGCCGTTTATCTGGATAAACGAGCGGGTGCGGCGGAAAAGCTCCGGTTCGTTTTCCCGGTACCAGAGAATCTTTGCCGCCACGTAGAAGGGGTCGGGGCGGTTTCCCGTGCGTTGATGGATTGACGCGCTGCCGAAGCGTTCGCCGAGCCTCACGGCCTGTTCGTCCGCGCGGCGGTCCATCCAGATAAGTGCCGGGTGAATCGCTATACCTGCGGCGTCGAGCGCGATCATCGTCGGTGCCTGCGCGCTCACCGACACCGCGGCAATCGGCGGGGCCTGCCCCGCCCCCTTCAGCATCTGCCTGGTGGCGGCGCAGACTGCCCTCCACCACAGCTCCGGGGCCTGCTCGGCCCATCCCGGCCGTGGGTGAGTGGTAGGGTACTCGGCATAGCCCTGACTCACGACCCGGCCCTCTTCCGAAACAAGCATCGCCTTTGCGCCGGAGGTGCCCACATCAATCCCGCAGAGATATGCTGACATTCCTGCAGTCTACCAGATTAGCCTGCACGCGGAAAAGCGGAGGGCCCTGTTCCGTCTTACCCTCTCGCGTCCGCGTGAATATGTTTGTTCTATAGCATCATCAGCGAGGAACAGTCCTCGCAGATAATCCGCATCCAGGAGACCAGGCGCTGATCGCCGCTTGTCCGGCTCCTCGCTACAGCGATAGAATAGGCACTGCTGAACGGGAGCCATAATGAAAACTGTCCTGAGTATCCTTTTGCACCTGATTGTATTTGCCGGCACCGCCGCGCTGTGGGAACTTGTAGCCGTCCTCATGCACAGGTATGTGATGCACGGTATCGGCTGGTTCTTTCACGAGGACCACCATAAAACCTCCGGGCGCCGCTTCCAGAAGAACGACGCATATGCCCTGTTCTTTGCGCTCTGCTCATTCCTTCTCATCTACTTCGGGCTCAAGAACCGGCTGTCCCTGGTCGCCACCTCCGGATTCGGTGTTGCCGCCTATGGTCTGGGTTACGTGCTCTTTCACGAAATCATGTTCCACAAGCGCTTCCGGCACCTGCGGATTCCGGTGAAAGGCCCCTATCTCGAACGGATAATTGCATCTCACCGGATTCATCATTCGGTTGTGACCAAAGAGGGCGCTACCAACTTCGGCTTCCTCTATGCAGGAAAAGCGCCTGAAGACTCGTAGCGTATTTTCACTGCTGCCAATTTTGTTGATGCTCTAAATCTGGGCCGAAACGGCCGCGGCCTACCCACAGGCCGGCCGGTACTCTCGAACCATTCATATCTGCTTTGTGAGCACGATACCTTCTCTGAGTATTTGGCGAAACCGGGGATTCAGCGGGGCCCGCTCTTTAGACAGGCAGTCCTCGCGACACAGGGCGCGTGGTGGTGCGACCCGCAGCGCTGCCGCTCTCGCGCCATAACAGGAACGGTTTCTTGTCGCCGAGACCGAGGTGACCAGTTTTTTCGTGGACCACTTCCGCGGTGATGCCGGTCTTCCCTATGCCCGGCCAGTTCGGCCGGTCCAGGCCGGAATAGTCCGGACCACGCGAAGCTCGGCAGGACGATCGCGGGAAACCTTCGCCAACGGATTGCCTGCGTGGCTTCCCAATTTGCCGAAATCTTCCCGCCGGTCCCCACGGATGAGAATGCCCGCAAGTACTCCGGCATAGGAAAATCCGTCACGAGCATCTACGACAAGTTCAAATAGGTCGCTTTGCGAGATTTCTGCGTTCGAGCTCCGAATACCGCTGCTGCAGCACCGCGTAGGCGCTGCGCCGCGCAGGGTCCGGATGAAGCGTGCTTGCTTCATCGCGCTGCACGAATCGTGAGGCGGCCTCTTCGTAGCTGATTCCAAGCAGGTGGCGCGCCGCGCTGATCGCACACCCGAGGGGCGCAGCGACATCGCTGTTGAGGATCATGTAGGTTTCCACGCCGAATGCGTCGGTGATCATCTGGCGGAGCACGTCGTTCCGCGCGCTTCCGCCGACGACGCAGATCGAGTCGGCGTCCGCGAGGTGGGAGGAGTGGAGCCGCAATGAAACCGCCTGGGAAAGGTGCAGCGCCCGGACATTCGCCGCGGCGTCCGTTTCGTCGAAACCGTCGCGGACTATTCCCGCCGGTGCGGTGGGCACCGATTCCGCGAAGAGATAGGGCAGCATCAGCGGATCCTTGCCGGTTGCGGCGACGCCGCCAGCGAGGGCCTTGTACTTTTCCCAGTCTGCAGTCGTGATCTCTCCGTTCTCATCCTGTCCGAGATAGGTTCGCAGGAACCGGTCGTGCAGCTTGGCGCCGTTGGTGAAGACGCTCAGTGCCATCGCCCTGCCGGGCGTGAAACCGAAGACGTTGTATTCGCCGCCGGTTGAGGGGACGACCTCCGACATAACGCCGTTTACCGTATAACTGCTCCCGAGGGAGATCACCGCTTCGCCGCCGGCACCCAGGAGTGTTGCCGGATTGTCGCCTGTTCCGGCGAGGATGGCCGCCGCCGGGTTTATTCCGAACTTTTCGACGAAATAGGGACTGATGGTGCCGACCGGTGCGTCGTAATCGGTGATCTCGCCGAGCTTCCCGGCGAGCGTGCCCGCTGCTCCACTGTTCCGCAGAAGCTCGTCCATTGATTCAAGCACCGGTCCGCTCCAGGACGGGGAGTCGATGTCGAGGCTGTTCAGATTGGTACCCCAGCCGTCGCCGGTATCGACCGGCACCACCCTGCCGGCAAGGATCGAGGTGAGAAATGTGCTGAGCAGCAGTATCTTCGCGGTTCTGTCGAACGCCGCGCCGTCCTCACGCGCCCACCGGAGGATCTGCGGTCCGGGGAAGCGGAGCTCCGCGCGGTTGCCCGTGAGCGACTCGATCCCGCCCTTGTGCCTCAGCGCTTCGGTCATGTCCTGCGCTTCGCGGCCGGTGGTCCGATCTTCCCAGATCGGTATCGACGCTCGCGTGAAGCTGTTCGCGAGCTGGGAAAGGAGGGTGTCGCCGCCGCTCAGCCGGGAAAGGCTGTTCTCGAAGGTACCCGACAGGTAGACACTTCCGTGCTGCATGGCATCGAGCTTCACCGCCCCGATTTCTGCGGTGGTAACCGAAGCGCCCTTCAGGCGCTGGAAGACCATATCGAGCGCTTCGATCATCATGAGCGGCGAGGTGTGGCGAAGCTCGGCAATGCTCGAAGGGAGAACGCCGGCCTCGGTGCCGTAGCCGGGCAGCTGCCGGTCATATTCGAATTTATCGCTGTAGACGACGTTGCCGCCTTCGGAATCGAGCACAACGGCCTTGACCGATTGCGTGCTGAATTCGAGGCCCAGGGCGAGTCTTCCAGATGCCATGAGAATGCCTCCTATATGGATCAGAGGATTTTCCCATACCGTCCGACTCTCGTCAAATGGTTTGTCGACAAAATGGGCGGCACCTGGGCGAGCACCGCGAGCGGCCGCAGGCAGGCCATTCGGTCTGCAAACTTACGTCCACTTCATCTCCGCTTCACGTACCTCTGGTAACATCCGGATCGGGCAGTGCCGGAATCGGCGGGCGGACGGCTTGCCATTCGGCCGACGATCGTCGATCATCGTATCGACCGGTTGATAAGGAGACGTTTTGAGCTCACCCGAGCAGTTTCTTGGACTCGCTACCCTCGCGCGAAGGGCCTACGCCGGCGAGGACCTCTCGCCGCTCGCGGCCGAAATGCTCGACCGTGTTGAGCGTGATCCCGAGGATGCGGATGCGCTGATGGATCTTTCGATGGTGCTCCAGCTGCTCTCCCGACCGCGCACCGCACGCGTGATACAGGAGCGCGCGCTCGAGCTTCGACGGACCTATCATCTTCCGGCACCGAAGGGCAGGGCGGAAATCCGTCTGCTCGCGATCATGTCGCCCGGAAGCCTCATGGCGAATACTCCGCTCGACTTTCTTCTCGAAGATTCGGCGGTGTCGCTGGATATGATCTTCGTCTCCGAGGAGCTGCCGCTGCCCGAGACGATTCCCGAACACGACATCGTATTTGTTGCGGTTGCGGATTCGGATGCGAATCTTCCGGTGCTTCGCAGCCTGCAGCCGCGGGTCGAGGCGCTCGAACAGCCCGTGCTCAACATGCCCGAGGCGATCCAGCGGACTACCCGGGAAGGGGCGTGCGCAGCGCTTTCCGGCGCAGAATGCATGGTCATGCCGCGTCAATTTCGTCTTCCCCGTTCGAAGCTGGTGACGCTGCCCGAGCTCGGACCGATCGGGTTCCCGCTGATCGTACGGCCCTGTGACTCCCACGCCGGACACGGCCTTGCACGCCTCGAGGGTGACGAGGACCTCCGGGCCTACCTCGCCGACCGGCGGGAGGGTGAGTTCTACGCTGCACCCTTCATCGATTATCGAAGTGTCGACGGTCAGTTCCGTAAATATCGCATCGTGCTGATCGACGGAAGGGGCTACGCTTCTCATCTTGCCATCTCCGCCAACTGGATGGTGCACTATCTGAACGCCGGGATGGCAGAAAGTGACACGAAACGCAGGGAGGAGGAGCGGTTCATGGTCGACTTCGACAATGATTTCGGCCGGCGGCACGAGAAGGCATTTGCGCAGATCCACCGCCGGATCGGTCTCGATTATCTCGTCATGGATTGCGCCGAGACCCGTGACGGCCGGCTTCTCGTGTTCGAGGTCGATGCGGGCGCGGTGGTCCACGCCATGGACCCGGTGGACATCTTCCCCTACAAGCGGGTCCAGATGAGGAAGGTGTTCCGGGCGTTCCAGAATATGCTCGAGAGAAGGTGCCGCGCGGCAGGCTGACATGGATCTGAGATCGCTGCTCGAAGGGTATGGAGAGCTCTCATGTCTCGAGACGGTGTCGCCGCGCTGGGGCGAATCGCTCGAGTCGATGCCTGACGGCCGGCCATGGTTTCTCGAGCAGGCCTATCTGTCGCGTGCATGCACGCGCGTGGGAATCGACGCGGAGGTCGAGCGGACTCTTCAGGAAACTGCCGACACCGTAGCAGGGACGCCGGAGCTCGCGGCGCTTGCCTGGCATCTCCACCTCAGCGTTTTCGAATACCTCGATCTTCCCTGGACCATTTTCGGAAAGTGGCCGCGCCTCGATTCCGCTCTGAGCGAGCATGCGCCGGCCTTCTATCTGCTCATATCGCTCGGCATGGTCGAGCTTACCGAGGCCAGGCACCGCGAGCTCGGCATCCCCCCGGAGATCACCGCGCAAACGGTCGGGGAGCCGCGGGTCTTTCTCGACCGCTACACTGCGGGCTCCCTTCGACGCGAATCACGCTCTGTTCCGGGGCTCTTTCGCCGCGAGCTCGGCTGGCTGCGCCACTACACTGCCGGAGATCTCTACCGGATTGGAAGATTCGAATACATGCCGATGGAGTTCAACGATCCGGTTCACGTGTTCAGAAACCTCGAGACAGGCACAACGATCGCTCTCGCGGCGGACGGCAACAGCTACACTGCCGCCGGATACTGCGATCCGGGACCGGGCGAATCGAACGTGCCGGTATGGAGGGCGCGGCTCGCTGTCGAAGGTGAATCGGTCACCGGCACCCCCATTTCGCCCCTCGGCCACGCGCTAAACCGCGAGATCACGCTTGACCGTCGCCGCTTTCGCGAGGTGCTTGCACCGGGAGCTTCGCAGGTCCTCGACGTTCACATTCCTGGAGGCGGCAGGATGAATCCGGACGCGGTCCGGTCATCGCTTCACGACGCGGTCGCCTTTTTTTGCCGGACCTTTCCCGAGCGACCGTTCTCCGCGTTTCGGTGCGAATCGTGGATTCTGGGTCCTCAGCTCGAAAAGATATTCGCACCCGATTCGAACCTGGTTTCGTTCATGCGCGAGCTCTATCTTTTTCCGGTGCCTTCGAACCCGCTCGACGGACTTTTCTTCGTCTTTTCCGACGACGAAATCGAAGAGGGCGACCCCGATGCGGACCGGATTGCCGCTCTCAGCTGCCGGACCACGCTGCAGCGGAAGGTGCGCGAGTACCTTCTTACCGGCGGTTCCTGGCGTGCCGGAGGCATGTTTCTGCTCTTCGACGATCTGGACAGGTTCGGGAGCGCCGTCTACCGGAGTCAGGGCGATCTGGCGGCTCGCATGGCCGAATCTCGATGATCCGGGACACCGGCTCGTAGCGCCACGAACCGTGCGGTGCCGCCTCCGTTGCACCGGACCCGGACCCGTGATCACCGTCTTCTTCCACCTTCTCGAGCTCTTTCCCCTTCAGAAGGACCCTCTTCGGGGCAGTCTCGAGACCGGCTATCTCGAGGTCGATGCGCGCGAATCGCGAGGCGATTTTCAATTCGACCGATATACTTTCGCCTCCTCATCGAAGAGCTCGCCTTCTGCGCTGGAAGTCGCCCGGCCGGCACGCAAGTCAATAACAGGCGGTCATTCGATTGTCTGGAGCAGCCCCTTCATGTAACCCATGGCGTAGGCCATCCCTGCATGCCAGGGGGCGCCGCACGCCATCTGCGGCGTATGGTCCGGAATCATCACACCGTCGAAGCTGTTCCTGCGGAGTATCCGTACGATCTCTCGAAAATCGACGTCACCCTCATCGATGAACACTTCGTGGTAGTGCGGCGCCTTGCCGCGAACGTTTCGCAGATGGATGTATGCTACGCTCTGTTGACTGGTGTAGAGGTCGGTCGCATTGTAGACGTCGCCTTCGGTCATTTCCGCCAGCGTGCCGAGACAGAACTCGAGCGCGTTGGATCGGCTCCGGCGGACATCGAGCAGCCGCTGGTACATCTGTGGCTGGTAGACAAGACGGGGTTGCCTGCGGAGCATTGGTACCGGCGGATCGTCCGGGTGGGCCGCAAGCCGGATGCCGCACTCCTCTGCCACCGGAACCACCGCATTGAGGAAGTAGGAAAGCCTGTCCCAGAGCTGCTCGTGGGTCGCGCTTCCGAGGACGCCGGGGCCGGCGTTCCGCTCGTAGACCATGTTCCAGACCATGCCCCTCGGCACGGGCTCCTCGTCGACACCGTTCATTCCGACCGAAACTGCATTTCCGCGCGCAAACTCGCCGGTTATCCTGCCCGCGACGCCGGCGAGGCTGAAATTGTATCCGATGACCGATACTCCCGCCTCCGCCGCCATGCGGATGATCTGCTTGATGTGCTCGATTTGCTCGTCCCGCTTCGGGCCGGCGAGCAGCACGTCGTACCAGAAGAGCGGGTCGAAGTTCTCGATGGCGTAGAACTCCAGACCGTGGGCGTTGAGTTCTTTCCTGATGCGCAGGAGATTTTCCAGGGTCCACTCCTCTGCGGTCGCGCCGGCAGCAGCCCATCCGTCGCTTCCCCCGACCGGTTGGTTGTCCGCGAGCTGATCCCCTCCCGAATCTCCGTGATAGTCGACGAGATGAACCACCGCGTGGGTGGCTCCGCACTGGCGCGCGAAACGCATCGTCGACGAATCGAGCATATGATGATAGAAGCCGAAACCGAGCTTTATCGTGTCCAATGTGGAATTCTCCCTGATGACTAACCCATTTCGACCTGAACCTTGATCACATTCTTCCCCGCGACCGCGGTTTCAAGACCTTCGACCAGTTTGTCGAAGGCGTAGGTGTGAGTGACGAGATGCTCGACGGAAATGGACCCGCTTTTAAGCAGTTCGAGCACTACCGGGAACGCATGTGCATATCGGAATGATCCGACGATCTGGATCTCCTTGCTCATGGTCAGATTTGCCGGCAGGGTGACCTCTTTCGGCTGTGTCCCGATCTGGACCAGCGTACCTCCGCGTCCGGCCAGCTCCAGCGCCTGCGAAAGCGCGGCAGGGGAACCGGATGCCTCGAAAACCACATCGAAGCCTTCCGGCGCGAAATCCGCCGTGCGTGGCCCGAAATCATCACTCGTTGGATTCACCGCGAGGTCGGCACCGTGCCGGGAGGAGAAGTCGAGGCAGTACTGATCCACATCGCTCACCGCGATCCTCGCCGCGCCGAGCGCGCGCGCAACGATCATGATCGACTGTCCGATTGTTCCGGCGCCGGTAATCAGGAGCGTCTTTCCCGCCATGCTGCCCGCGCGCATTACCGCATGGGTACCCACCGCAAGTGGCTCGATCAGCGCGCCCACCGTATCGTCGATGGAGTCGGGAAGATGGAAGCAATTGCGCTCCGGCGCCATAACGTACTCGGCAAATCCGCCGTCGAGGTGTGGAAAAGAGCTCGCGGAACCGAGAAACTTCATGTTCACACAGAGATTGTAACGGCCGGTCCTGCAGTGTCGGCATGTTCCGCAGGCGATGGAGGGCTCCACGGTAATCCGGTCACCTTCGCGGAACTCGCTGACGGCACTGCCCGCCTTCACGACAACGCCGGAAAACTCGTGCCCAAGCACAAAGGGCGCCTTAGGAACAAAGGCACCCGCGTGTCCCTGCGTGTAGTAGTGAATATCCGAGCCGCAGATGCCGGCGCGGGATACCTTTACCAGCACATCGCCCGGGCTCACCTCCGGCGTCGACCGCGATTCGAGTCTCACGTCTCTGGGGCCATGCAATACGTAGCCGTTCATTTCGTTTCCTGTCTCCTTGGATATTCGTCCCACTCGAGACTTCAGTAAATCAGTGAGGACCGTCAACGTCAATGGAGCTCGATCGATCATTCGTGTCCTTCGCCCTGGCGAGGTCGCGAAGAAGCTCGTCTCGCTGCCTGGTGGTCGACGACGGATCGTCGGCGAAGAGGTGGATAGCGGTGGTGAAAGACGATGCGGCGGCGCCGCTTCTTCCGGCAGCGAGCTCTTCGCGGCCGAGCTGCTGCATGAGTCGCCAGGTGCGGCGTATCGCCGCCGCAGCAGAAAGGAGCTCGGCCGCCCTTTCGTGCTCGCCGAGAAGCGAAAAGATGCTCCCGGCCGCCTCGGCCGCCCCGTACAACGAAGGCTCGTCGGCGAAGAGCGCGTCGAGTTCGGCTGCCGCCCTGCGCCGGTCACCGAGATTCGCCCGGGCCATGGCCCGGCAGTAGCGCATGTCTGGATCGCCGCCTCCGCCGGCGGCCGCAACCAGCTCGAATTGCCCGAGCGCGTCGGCCCACTTTCCCTCGTCGTAGAGCATTATGCCAAGCTGTCGACTGTATTCTCTCTTTCCCGGAGCGAGGCTCACCGCCATCCTGAAGTGATACTCTGCGGTTCCGGCGTCGCCGCAGTCCCGCGCAATTGCGGCGAGGAGGGCGTGTGACGCGGCGGCGCACCCGGCATCGCGCCCGGCCGAGACGGCGAGCTCCGCTGCACGGCGCAGCGAGGCAGGGTCCTCGCCATATTCGGCTGCAAGCAGTTCGCCGAGCGCGATACTCCCCTCGGGGTCCGCGGGAAACCGAAGAAGCAGCGTCTCCAGCGTTCGCTCGGCCTGCAGCGTGTCCCCTGCGGCGGCGAGTCGCTTCGCATCGGCGAGAAGCCGTCTGCGGTCGGGGTCGCCGCCGCGTACGCTCGCCCGGTCGGGGTCCGGTACGTCGTCCGGCGCGACGGCTACCCCGAAGGTGTCGTTTGAATCGGTGCTCGAAACGGGCGTTTCAGCCCGAACCGATGCCGCCCGCAGTAACGCTGCCCGCAGCGAGTCGATTTTCCTTTCGAGAGCCTCCGTCGCGCGGTCGAGCTCCTCGAAGCTCCGGTCGGGCGGCGCCGCTTGGATCCCTGCCGAGCGGATCCCTGCCGAGCGCAGCTCGGCCGCAATTCGTTCAAAGAACCGGTCGGCCTCACGCTTCGAAATGACAACCAGTGCCCCAGGGATGAGGACACCCGCAGCGATATGCACCAGTATCGCTCGCCACTTTCGAATACTCACGCCGCGCTCCGAAGGACAGTTCGTCCATGACGAAATACCGGCAGGAGGCGGTGACGATTCAGGATCCGGAGAGCGAACGCCGCGTTACAGCTGTACGCCGGCGACCTTCAGGATAAGCCGGATGGACGCAAGCATGGCCAGCGTCCAGAAACCGGTCAGAAGCCACTTCGCCTTGACCCGGTGGAGAAAACGCGGCACGATCGTCGCTGAGGCGACGACCCCTATCGAAAGAAAGAGCACCAGGTCCCACTCGATCGAAGCGAAGCGGACCAGCACAGCGAAGGGGTTGGCGAAGAGGATGGTGAAGGTGGAGGTCGCGGTTGCGATAGCGACCGGTAGACCCATTACCGCCGTGAGAATGGGCACATAGACTACGCCGCCGCCGAGTCCCAGCATCGCTCCGATGACTCCGCCGAGAAATGCCACCGCTGCGCCGGGCCACAGCCGGGCGGTATAGGAAAACTCGACCCCGCGTCGGTCGCTGAATGCGCGAACCAACGCGAATCGCGGCGTCGGCTCCGTCTCGGCGGGGGGTGGCGTCGCGCCACGGCCATTGCCGCTGTCTCGGCTGCTGCCACGGTCTCGGCCTGCTCGCAATACCGAAATGATTCGAAGCGAGGAGACGGTGAGCATCGTTACCGCGAAGAGAATCTGAAGCAGGTCGATATGAAGCGCCATCGACCGAAGCCAGTTGGAAATGAGGCCGCCGGCCACCGAGCCGGGCACGGCGAAGGCCACGAACAGCAGTCCGACCCGGAAATCGATGCGGTGTTCTCTGACGTAGGCGAGGGTGCCGCTGAGCGAGACGAAGATGATCACGCCGAGGGAGGTCGCCGTCGCGACCGTGGTGGGCATACCGTAGATCAGGATAAGCAGCGGCACCGTGAGCAGCCCGCCGCCTATCCCGAAGGTGGGTGATATCGCTCCGACCAGAAGGCCGAGCCCGATAAGCTCGATTGCTTTTGTCAGATCCACGTGCGGCATTTCGGCTCCCGGACCCGGTCTACCTGTCGGAGGTGAGAATCAGTGCCACAGGCCGAATATGAGTCCAATCACGAGCAGATCGACGAAGTGATTTCCGACCTCGATGGCCCAGATCTTGAAACCGTGGCCCGCGAAGAGTTTATTCACGAGGTAGGTCGGCGCAAGAAATCCGACAGCGACAATCACACCGGTCAGAAGACCTTCTCCGGCAGATATCCCGCCCAGCACCGAGGAAAAGGCGTTCACCGCAACCCCGATGAAGATAGCCTTGACCGCCCCTGCCACCACGGTGAGGGTCCAGACCGCCCCCATGTTCCCCATGCCGGGCGTTTCCTTCCCGCCCCCGACTATTTTCCACCATACGGCAAAAAAGGTCCTGGGATTGTACCATATCGATCCGTTCACCATTGCGAATACGGTTCCGATAAGGACGACCCACCAGTTGATAGCGAAAAGTCCCATGACAACCTCCCAATGCTCGAGACGACATAGGCGGTATTTTATGATTTACAATGTCAGGAATCAAGCAGTGAGTCGATCTCCCCGCAGCAGGAACCGTAGAGGTAGTAGCAGTCCTCACAGAGAGTGCGCCCGCCGCAGCCCACAAGCGAATCCACACGGCCGCAGCGCTCGCAGACCTCCCGGTCGATCGCGGGTGTTTCGCCGGTGTTCTTCACCGGAGGAGTCTGGATTTGACCGTGAACCCCGGAGCTCATAGAATGAAAGTAATACCGACGCGTACTCGCGGACCAGCGCCGGCGACAAATCCGCCTGGGCGTATTGTGTACAATTGAATCTTGACGAACTGCCCATCTAGGGCAAGACTATAGGTGTGGGCGGATATCTCCGCCTGCAAGCTGCCCGATAGACACATCCGACAATCAGGATAACCAACGCCGGAGGAATGATCATGGATATCGCAACTCTTGTGCGCCCTCGTTCCATCGATGAAGCGTACGAATATGTGACCGAGAAGGGCGCTATGCTCCTCGGTGGGGGTGCGTGGTCGCGCACGAGCTCGCGAAGAGTCGAAATCGCGGTCGACCTGGCCGCGCTCGATCTGCGCTACATTCGCGCTACCGGCGACAGAATCGAGATCGGCGCAATGGCCACCGCCCGGGACATCGAGACTTCAGAGCTCCTGGAGAGGAGCTTCGGCCCCGCGTTCAGGGAGGCGGTCTCCCATATCGTCGGAGTCCAGCTCCGGAACATCATCTCGGTCGGCGGCACGGTTGCCGGTCGATTCGGGTTTTCCGACCTCAATACGCTACTCCTCGCGCTCGACGCGAAGATCGCGCTGCACAGAACCGGCGAAGTCGAGATGCAGAGCTTCCTGATGGGCAGGGTGCCGATGCCCTTGCTCATCGAGAAGATCATTCTCGGGCCGGGCCGCGCGGCCTTTCAATCGGTACGGAACACGCGAGAGGATCTGCCGATCCTGAACGCCGCGGCTGCATACACGGGCGGCCGCTGGCGCCTCGCGGTCGGTTCGCGGCCGGGTCCCTCGAGGCTTGCCGTGGAGGCGGCCGGGCTGCTCGGCACGGCCTCCAGTCCGGACGAAGCTGAGATCCGGAACGCAGCCGAAGCCGCGTCGGCGGAGCTCTCGTTTCGAACCGACATTCGAGCCACCGATGCGTACCGCAGGAAGGTCTGTGCGGTACTCGTCCGTAGGGCATTAATGGAGACAGCATCATGACCATCACACTCATCATCAATGGAGACAGAAAGACCCTCGACATCATGCCGGGCGATATGCTGGGCGATGTTCTCCGCGCCGCAGGTTACACCGAGGTAAAAAAGGGCTGTGATACCGGTAGCTGCGGCGTCTGCACTGTTCTGCTCGACGGGACGGCGATCGCCTCCTGTTCCTACTTCGCAGCCCGCGCGGACGGACACGAAATCACAACCGTTCAGGGCGTCGAGAAGGAGGCCTCACGGTTTGCCGATTTCCTGGTGGCCGAGGGAGCAGACCAGTGCGGTTTCTGCGCACCGGGTTTTGCGCTCACCGTTCTCGCCATGCGCAAAGAGCTATCCTCTCCGAGTGATGAGGACATACAGCACTACCTTTCGGGCAATCTTTGCCGGTGCAGCGGATACGAGGGCCAGATGCGGGCGATCAGGAATTATCTGGAGGCATCCAATGCGTAGCTGTTTCAACGAAGTGACGCGAAGCAGGGCAAAAATAGACGGAAAAGGGCTGGTGACGGGCCGCCCGGCTTTCGCGGACGATCTGGCGCCGCGGGATGCGCTTGTGGTTCACATCATCCGCAGTCCCCATGCCCACGCAAGGATCGTCTCGATCGATGTCGCCGAGGCGCGGGAGCTGCCCGGCGTCGCCTGCGTGCTGACGTACAACGATGTCAAACGCATTCCCTACACTCGTGCCGGCCAGGGCCATCCGGAGCCGAGCCCTCACGACAAGTTCATTCTCGACCGCTTCGTGCGGTATGTCGGAGATGAGGTGGCAGTGGTCGCCGCCGTCGATGCGGCGACCGCGCGGATAGCCGCCGAGCTGGTGAAGATCGAGTACGAGGAGCTTCCTGCGGTGCTGGACTTCGAGAAGGCGATCGACAATCCTTCGGTGATCCATCCCGAGCCCGAGATCCACGACATGTTTCCCATCGGCTTCGAACCGAAGCGCAACATCGCCGCCGCCTACAGTATGGAGATCGGCAGCGTGGAGAAGACGCTCGGTGCGTGCGACGTCACGGTGGCCGGCACCTACTACACCCAGGCGCAGTCGCACGTCGCACTCGAACCGCACACCGCCTACACCTACCTGGATCTTCACGGAAGGTTGAACGTGGTGACCTCCACGCAGAACCCTTTCCACACGCGCAGGCTTCTCGGCCAGGCCCTCGACATGCCGCTGCGCAGCATCCGGGTCCAGAAACCACGTATCGGCGGCGGGTTCGGTGCAAAGCAGCACGTGCACGTCGAGCCCTACGCCGCGCTCGTGACGCTCCTGACCGGAAAACCGGCCAGGGTGGTGATGAGCCGGAAGGAGGTTTTCGAGTGTGCGTTTTCCCGCCATCAGATGCGCCTCGATGTCCGCCTCGGGGCCGACAAGAATGGTCACATCCGTGCGATCGACATGCAGGTGCTCTCCAATACCGGCGCCTACGGTGAGCATGCGCTGACGGTGTTCATGGTGGGCGGCTCGAAGACGCTGCCTCTGTACAACAAGATCGAGGCCGCCCGGTTCGGCGGCACCATCGTCTACACCAACAAGATCCCTGCCGGCGCCTTCCGCGGCTATGGTGCCATTCAGGGCAACTTCGCCCTGGAGTCGGCGATCGACGAGCTCGCCCACAAGCTCGGAATGGACCCGGTCGCGCTCCGCGAGATGAACATGATCCGTGAGGGCGAGACGAGCGAAGTGTTCAGAATAATGGGCGAGGGCGGCGAAGGCGTCGAGATGGTGGTCGAGAGCTGCAAGCTCGACTACTGCGTGAAGCGCGGCCGCGAGCTGATCGGCTGGGAGCCGGGCAAGCTCGCGTCTGAGGTCGCGCCGGGACGTATCCGCGCCAAGGGAATGGCAATTGCCATGCAGGGTTCGGGGATTCCGCTCATCGATATGGGCTCGGCGAACCTGGAGCTGCAGGACGGAGGGTTCTTCAAGCTTCACGTCGGGGCGACCGACCTGGGAACCGGAAGTGATACCATCCTCGCCCAGATCGCAGCCGAAGAGCTCGGCGTATCGAGTGATGATATCGTCGTCTACGCTTCGGACACTGACCACACTCCCTACGATGTCGGCGCATACGCGTCGAGCACCACTTATGTATCGGGAAACGCAGTAATAGAGGCGGCCCGGAAGATGAAGCATCTTCTCTGTGATGCGGTTGCGGAGAAGTTCGAGGAGGCGCCGCAGAACATCGATTTCGACGGCAAGGCGTTCAAGAACGGTGACGGAAAAACGCTGGTGACGCTCACGGATTTCAGCGCGGACACCCTTTACCACAACGGAGCGAAGATGAAGACCATCGCCTCCACCGGCTCCTATTCCGGCGAGAAGTCGCCGCCGCCCTACATGGCCGGATTCGTAGAGATAGAGCTCGACACCGAGACCGGCAAGATCGATGTAGTCGACTTCGCCGCGGTTGTCGACTGCGGAACCACCATCAACCGCAACCTCGCGCGCATTCAGGTGGAGGGCGGGTTGCTGCAGGGGATAGGGATGGCGCTCTACGAGGACGTCCGCTACTCGGACACCGGTCACATGCTCACAAATGATATGATGCAGTACAAAATACCGTCAAGGCTGGATGTCCGCCGTCTCACTGTCGAGTTTGCCGACAGCTATGAGCCCTCCGGACCGTTCGGTGCGAAGTCCGTCGGGGAGATCGGAATTGACACGCCGCTCGCGGCAATCGCCAACGCCATCTACAACGCTTCAGGCGCGCGGATGCGGGAGCTTCCTCTCACCCCGCCGCGGGTGCTCGCAGCGCTCGAGGCCGCGAAAGGCCGGAAATAGCACCGGCCGCGCGATAATCTGTGGTTTGTCCATGCGCAGGAGACGCAGGCCGCGGGCGCGGACGGCCCGCCAGGCCCGTACCTATACAATCAACGAGCTCCTCTCCCGCCAGCCGAAGACGCTGCAGAAGCACCCGCGCTACCAGTCGCTCCTGGCTCACTATTACGCTTCGCGCGTGCTTCAAACCATGTCGGTGAGCCGTCGGTGCTATTCGCTCTTGAATCGCGCGACGGTGCGGCCGGAGAATCTTCACCATTTTCTGCGGACCTACCGGCTTCCTGCCGATCCGTTCTTTCCGACCTTCTTTACGGTAAAGCGTGATTATCTCGCCGAGCGCGAGCGCGCAAAGGAGGAACGGCACGGCTACATTCTCTCGGTGATGAAGCGGCTGCCCGAGGATATTCGCGCAAAGATACGGTATCTCGGTTTCCTCGAGCGGAGCTTCAACGGAGCCGGTCTTTCCCCGGTCTGGCAGAAGCAGCTCTTTCCCACCTCCAAGAGAAGAGCCGACGAATACTCGCGATACGGGGATACGGACTGGAATGCGCTCTTTCGCCGCCACCTCGATGCGCTCGCGCGCCGCTACCCTGACCTCGCTCCGGTCATCGCCGATCGGGTCTATGCGAGCTTCGTGCTTGATCTGGTGCCGGAGGTCATACCGCCGACGGCTCCTGCGGCAACCAGGATCAACCGCAGCTACCGGCGGCTCAGCCTGCTGCACCATCCCGACCGGGGCGGGGATCCGGCAATGTTCATCGAGATCAAACGGGCGCGGGATTCACTTCTAAATTGACAGATTCCGCAATAGAAATGTACACTTACGCATTTCTATGCCATCCTCCAACGGTCACGCCAGAAAGATCCTCCTCGTAGAAGATGAAGCAATCCTCGCCCTGGATACCGCTTCAACATTGAAGAAAGAGGGGTATCTGGTCGTTCCTGCGCATTCCGGCGAGCAGGCAATCGAGGCTGTCCGTGAGGATCCCGAACTGTCGATGGTGCTCATGGACATAGACCTCGGCCGGGCAATGGACGGAACCGAAGCGGCACGCAGGATACTCGAGCTTCGGTCGCTTCCAATTGTCTTTCTCACCAGCCACTCCGAAAAATCGATGGTGGACAGGGTCCGGGACATCACCCGCTACGGATACGTGCTGAAGTCGAGCGGCGAGTTCGTCCTTTTTGAATCGATCCAGATGGCATTCGAGCTCTTCGAAGCGCACCGCGAAGTGGAGGAACGCGGGCGGGTCTATCGTTCCATATTCGCTCACAACCGGGCAGTGATGCTGCTGTTGGATCCGGAAACCGGCGAGATCGTGGACGCCAACGCGGCCGCTGTCGAGTTCTATGGCTGGAGCTACCCGGAGCTCACCCGCAAGAAGATTCACGAGATCAGTCTCCTCTCCCGATCCGAAATTGCCGGAAACATGCGTAAAGCCGCTGCCGAAGACAAGAACAATTTCGTCGTGAAGCATCGCACGGCCTCGGGGGCAAAGAGAGACGTGGAGGTATTTTCGCGCCCCGTGATGATGCTGCGCCGTCGGCTCCTTCACGTCATAGTCTACGACATCACCGAAAAACTGGAGAGTGAAAAGGAGGCCGGGAGGCTTAAACGGCTTCTGGAATACGCGGTCGAGCACGATCCCAACGCAGTAATCGTCCTCGATGATCAGCTGCGGTACATGTTCGTAAGTCGCAGGTTTCGCGAGGAGAACGGACTCGGTGACAGAGACATCATCGGATTGCGCCACTACGACCTCTTTCCGCACATTCCGGAGAAGTGGCGCGAAGTGCACAAGACGGTGCTCCGCGGTGAGACGCTCAGAAGTGCCGAGGACGAAGTGGTCAAACCCGACGGCGCCATCGACTACGTGCAGTGGGAGTGTATTCCCTGGTACCGGAACGACGATTCGATCGGCGGACTGATTCTATACACCGAAATCCTAAACCAGCGCCGAGAGGCAAAGAAGCAGGTAGAGCGCAGAAGCGAAAATCTTCGCACTACGCTCCGGTCGATTGCCGATGCGGTAATATCGACTGATGCCCAGGGCTGCATAGAACAGATGAACCCTCCCGCCGAGCGACTTACCGGCTGGAGCCGCGAAGAGGCTGACGGCCGCCACCTCGATGAGGTGTTCGTCACACGGAACGTCGAATCGCGGCGAAGTCTGCCAGGGGTGGCGCGCCAGGTGCTCGGTGCGGCCGCAAATGGAGGCGGCCGATCCGGTCGCGGGTCCGGGAGAACGCTCAAATCCGGTCTGCCGGTCACCCTCGTCTCGCGCCACGGACGGAAGTCCAAAGTGGCCTACAGCGCAGCTCCGATCAAAGACTCCGGCGGCATCGTCTGCGGGGTGGTCCTGGTCTTCAGGGAGGTGACGCGTCAGTATGAGCGTGACCGGAGACTCGTGGAGAGCGAAGCGAAGTTCCGCGGTCTGTTCGACCGCGCACCGGTGGGAATATCGCTGACATCATCAACCGGAGAGCTTCTGGACATTAATCCTGCGCTTCTCAAGATGGTTCGAATTCCAACCCGCAGCGAAGCGCTCGAAAACTATACCAACGTAACATCTCAATTCTATGTCGACCCCTCACGAAGAGCCGAGCTCCTGAGGCTGCTCGAACGTGACGGCAAGGTTGACGATTTTGATTTCGAGGCGCGAATGCCGGACGGGACGACGCGCTGGTTCAACGTGATCAATGCGGAGGTAACGGAGACCAGGCCCGACGGTACCTTTGTTGTGGAGACCTTCAGTGCCGACATTACCAAACGTAAGCTCACCGAGACGGCGGCGTACGAGGAGCAGAGGTACCTCCAGACCCTGCTGCGGACCACCCGGGATGGTCTGTGGGTAGCCGACCGCGACGGCCGGATCGTCGATGTCAACGACGCCTACTGCGCAATGTCCGGCTACAGCAGGGATGAGCTGATCGGGATGCACATTCTGGATATCAATCCCGGCGAACGAATGTCGGACGTGACCGTGCGAATGAAGCGCATTCTGCAAAGCGGGCACGAGCTGTTCGAGACGCGACACCGAAGGAAGGACGGCACCTTCTTCGATGTCGAGGTGTCGACTGCCTACATGGGCACCGACCGTGGCGAGATAGTGAGCATGTTCCGGGATGTCACCAAACGGAAGGAGGCGGAACAGGACCTTCGGAAACTCAACGCCGAGCTGACCGCGCAGAGCTCCGAGCTGCTTCGGGCGCTCCGTGAGAAGGATTCTCTCATGCAGGAAATGAATCATCGAATCAAGAACAACCTGCAGATGGTGGCGTCGCTCCTTCGCCTGAAGGAATCTGCCTCGAAGATCGATCTTTCCGACGTACGCAGTCAGATCGACGCGGTTCGTATTGTTCATGAGAAGCTGCACTCAAGTGAAAACGTGAGCTCAATAAACTTTCGCGAACAGTGCGACGAGCTTCTCAATACGATTTTCTCCGCATTCGCGTCGCATGAGGTGATCTTTGAAAACAGGATCGACAACGTGGAGATCGCGACAAAAACCGCAATTCCTCTCGGATTGATCGTAAATGAGATCGCAACCAACGCGATGAAGCACGGCTTTCAGACACCGGGTGAGGCTCGCTTCACGATAGGCATGACGCGGGAACCAGAGACGCACAAGTTCGTGTTGGTTCTCGCGAACTCCGGCAAGGCGTTTCCGAGTTCCGTCGATCTGAACAACTCGCACACGCTTGGTCTCCAGATTGTCTCCGCGCTCGTCGATCAGATTGGAGGAACAATCGAGCTGCGACGCTCTCCGAGTCCTGAGTTCACCATTCGCTTCCCGGATGAACAGGTCAGATAATCTGGTTCTGCGGCAGGATCACGAGGTCGCGGATGGTGACGTGCTCTGGACGCGAGAGCATGTAGAGAATCGCGTCGGCGACGTCCTCGGAGCGGATCCCGCTGCGCTCGGCGATGCGACGGTCGATCTCGGCCTCATCGGTAATGCCCCAGATTTCGTTGAGCACAATCCCGGGAGAAACCGTCCCAACCCTGATTCCCGAAGGTGCCAGCTGGTTTCGCAGCGTGTGAACGAAACTCTGGACTGCGTGTTTCGACGCGCTGTAGACCGGTTCTCCATCGATGTCGACGAACCCGGAGATGGAGCTCGTCACGATGATATCCCCCGCGCCGCGGGATATCATGCCGGGGAGGACGGCATGAATCGAGGTCATAACGCCTTCGACGTTGATTGCGATCTGTTTCAGCCAGTCGTCGATATTCCCCGCAGCGAAATTGCCGGGGATGAAGATGCCGGCGTTCGCCAGAAGCGCGTCAACCTGGCCGAACCGCTCGATGGCGAGGGTTGCTAGACGAACGGTCTCCTCTTTCCGGACGATATCGGTGGGAACGGCCAGCGTTGCCGGCCCGAGCTCCGCTGCAAGCGCATCGAGCCGTTCCTTACGCCGCGCGGCAAGTACCAGGTTGCAGCCCTCGTTCGCCAGCACACGCGCTGTTGCGCGGCCGATTCCGGAGCTCGCGCCTGTTACGATGACCGTTTTGCCCTCAAGCGAGGAACTCATACCTTCTCCCCGGAAAACGCACCCGGACCGCGCGGGCGGTCGATCATGCCCTCAGTCTGTTCTATACTATACCTGTACAAAGGAAAGCGTGTGAAGAATCTGCAGAAACACATCCTGATAGTCGAGGACGAGGCGGTCATCGCGTTGCAGGAAGCCGCGCAGCTCAAGAACGCGGGCTACGCTGTGATGCATGTATTCACCGGCGAGGAGGCCGTGGAGACGATGAGCTCGGACTCCGGGCGCGTCGATCTGATACTAATGGACATAAATCTCGGCCGCGGAATGGACGGAACGGAGGCAGCACAGACGATACTCGGTCGTTTCAGCGTGCCGATCCTGTTTCTGTCGTCACATGACGAGCCCGATGTCGTTCTCAAGACCGAGCAGATCGCCGGTTACGGGTACGTCGTCAAATCCTCCGAGTTCGCAGTTCTCGACGCCTCCATCAAGATGGCGTTCAAGCTTTTCGAAACCAAAACGCAGCTGCAGGCCAGGAATGCCGAGCTCGAACAGCTCAACAACCAGCTTCGTTCAACCGTCGGCAACCTGCAGCGGACAAATATGCAGCTCGCGGTTGCTGAGGACAAGTTCTCGAAAACTTTTCATCTGAATCCGCTCACGATGAACATCAACACACTGGATGACGGAACCTACCTGGACATAAATGAGGGATTTACACGGTTCATGGGGTACAGCCGGGAGGAGGTAATCGGCCAATCCTCTCTGCCGGGCGGGCTTTCCGTCTGGCTGCGAGAAGCAGACAGGCTGGATCTTGCCTCGGATCTGCGGGAGCACGGTGTGGTCGAGAATTTCGAAACCGAGCTACGGCTGAAATGCGGGAGAATTGCCCCGGTCAGCATATCCGGGCGGCTCATCGAGCTCGATGGTGTTACCTGCGTACTTTCAGTGACTCGGGAAATAGCGGGTCGCCCGACTGTTTCGGGAGGAGATTGAGGCGAGAATCAGTCCTGTGTCGAGGTTGTTACCTACAGCCGCCTCAGACCGGCTTGGTGCCAAGGTAGCGATCCACGGTTTCCACATCCAGGCGGAGTCTGAAGGCGATCTCGTTGACGCTCAGCCCCTGTTGACGAAGGAGACGGGCGTGCGCCGGAACCGAAATCTCTACGGTATCAGTCTTGGGTTGAATCTGCTCGGTCTGAACGGTGTCCGCGGCTTTCGCCCTGGTCGCCGCAGCATCCATTTGAGCATTTGAACCCTGCACCACTGTCTGGTTGATCGGTTGAATCATACTGCATCACCTCCATTCAACGTGTTGAAGGTCGCAACACGCCTGGGTACCAAATCGCTGTTGGACGGTGTGGTCTGACTCGCTGTTTCGCTTCGTCCTCTCTCATTATCGGCAATTTCACTCAAATTGTAATCAGTCTGACTTTGTTTGTCGACTTTTTTTCCTAAAATTTGCCGGCTGGCGGTCGTGGAGGTCGGCCCGGTTTTACAAATACTTCTTTTACTGTTAATATATGCATAGCAGACGAATCTGTTCAGGAACACGGGGAGGACCCGCCGATGAGCGCATACGATGATCTTTCGGGAATTGCAGACGCCAACCGCCCCAGCGCCGGGCGCATCTACGACTACCTGCTCGGCGGAAACCATAATTTCGAAATCGACCGGGAAGCGGCAAAGAAGGTTGTGGAAATCGGCCCGTTCTTTCCGCGCATGTTCCGCTTGATCAGGTGGTTTCTCGGGGAGGCGACGCGCAGACTGTCGGCAGAGGGATTCAACCATTTCCTGGACTTTGCGTCCGGACTGCCGACGGTCGACCACATTCATCAGATTGCCCCGGAAGGGACCAAGGTGATCTACTCCGACATCGATCCGGTGACGGTCGCCTACGCGCAGCAGATCATCAGCGGCAATTCGAACATCCGGTACCTCCAATGTGATGCGGCTCAGCCGGAGACGCTCCTGAACTCGCCCGAGATCGAGGAGCTTTTCGGCGAAAACCGGAAGCTTGCGATAGGATTCAACGGCATCGCGTGGTTTTTGCCCGACGAAGCCATTTCACGGAGTCTGAAGGTGATCTATAACTGGGCGGCACCGGGATCGAAGCTCTTCATGTGTGACAGCGACGCTCCGGACCAGTCCGAGCAGTCACAGAGGATGGTCGATCTGTACGAAAACCTTCAACGCCTTCACATTCGTTCCCTCGAAACGGTTAAGAAGCTGGTACGCCCGTGGAAGCTTCTGGATCCGGGCTTTCGACCGCTCGAGGAATGGGTCGAGCTGGAGAAGAACGTAACCGAAGAGATGTCGAATGCGTTCGGGGGCAATCTCATAGCAGGAGTCCTGGAAAAGGAGTAAAAACCCGATCCAGGAAGGCCGGTATGGATGTACCAAAGCGCCGCGAAGGTGCCGACAATGATGCTGCAATCCGGAGTACGCTCGAGCTCCTTGAATCTCACCGTTCGGCTATGATCGCGCAGGTCGCCGAGCTCTATCGGTCGCTGGCCTGGGAGAACAGATACGTTCTGCATCCCCGGCGTCTGAAGCAGATGCCCGAGGAGGAGGTGGAGAGTCTGCTTGCCTACCTCCGGACCGGCGACGAAGGTCCCGCCGCAGACCACGGCAGAACCCGGGCTTCGGAGGGGCTCACTCACAACGCTGTTCTGAAGCTATCCGGGACCTACACACGCTTTCTGCGCGAGATGGTTCCGAACGAGTCCCTGGAGATCATCGGGCCGGCGGCGCAGGTGCTCGACTCCTACATGGCTTCCTACCTCCAAGGATTCATCGAAAAGCGGGAGTCCCAGATCCTCAGCGACCAGGAGCAGCTGCGTGTAGCCCTTTCAACAGCGCTCGAGCGGCAGCGCCGGGAACTCCACATCAAGAACTACGCAATCCATACCTCGATCAACGGCATTCTCATTGCGGGAATGGACGGGCGTATTACCTATGCAAATCCCGCCTTCCTGAAACTCTGGGATCTGGGTGCAGCGGAGGCCGTGCTGAACACCCAGATGTCGCGGTTCTGGGGTCAGGACCGTGCGGCCGAGATCGAGAGCTCGCTCGAATCGGACGGCGGGTGGCAGGGAGAAGTGACCTGCCTGCGGGAAGACGGATCGTCGATAGATGTGGCCGTATCTGCGTCACTCATCATGGATGAGTCGACCACCCCGATCGGCGTCATGGCCTCACTTATCGATGTAACTCTCAGGCACCGTCTGGAATCACAATTCAGGCAATCACAGAAGATGGAGGCTCTTGGCCAGCTGGCAGGGGGTATCGTACACGATTTCAACAACCTGCTAACGGCAATAAGCGGTTACGCTCAGCTCGAGCTCATGGACCTCGAGAAGGACAGCCCGCAGTACAACGATTTTCTGCAGATCAAAACGGCTACCGATCGCGGCATGGAGCTCACCAAGGAGCTTCGAATCTTTACGCGGCAGGAAACGATGGGCATGGAGTCCATCGATCTGAACGACGTGATCGATGAAACCTACAACATCATGAAGCATTTGTTCCGGCCCGACGTACGAATAGAGCTTGATCTACCCAAAGACCTCGAGCCGATTCGGGCGAACAGGTCCCAGCTGATTCAGCTGATCATGAATCTGTGCGTGAACGCCGACGATGCCATTCTCAGCCTGCAGAAAGAGAGGGAGAACGGGGTGCGCGTTGAAACGCGCGGAACTATCTCGATCAGCACTGCCAACGTTGATCTCAACGAGCGTGAAATCGCGAAGTTCCTCAATGCGAAACCCGGCCGGTATGTCTGCCTTACCGTGAGCGATTCGGGGTGCGGTATGGACGCGCCCACCATGGAGAGGCTTTTCGAACCCTTCTTTACGACCAAGGGCGAGAAGCGCGGCACGGGACTGGGACTGGCGGTGGTCTACGGCATTGTGCAGAACCACCGCGGCTTCCTCGACGTGGAGAGCAGGCTTGGCGCAGGCAGCAGCTTCAGGATCTATCTGCCGGTAGTGAAGGAGAGGAGCGGGGCGCGCAAACCGCAGCGCTATGCTGCCGAACTCACAAGCGGAAAGGGGACCGTCCTTCTGGCAGACGATGATCACCAGGTAATGGACATGCTTTCCCGTGCGCTGGAAAAGTCCGGGTATCAGGTGGTGTCGGCAAGAAACGGGGTCGAGGCGCTGCTCAAGTACAAAACTCACAGGGACCAGGTCGATCTTGTGGTGCTCGACATGGTAATGGGTCAGTTGAACGGCCGTGACTGCCTGCGCCATCTGAAGCAGATCAATCCTGACGTCAAGGTGATCATCATCACCGGGCATACCACCGACGGGTCGGCGGAGGACCTGCTGAACGAGGGGGCGCTGCGGGTTATATCCAAGCCGTTCGAGCTTCGGAATTTCACCAGGGACATCCGGATGGTGATGGAAGTATAAAGAACCCTGTGGATAAAATCAGGGGAGTAATTCCGCGGTAAGTAC
>CAZNYW010000013.1:0-80217 GCA_964577375.1 uncultured Spirochaetales bacterium | reverse complement strand
CCGGCGGCGCGATGATCCAGATGAAGCTCTACTTCGCCTCGCTGTACGAGTACATAATGATCTGGGGTACACCCATCGGTTCGGAAGGCCACTCGGGCCGCCACCATGTTGCCTTCTGGGACACCATTATCGACGGCGAGACCTGGTATTACGCCGAGGGGCAGTTCGAGAAGCGCATCTACAAGCCCGGCGCGCGGATCTACGTCGGCAGGCGTCAGGCGGTGGGAATGAACTTCACCGACGGCGTCTGGGCCGTCGAGTACGCCCGGGGCCCGATCTACCGGAGCATTCCCTTCGGGATCGCCGATGAGATCCTGAGCGCGCGCGACTTCATGGCGGTGAAACAGACTCTCGCGATCTACACGACGCTTATCGGCCGCCACTGGGGAGCGAAACACAATCACGACTACCCGTTCTGGATTCCCTTCAAGAGGCTTGCCGCAATCCCGATGTCACGCATCGGATCCCGGGTAACAAAACGGCTGGTACCGCCGCCGCCGCGGGAACTTTCCCGGAGGTCGAGACCGTCGGTCACGGAGGAGGAGGCGGTGGGTGCGGATAGTCTCGACGGGAATGGAACAGGTGAGACGAGACGCGCGGCGCCGACGGACGTGGAGCCTCGCGGTTAGCGGCGAACCCTGAGCCGCCGCTTGAACTGCGGATACATCGCGCGGGTTCCGGCTGAGGTCAGCCCGATGGCCACCCGCCGTGACAGAAGGTGGCCTACCAGGAAGCCCGTAATCTTGTTCACCAGACCCGGCACGACAACAGGCTTTCTCCCAAGCGCGTCCAGCGTCTGCGAAACAACCGGCGCGCAGTCCATCTCCGGAACGGTCAGCCAGCGCGGGTGGCGCGGCGAATCCTGCAGATAGGTCGGCGTCCGGACAGGCCCGGCGCAGGAGGCAATCACGTCCACTCCCTGCGGGCGCAGTTCAGCCCAGAGAGATTCGGCGAGCACGCGAAGATAGGCCTTCGACGCCGAATAGTGGCCGACGAGCTCGGCTCCGTGGAAGCTGCCCATCGATGAAAGAAAGACAATTCCGCCGCGGCCTCTCTCTATCATTCTTTCGCCGAACGCGTGCGCAAGAAGCGACGGGGTGCGGCAGTTGAGATTGAGAAGCTGCGTGTGAACGGAAAGGGGAACATCGAGATATCGACCGATCGGCGAGAGCGCGACGTTGCAGACAAGCAGGCCGACGTCGAGATCTACGGTATGATCTATCAGGTGCTGGACGTCGGCCTGTTCGGAAAGGTCCAGAACGAAGGTGCGAACCTCGACGAGAAACTCCTCGTGAAGGCCCTCCGCCGTACGATTGAGCAGTTCGCTGCGCCGGGCAACGAGAATGAGATTCAGCCCTGCATGAGCGAGCTGACGAGCAAACTCGGCGCCGAGCCCCTCGGAACCGCCGGCAATCAGCGCCCAGCTGCCGTAACGGTCGCCAAAATCGTCCGTTTTCACACCCTACCCCATGCCGCCCGCCGAAGCGGGGGTCGTCCGTGCATCATAGGCCTCGGCGGCCTCGTGAACAAGGGGCATTCGGAGGATTCACACTCACCGGTATAGTTTCCGATAATCGAGAACGGAGGATTTTGCATGCATCTGCGCCGTCCGAGCCTGCTCCTGTGCGTGATCGTTCTCGCGCTGACCGCCTGTTCCTCGCCGCCGCCCGCAAAAACCCCCGCCCGGCCGCCGGAAGCGACGGTTGCAAAGGCCGAGGTCACCGCAGTCGACATCGACACCGTCCGATTCTCGTTTTCGGTCCGGGTGTCCAACCCGGCCGACTCTCCGGCCGTGGTCAATATGACGACAGCGACGCTGCGCGTGGAGGACAAACCGATCGACAAACGCAGAACCGCAGCACCGCTGTCGGTGGCAGCCGGAGGGACCACAGAAATTCCGTTTCGCTTCGACGTACGGCGGTCCACGCTGGAGGACCTGGTACCAGGATATGAGTCTCTGCGCGACGCGGCCTGGCATTTCAGTGCGGAGCTTGCGATCCGGTCCGGCGGCGGTCCGAGCGCAGGATTCACAGCCGAATCGTCGGGTACCTTTCCCAACGTCCACGGGCCCGGGCTGCAGATTGTATCGCTCAAGATCGAGCGGTACGATCTGATAGAAACAAAGCTCAAGCTCACCATAGTGGTGAGGAACCCCAATTCATTTCCGCTCACCTTTCGTTCGATTGATTACGTGTTCTCCGCGGACGGCCGGATCTGGGGAGAGGGCAGAGCGGAAATACCGCAGGAGCTTCCTGCGGGTGACGATACTGACGTTCAAATTCCCCTCACCCTCAACTTCATCGAAATGGGCCGCGAGCTTCTGGATAAGGTGGCGGCGCTGGGCATTGTGCACTATCATCTTCAGGCAACGACCTCAGTCACCACCCCGCTCGACTTTCTTCACGAATTCTCCTCGAAGTTCGATCGCAAGGGAGCGATACGGGTCGAAAAATAGCACGCACCGCATTTGCGGAACGATACGGCGAGGTCTATACTCGTTAGTACAGTTGGCCCGGCGACGCCGGCGGAGATTTGCCCGCGCGGGAACATCAGGACCGGCCAACTCAGGAGGGCTAATGGCAAGATGGCGCCTGTTCCGGCCTCCGTCAGACCTGGATCCGGAGTCACTTCGCCGGGCGACGCTCGTCTACCGGCTTTTCATCCCTGCGAACGTTCTTTTCATTGTCTTCACAACAATCTTGGCACTGTTTCAGCCTCAGATGGAAATGAGGTATCTTACCAACGTGGCCGTCGCGCTCGGTTTCAGCGTCGTCATTCTGCTGCTCCTGCGAAGGGGAGCAGTTCGAGCGGCCTCGGTCGCCGCGCTTGCGGTCTGGTTCGGTCTGATAACCTACGACGCCCTTACCGGCGGCGGTACGCAGGCGGCGGGCTTGAGCGCCTACCTCTTCCTTGTTCTGAGCGCAGGAGTATTGAGTGGACGGCGAGCGGCGCTCTTAGTTACGGGACTCAGTATTGCAACAGTACTTGCCATAACAATACTCGAAATCTTCGGCAAACTGCCTACAGCTACCATTTACAGCCCTCTGCAGCGCTGGATAATCTTCTCACTCCTTTGTGCGCTTTTCGTGCTCTTCCACACGCTGTCACGACGAAGCCTTGAATCGGCGCTGACCAGCGCCAACCAGGAACTGCAGGAACGCCGCCGGGTGGAACAATCACTCAGGCAGAGCGAGGAGCATCTGCGCGAGTTCAGCCAGGGCGCATTCGACGGTCTCAACATCATCGACAATGGAACTATCGTGGAACCAAACGAGCAGCTCGCCATGATGTTCGGCTATACCGTCGAGGAGCTCGTCGGGATGGATTCGCTCGCCCTTGTGGCGCCGGAATCGCACGAAATCGGCGCGGCGATGCGGAGGACCCCGACTATAACGACCGAGCTGATCGGGATGCGCAAGGACGGCAGCCGCTTTCCGATAGAGGTACGCCGCCGCCCGATGAGCTACTTCGGGAAACAGGTCAGTGTGGTGGCGGTCCGTGACCTCACCGCACAGAAGGCGGAGGAGGCGAGCCGGCGTCACGCGGAAGCACGATATCAGGAGCTCTTTGAAAACATACAGGACGGCGCATTCGTGATCCGAGCGGACGGCTCCATAGTGGCGCTCAATCCGGTGTTCGAACGGATGACCGGCTTTCCCGTTTCCGACTGGCTGGGCAGGCGATTCGGCGAGCTGCTCCATCCGGACGATTTGGAGCGGGCGCGGTCCGCCTTCAGCCTCATCCTCTCGGGCGAGCGCGGGACACCGAACGAGTATCGCGTCCGCACCGGGAACGGCGGCTACCTCGTCACGGAGATTCTGATGTCGAGCGCGGTCGGCGAAGGCGCCGATGCGACCTTTCTGGGGATTGCGCGTGATGTGACCGAACGCAAGGCGCTCGAAGAGCAGGTCCGGCGAATGCAGCGCCTCGAGAGTCTTGGAGCGCTGGCGGCAGGAATCGCGCACGATCTCAACAATGTGCTCGCGCCCATTATGACGGCAGTTCAACTCCTGCGCCAGTCTGCAGCGGGCGAGGAAAGTTCCGGCATCCTCTCCATAGTAGACAGAAGCGCCCGGCGCGGACGCGACATCGTGAAGCAGGTGCTGACCTTCGCGCGGGGCAGGTCGAACGAGGCGGTCGAGCTTCAGCCTCGTTATGTCATCAAAGAGGTGGTTTCGATCATAACGCAGACGTTTCCCAAGAATATCGAAGTGATAAGCGACGCGCCGCGGGACCTGCGCTCGTTCATGGGAAACGCCACCGAGCTGCAGCAGATACTCATGAACCTGTGCGTGAACGCGCGGGATGCGATGGAAAACGGAGGCACTCTCACCGTCTCGGCCCGCAACGTGACCTTTGAACGCGAAGCGGGCGGTACCCCGGCCGGCAATTACGTGGAGCTTTCGGTCGCCGACACCGGGGCAGGCATACCGGAATCGATCCGGGAACGGATCTTCGATCCCTTCTTCACAACGAAGGGTCCGGACAAGGGCACCGGTCTCGGTCTGACCACCGTCGCTTCGATTGTGCGCAACTACGAGGGCAGCATAGATGTGTCGAGCACCGACGGCGACGGAACCAGATTCACCGTCAGGTTTCCGGCGCTCACCTCCCACATCGATGAAACCGTGTCCGACGAGAGCGAACGGCTGCCGCGCGGGAACGGCGAACGGATACTGGTGGTCGACGATGAATTGTCGATCCTTCACATCTGCCGCGAAACCCTTGAAGCATATGGCTACAGTGTCGAGACCGCGTCGAACGGTGTCGAGGCAATCACACGGGTCGCGGATAATCCGCCGCGGAGCTTTCAGCTGGTTCTGACCGACCTCAAGATGCCGACCGTCGATGGCCCGAAGTTGCTCACTGCTATTCGCCGTCTGGATCCGTCGCTGAGCGTTGTCGTTATGACCGGTTCCCTGGCCGAGCTGGACGCGGTGACGCAGGAGGGCCAGCGCGAAACGGTGACGATCATCTCGAAACCGTTCACCGCCGATGCGCTCCTGCATACGGTGCACGATTGCCTGGCGGTTGTCAGGAAACCGGTGGAATAACAAACAGCACGCGCAATGACCTGAACCGGGTCAGAAACCGTCGCGGACGCCGTCGATGTCCTCGACAATCGAAGTCACCTCGTCCCGGCTCGAAAGCAGACCAGCCACGATCTCAGGATCGAACTTCGTTCCGGAATTCTCACCGATGTAGGCGAACGCTTCATCATAGCTCCATGCACGCTTGTAGGACCGGGCGTGGCAGAGCGCATCGAATACATCAGCCACGCAGGTAATCCGGGCGACGACCGGTATTTCCCTTCGGCGAAGGCCGTCGGGGTAGCCCGAACCGTCCCAGTACTCGTGATGCGATCGTGCAATCGACGCTGCCAGCGGAAGAAGCGGGACGGCGGAACGGGAGAGCAGCTGGTACCCGATGACAGTGTGCTGCCGCATGACCGCCATCTCCTCGTCGGTGAGCCTGCCCGGTTTGTTGAGAATCGAATCCGGAATGGCGACCTTGCCGATGTCGTGCATCGGAGAAGCGATCCAGAGGCCGCGTGCCAGATCCTCATCAAGTCCCAGCTTTTCAGCGAGCAGCCGCGAGACCGCCGCGACACGATGAACGTGACTGCCGGCCTCTTTCGATCGCGACTCGAGAATCTCACCGAGGGTGAAGATCATGTCGCGCTGGGTCGCGGCAATCGATTCATCGACCGAGATGTTCTTGAGCAGAACCGCAAGGCTCGAAAAGTAGTAGCCGAGACTCTGAACCTGTCTTTCTGTGAAGACGCTGCAGGACTCAAGAATTACGTGATTGTAGACGCCGGAAGGGAGGCGGGTGCTCCAGCAGACAAACGGGCCGTAAGAGGCCGCACTTCCGGTGGCGACCGACCGACCGACGAGCGGCTGGAGATCCGCCGGAATTTCAAATTCTCCCGAGGCCGCGTCCGGTATGCTCTCGAGAGTTCCGATTGTCTTCACGATCGAATAGACCTCTCCCGCCTGCCGGACGAGAAGACCGCCGCGGAGCAGGCAGGCCTCGCCTGTGCAGCGCGCCATGAGCTCCTCGAGAAAGCGGCTCACCTCGGGAACGATCTCTTCCGCCTCCCTTACCCCGATGAGCCTGGCGGTCGCATCGAAGAGCTCCTGCTGATTGCGCCGGTCACGGTCGAAATTGACGAGCTCCTGGTAGGAAACGAGGGCCGCGGTAACCGAGAGGCGGACAAGCTCGATCCCGGCCTCCTGTTTGGGAAGGCAGGAATTGAACGTTCCTTCTTCGAACCAGCGCTGCCGGAGGTTGCCGTCGAGCATCCCCGAATAGAGCACCAGCCGGATGTGACGATTCTTCTCCACGTGACGTATCCAGCTTGCCAGCTGATAGCCTGAGTCGGTTGTCTCCATGTGCGCGTCGAGAATCGCAACGGCCATGTCCTTTGAAGAGGACAGGATCTTCCTTGCCTCATCGGCGGAATAGGCGTGTCCTATGTGATAGGGCAACCCCGCGAACTCCTGACCCGCGAGTGTCGCTGAAAGCAATTCATGTATTTCCGGGCTGTCGTCCACAAGAAGCACTTTCCATGCGCTCGTCTGCATGTAATTCATCCTCCGTACGGTACTTCATTAGCACAAATCGTGCCAAATTGGTCATAATTACTATAACTTACTTTCTAACAAGAACTTCGGCCGCCGGTCCCTGCCCGGTTACCTTCCAGGCGGGCGCCGGGTGTTCCAAATTGCACATCCGTACCGCTTCCCAGCGGGACGGGCGACACCGTATAATCGCTTCGAAGGAGAAGCAGGTGGCGCGGACCTCCCGACAACCACAGGTGCTCGTCGTGGACGATGAACCTGACAGCGTAGAGCTTCTGCGGTTGGCGCTGCGCGCGAGCGGCATCACCAACGTCGTTACCTGCACCGACAGCCGCCGCGTGCCGGAGCTGCTCGCCGGCAGCCGCTTTTCGACCATAACTCTCGACCTTTCGATGCCCCACCTTTCCGGCATCGAGCTTCTTGCACTCATAGTCGAGCAGTCGCCCGAGACGCCGGTGATCATCATCACCGGGGACGACGACGTCGTCACGGCGGTGGAGTGCATGAAGCGCGGCGCCTACGATTTTCTTCTCAAACCCTTCGAAAATGCGCGTCTGCAGGCTGCCGTACGAAATGCTCTGGACCACTTCTCGATGCTGGATGAGAACCGGTCGCTAAAGGAACGGCTTCTGTCGGCCTCGCTTGAACGGCCGCCGGCTTTCTCCGGTCTGATTGCACAAAGCCGCGCGATGGAATCGATCTTCCAGTACGCCGAGATTGTTGCGCCCACCGATCTTCCTGTGCTGCTCACCGGCGAAACCGGCGTGGGAAAGGAGCTTCTGGCCCGAAGCATTCACGACGCGAGTGGTCGGACGGGAGCCTTCGTCGCGGTCAACATGGCCGGCCTGGACGACTCGATGCTTTCAGATACGCTCTTCGGCCACGCGCGTGGCGCCTTCACCGGAGCATCACAGGAGCGCGCGGGAATGCTGCTGCGTGCCCGCGAGGGCACCGCCTTTCTCGATGAGATCGGCGACGCGAGTGCGGAGTCGCAGATGAAGCTGCTCCGGCTACTTCAGGAGCGCGAATATTACCGGCTTGGGGACGACACGCCTCGATACACGGATGCACGGTTCGTGTTTGCAACAAACCGCAATCTGGAGGAGATGACTGCCGCAGGTACGTTTCGCGCCGATCTCTACTATCGACTGGTATCTCATCGAATCCGGATTCCGCCGCTGCGTGAGCGCCCGGAGGACATCCCGCTTCTCATCGAGCACTTCGTCGCGGCGGCGGCTCGCAAGCTCGGAAAACCTGCGCCTGCCGTCGAGTCAGATTTTGTCGCACAATTGACCTCCCTGCCCTTGACCGGGAATACCCGCGAGCTCGAAGGCATGGTCTTCGACGCGGTGCTTCGCTCGCGCGGAGCACTGCGTTCGTCCGAACCTCCGACCGCGATCGGCCCCCGCTCGACGCCGGCGACCCAACCTGTCCCGGCCGCAGAAGTCGACATCTATCGCAATCTCCCTGTTCTTCCCAGTCTCAGAGCATCCGAGAGCCTGCTGATCGAGGAAGCGCTCAGGCGATGCAACGGGAATCAGGGCAGGGCCGCCGCGCTCCTCGGCCTGAGCCGGACGGCGCTGAATAAGCGCATCAACCGCCCGCAGCGCTGAGAAAATCGGCACTACCTGTGAAAATATTCACAGGCAGCGTTCCTCCCCGACGCATCAAACTTACCACAATATCTTTCGCTGTAAAGAATTAACACATTCTCGCCGCATGGCACGCTTCTTGCTTTTAGATATTGTGGAGGATATAGTGAAAAAACGTAAGCCAACTAAGCTTGGAATGCAGCTCGCCATCGTATTCGCTGCAGTCAATTTCGCATTCACACTCGCCCTGGCAGTATTCACCTCTGCAATGTGGAAGATGAACCGCACCTACCGGCGAATCCTGGACTACGAGTTGAAGCTGCAGACTACCGCATCGAGCATCCACTCGCTCGCCTCGGATGCGGAACGCTATGCATTCGAGTTTCTCGACACGCGGAAGCTCGACTCCGCAACATACGTTGCCGGTGCGCTCACAGCGATGCGATCCGAGATCAAGTCGCTTCAGTCTCTCGGAGGAGATGGAACGCAGAGCTCGGACCTCCTGAAGGCTGTCGCCGACATTCAGGGCCAGACTCAGCTGTTTTCAGGAACCTTCAACGACATCGTTTCCAGCTGGACCACGATGGGCCTCGACGAAGACTCCGGACTCCAGGGCGAGTTTCGCAACGCCGCGCATGCGCTCGAGGCGGGAATCGCTGGCAATAACCGCCTTGCGGTTCTTTATCTTACGCTGAGAAGGCACGAAAAAAACTATCTTCTCCGGAGCACCCGGCAGTATGTCGATGAGGCGCTTCAAACGCTCGCCGCCCTTCAGCGCACACTCGTCTCGAGCGGTATGTCTCAGGCGGCCGCGAAGCACGGCACACAGCTTCTCGACAACTATAGGAAGAGCTTTCTTGCGCTGGTCACCGAGACCGACCGGCTTTCCGGGCTCACGAATCAGCTTCGCAGCGCAATGGGGCCCATTCAGACAGATACGGAAGCACTGATCACAGAGGCCAGGCAGTCGGCGGATTCGTCAGTGAGCTCGGCAAGGACGATGGTCATTACCGAGCTTTTCATCACCATCGGCCTCGCGCTTCTGGCAATCATCGCCTCCTTCGTCCTGGGTTTCGTCTTCTCCCGCCGTCTGCTCCTGCAGCTCGGCGGCGAGCCCTACTACATCGCGGAAGTCGCCCGCGCCATTGCCGCCGGGGACCTGTCGATAGCCTTCGAAGAGCGCAGGAAGGAGACCGGCATTTTTCGTGAAATGAAGACGATGGTCGGAAGCCTCAAGCGGATCGTCGGTGAGGTACAGCTTGCCGCAGACAACGTATCCTCCGGAAGCAGGCAGGCGAGCGTCGCCGCCGAGCGAGTGCAGGAAATTGCCGCCGCCAGCGCGGAGCAGTCTTCCGGAACGGAGCAGATGAATCGGGCTGCCGAACAGCTGGATCAGACCGTCCAGTCCAACGCGGCGTCTGCCGAGCAGCTTGCAAGCACTGCCGAGGAGCTTGCCGCTCAGGCGACGTCGCTCGCCGAGCAGGTAGGCTACTTCCGGCTCGGAGAACGGCCGGCCGCGCCGCCTCCGGAGAACCGTGCCGAAAGCTCGAACGGAGGAAAGTCTGTGTCGCGCAGAGAGGAACCGATCGAATCTGCGAAGAAACGTCACCGCGAGCCGGTGAAGACGTTCCACGCGATAACGCTTCACGCGTCCGACAGGCCAGTCGAAGATGATCGGATGCTCGACGACGGTTTTGAAGAATTCTGAACAAGGGAGATTGAAATGAACGCAGTTATCACGCAAGGACTTATTCTTCTGGGGTGTCTTCCGATTTCGTATGGGATTTTGAAACTGATCTTCGGAAAATCGATCATGTTCAAATTTTCATTCTTCGTAGTGCTCTATACCCTTTTTGTCAGTTTCATGTCCTTTCTGGAAGGAAGTCTGGGGACTCAGAGTGCATTGTGGATTGTTCCGGTCACCGTGGGCGTCGGAACTGTCGTGTTCTACAGGATCAATCAGATTCTCCGAACACCCCTGGAGTCGGCCATCGACAAGCTTCGCAAGTTGTCCGAGGGTCGCCTGGAAATCGACGTTCGAGACGCCGGCTCGAAGAACGAGCTCCAGGTTCTGGAAAGCTCTCTTTTTCGACTGACGCGCGTCCTCCGGTCGACGCTTGGCGCAATCGCGAAAAAGGCGGGCGAGCTGACCGACGCCGGCGAGCATCTGACCGACGCGTCCGCGCAGTTGTCTCAGGGCGCGAACGAGCAGGCCGGCTCGATCGAAGAGGTTTCGGCGACGATGGAAGAGATCGCTGCCAATATCGAGCAGAACACGCAAAACGCGGGCCAGGCCGCGCGTTTGGCCGATCAGATGACCAGCAGCATCGGCGGAGTGAGGGAAAACGCAGACAACGCCCTTCAGGCTTCGCGTGAGATCTCCGAAAGAATCACCGCCATCACCGACATCGCGTCCCGCACCAACCTCCTTGCGCTGAACGCCGCGATAGAGGCTGCACGGGCCGGCGAGCAGGGACTCGGGTTCGCAGTGGTCGCGGCCGAGGTCAGGAAGCTTGCCGAGAGGTCCCGCGCTGCGGCCGACGAAATTGTCAGCCTTTCGGAAAAGAGCCTTGCGGCCGCGAGTGCAGAGCAGTCAGGCGGCACCAACCAGGTGAACACTGCGATCCAGCAGCTGAGCAGCATTACGCAGCAGAATGCCTCTGCCGCCGAGGAGATAGCGTCGAACGCGGAAGAGCTTTCGCGTCACGCCGAACAGCTCCGGGAGCTTCTCTCCTTCTTTCACTTCGAGGCAGAGTCGTCGGATGATGCTGCCACGCGGCAGCAGCTGGCTGCGCCGCAGCCGGCCGTTCAGGCAGCCGCACGTGAGCTTCAGTTTGCTGGCGTGATCGAGGCGCGGATAGGTTCGGACGATTCGGAGGAGCTCCGGAACTGATATGGCCGTCGATTTCAAAAAGAACGCGGCAGCGGTGCAGTCGCTCGAGATTCCTACCGCAGGACTCGAGCGGCTCTACGACCGAAACGTTCGGATTTTCGCATTCATTTTCGCAGTTGGTGGACTTCTGATGCTCGCCGGCGACGCCCTCTTCGGATTTACGGGCAACACGCTTTTCGAAGCGAGCGTGGTCGCGATGATCTTCGTCTGTCTGTTCCTCTCTTTTTCCCGCAGGCTGGTGCGTGTCGTCGCCTTTGCGCTTCCGACCCTGCTCGTTGTCGGGGTGAGCCTCGCCTTCTGCTTCGGCAGCGGGATCCACGATCCGGGATCACCGGCCTTCGTCCTGGTCATACTGATCGCAGCCTTCTTCATGGGATCTACGGGCGCGATAGTTTTCACCCTGCTCTCGGCCCTGGCGGCCGCGGTGGTGGTGGTAGCGGAGATCGCCGGGCTCTACCACACCGCCTACGGGACGACCGTAGGCACGATCGTCACCTTCGATGTCGTCGTTCTCATAAGCGGAACTCTCCTCTGGCTGATTACCAGAAGCCTCGAGCGAGCGATTGCTTCGGCGAAGGCCGCACAGGATGAGCTGCGCAGGCTCAACACAGAGCTCGAACAGCGGGTGGCGGAACGGACCGTCGCGCTGCGGAGGACCCAGGACGAACTGGTCCGATCGGAAAAGATGGCGGCCCTTGGAAAGCTCATGGCGGGAATCGCGCATGAGATGAACAGCCCGCTGGGAGCCATTCAATCGTCCGCATCTTCGGCCGGTTCCCTGGTCGGCCGCGCGATCGAGGACATGGTGCTCTTTTCGTGCAGAGCCGAAGGCGAGAACACGAATGCGCTTCGGAATCTCGTTCACGTCGCATCCGACACGGCACAGCGGCCGTTGATGCTGACGACCTCGGAGGAACGCGCGGTCGCTAAAGCCGCCTCCAGGGAGTTTGCGGCGCTTGGCATGGAACAGGCAGCGGCGGATCAGGCTGCCCTCGCTGCCGCGCGCATCGGCAACCCGGACATCGTCGACGCGGTCCACCCCTTCATGGCCGAAGGTCGAGCGCTGCCTGCCCTGCGCGCGGCGGAAGCCACGTCCGCACTCGCAGCCGGGATCGCGACGATTGCACTCTCGGCGGAACGCCTGTCCAAGATCGCGTTCGCGCTTCGCGGCTATACGCATGTCGTCGAAGATGAGCCGTTTCGTGAGATCGCGGTCACCGACAGTCTCGACCAGGCTCTCTCGCTTTTCGTCGACCCGTTTCGCCATGGAGTCACGCTCCTGAAGCACTATGACTACTCCGGACCGGTCTACTGCAGACCGGGTCCGCTCGGACAACTCTGGGTCAATCTGATTCAGAACGCCGTCTATGCTATGTCGGGGATCGGTCGCCTCGAGATCCGAACATCCCGGGATCAGAACCGTATCAGGATAGCGGTAGTGGACAGCGGGCCGGGAATTCCGCCGGAAATTCAGCCGCGGATTTTCGAACCTTTCTTCACGACAAAACGCCTTGGAGAGGGGACGGGACTCGGGCTGGACATCTCCCGACGAATAGTCGAGGAGCATGAAGGAAGCATTACATTCGAGAGCGCTCCGGGCAGAACAAGCTTTGAAATCGAGCTGCCGGATCCCGGCTGCGCGCCGCACGACCACAAGGAGTACCGACATGAAGAGTGAATACATTCTATGCGTGGACGACGAGGCTATTATCCTCGCGAGCCTGAAACAGGAGCTCCAGTCGGAGTTTGGTAATGAGATCCAGGTCGCAACCGCGCTCAACGGCGAAGCGGCCCTCCAGCTCGTTGCCGAACTCGAGGAGGAGGGAGCAACACCGGCCCTCCTGGTGTCCGACCAGCGCATGCCGCGGATGGATGGCTCGGAGCTCATGGAGCAGGTAAAGCGGAAACATCCCGACGTGATCACCATCATGCTGACCGGATACAGCGATCTGGACTCCATCCGACACGCGGTAAACGACGCCGGACTGTATCGGCTCATATCCAAACCCTGGGTCGCAACAGACCTCCGCATGGCGTGCAGACGCGCAATCGAATACCGGAGTCAAACGCAGCTCAACCGGAACCTGCTTACCCAGATGGAGGTTCTGAGCCGAACGATCAGCTCGATAATGGAGGACCTGGTTGACCTCAGCGATCCGCTAACATTCCGGCGAGTGCGCAAGGTATCCTGCTTCGCCGCGCTGCTTGCCGGTGAGGCAGGCACCGACCCGGCGTTCCGGCGAAAGGTCTTCGTGTTTTCGAATCTGCACGACATCGGTAAGGTTACCGTGCCGCGCAGGATCCTCGCAAAGAACGGTCCGCTGGATCCGGATGAGCGAACGATCGTGAACTCTCACGTCACGCTTGGCAGCAGGCTCATTCGCGGGATCGATGTCGATCCGATGGTTCACGATATCATCCGTCACCATCACGAGCGATGGGACGGGAGCGGATATCCCGACGGACTCAAAGGCAAAGATATCCCGCTGTCGGCCAGGATAGTCGCAATAGCCGACGTTCTGGATGCACTTCTGGCGGAGCGACCCTACAAGAAAGCGCTGTCGTTTGACGAAGCCGACGAAGTGATCAGAGCGGGCGCGGGAACCCAGTTCGACCCTGCGCTGGTGGCAGCATTCGAGCGCGCGAAAGATGAGCTGCAGAAGGTGTGGGAGCATGACTGCATCGAGCCCTATCTCCGCAAGACGGGGCTGATGGGGTGAGCGCCTCCTGAAAAGGCAGCGGCGTCGGTTTCAGAGAAGATCGTCCAGAGCACTCGAGACCCGGGCTTTCATCTCCTCGTCTACTCGTCGGCTTCGTTCTGCCTGCTCGCCGCGCTGTTTCTGGATCATTGCGAGACAGAACCGGTAGAGCCGGTGGAGCAGGTATCGGATCTTGACGGGAAGCGTCTTGTCAGCGAGCCTCATGAATTGCTCAGACAGCTGCTGGACCTGCTTGATGAATTGATGCTCGCGGAACTCGAAGTCGTCCAGATTGAAGGAGTTGACCTCCCTCCCGGCAAGGTCAACGAAGTGCGCATTTATTACATCGGCGAGCCCGACAAGTTCCTCCTTCAGTGCCTGCTTCGCCGCATCCGTCACGCTCGGTGATTGGACGATCTTGAGAAAAGCATACTTCAATTCCACGACCTGCGTGTGGAGCTTCATGTACTCCTTCAATGTCGTTTCGGAGAAAGTTACCTGCCCATTGCTCATTGATTCGCACTCCTCATCGTGATTGTAGCCTCTTCGCACGCATCTGCAACGGGCGCAGCGGCGACTGATCTCTATTGACAGCTTTCATGCGTACGTGATTCGCTGGCTGAGCTCCCGGGATGCGGAAGCGTCGGAGCGGCAACCCCGTCGGCCGCGTTTCTCGGCCTCGGAATACTCTCGCTCGGAGCGCTCCTGCTGGTATTCGTCGCGTCGGGTCTCTCACGTCGGTTTCGCTCGCGGACCGTCGACGGGCGCGAGACGTTGGGATAATATTCGTACCGGAATAGAAGGCAGGTCAAAACGCGTATGCTGATTACAACTTTCATCGTGGCAGTCTCCATCTTCGTCTCCGGATCGGGGGAGCTCTCGGCCGCGCCCGCAGGCCGCGCTGTCGGCCCCGACGTCGCGGCCGCCGCATCGGCAGGCGGCCTTACGCGAACGCTCTTCGGGTTGGGAGAGACAGACGTCGTCACCGGGCCCGGAGTCTCCACTCTTCAATCCGCGCCACCGAAGGTGACCATTCCGGGGCTGGCTCCCCGTAACCGGTTCGCGGACGCGGTCCACCTGATTCTCGGCCTCGCGACCGTGGTTGCCGGCGGTCTGACCGGCGTTCTCAATCCCGAAACCGCCGGATACAACCTGCACCACGCTCTTGGCTGGACCTCCGCCGGGCTCGCCGCAGGAGCGCTTGCGTCGGGACTGTGGGCACACGCCGGCGACGTCGGTCCCCGGATGGGGTTCAGCGCAGCGAACGTACACGCGCTCCTCGGTATAGTCGGCGGCCTTATGATGATCGCAGCACCGATCACTGCGCCGGCCGGCCGTGGCGGCGGCGAAGACGAGGGTGGGATCCATGCAGCGCTCGGTATCGGCGGCGAGCTTCTCATGGGCGCAGCGATCGCCTGGCCGATCGTCTTCCGCCATGGACCGGCCCCCGCTCAATAGTCCCCTCCTCACGCAGACTGTGCTATTATCGAAAAGGGGCATGGTGCTGTGAGCTACGACATCATCATCAAAAACGCGCGAACGAGATCCTCCGGCGCAACGCTTGTCGAGATCGGAATCGCCGACGGACGCGTCGCGAGAATCGATGCGCGCGTCGAATCGGAGGCCGCGGAGGTGCTCGACGCGGCCGGGTGCCTGGTAACTGAATCCTTCGTCAACGGCCATCTGCATCTGGACAAGGTGTACACGCTCGATATGGTTGGCCAGGACGCGCTGCGAAACTATCAGACCGGATCGATGGGCGGCGCCATGACCGCCATCGAGCAGGCGGCGCGGATCAAGGATGCCTACAAAGAGTCGTGGATCATCGAAAACGTCCGTCGCGCCTGCCGCCTCGCGGTCCTCTACGGCAATACCCACATTCGCGCGTTTGCCGACACCGACACACGGGGCAAGCTCGAGGGCGTGAAGGCACTGCTTCGTGCGCGGGAGGAGTTCAAGGACTCGCTCACACTGCAGGTGGTCGCATTCCCGCAGGACGGGGTCGTTCGCGACCCGGGCGCTTCGGCCTACGTACGGCAGGCGCTCGAGCTCGGCGCCGACGTGGTGGGTGGAATACCATGGATTGAACTGACCGATACAGACGCGCGCGAGCACATCGATCAGATGTTCGATCTGGCGATGGAGTTCGACCGGGATGTGTCGATGCTCATTGATGATGCCGGAGATCCCGGCCTGCGAACGCTCGAGATGCTCGCGGTCAAAACGATTCAGTGCGGCTGGCAGGGGCGGGTCACGGCCCAGCACGCGCGCGCAATGCAGCTCTACGAAGAGCCCTACTTTCGCAAGCTGGTCGAGCTTCTGCGGAAAGCCGGCATCAGCGTAGTGAGCGATCCTCAAACCGGACCGCTCCACGCGCGCGTCCGTGATCTCTACGACGCCGGCGTACCGGTAGCGCTCGGCCAGGACGACATCGCCGATGCCTACTATCCGTTCGGGCGGAACAACATGCTCGAGGTGGGATTCCTGGCAGCTCATCTTCTGTGGATGACCGGCTTCGATCAGCTCGAGATCATCTACGATCTCATCACGACCAACGCAGCGCAGGCTCTCGGGATCCGTGATTTCGGCCTCGCGGTGGGCAACCCGGCCAATCTCGTGATTCTCAATCAGGAATCGGTCTGGCAGGCGCTCTGGGAGCACCAGCCAGTACGTTACGTGATCAAGAACGGCAGGAACGTCACGCTCACAGGTGGAAAATGAGATAGCCGAGGAAGCCGACGGCGTAGCCGACCAGAGCGAGAAGGCTCATCTTTTTCAGATACCAGGAGAAGGTGATGTTCTCTAGCCCCATCGCGGCGATGCCGGCGGCGGAGCCGATTACCAGGATCGAGCCGCCGGTCCCGGCGGCGTAGGCGATCATCTCCCATAATGAGTTGTCGAGGGGAAAAAGCGCGACAGGATACATGCCCATGGCGGCCGCGACCAGCGGCACGTTGTCGACGATCGAAGAGGAGACACCGATTATCCCGGCAATTGCGCTCTTGTTTCCTACCGCGTGGTCGAGCCACTGCGCGACGTGGGTCAGTATTCCCGTAGACTGCAGGGCGTCCACCGAGAGCAGGATACCGAGAAAGAAGAGGATGCTCGGCGCGTCGATCTGCCGCAGCGCCTGCACCACCGACAGCGCCTGCTTCTCCTCCTCATGTTTGTTGACATGGATTATCTCGATGATGACCCAGAGGATTCCGAGCCCGGCAAGCGCACCCATTACCGGCGGCAATCCGGTCAGCGTCTTGAACACGGGGATGGTGAGGAAGACGAGCATGCCGACCGCGAAGACCACCAGCTGGTGAGTCCGGTGGACCGAAACGCGCTGTTCTGCCGCAGGCGTGACGCCTGCGACCGGGGCGGCGCGGCGAAGCCGGAACGATACGAATACCAGCGGGACAAGCACGCACAGGAGACTCGGGACCACGAGCGATGAGATCGTGTTCACCGTGGAGATGCGCTCTCCGATCCAGAGCATCGTTGTGGTGACGTCGCCGATCGGACTCCACGCACCGCCCGCGTTCGCGGCGATTATGACGGTGCCGACGAAGAGCAGCCTTTCCTCTTTGTCCGCAACCAGCTTTCTGATCAGCGTCACCATCAGGATAGTGGTGGTCAGGTTGTCGATTACTGCCGACAGAAGAAAGGTCATTGCGCCGAGCACCCACAGAAGGGCAACCTTGCTGCGCAGCGTGATCCGTTTTGTTATGATATCGAAACCGTCGTGCGCGTCGACGAGCTCGACGATCGTCATGGCCGCAAGCAGAAAGAAGAGCACATTGGAGGTCTCGCCGAGGTACTCGGTAAGATTGACCAGCACCTCAGGCTTGTTTATCTCCGACAGAATATAGACGACCCACAGACTGACTCCGGTAATGAGCGCGGTCGCCGACTTGTTTATCTTGATGTTGTGTTCGAGTGCAATTGCGACGTAGCCGATCACGAAGATCGATGACATCAGAATGACCATAGGCCTCGCCCTCCCCGGTTCGAGCAGATGCGATTGTGCGGAATGAGAGCCGGAATAGCAAGAGGTTCACGTCGAGGCGCCGTTTTCAAGAGACCGACGCCTGAGTATTATGGATGCAAGGAGTGCATCGTGGAATTATCAGGTAACACAGTTCTCGTCACCGGTGGTACCTCCGGCATCGGCCGCGCATTCGCCGAGCAGTTCGCAGCAAAGGGCAGCCACGTCATAATCTGCGGCCGCAGAAAAGACCGGATTGCCGAGATTGAAAAGAACAACTCGGGAATCGCAGGTCGCGTGTGCGACGTGTCGAAGGCGGCCGACCGTGAGGAGCTTGCCCGCTGGGCCCTCGCCGAGCACCCGGAGCTCAACGTGCTTGTAAACAACGCCGGCATACAGCTCGCTGCCGAACTCACAAAGCCGGTAGACCTCGCGCATCTCGAAGAGGAAATTGCCATAAACCTGGTTGCACCGATCCATCTCGCCTCGCTCTTTTCCGGTCACTTCGCGAGCAGGACGCGGGCAGCCATTATCAATATCTCCTCCGGCCTTGCCTTCGCACCTATCGCATTCATGCCGGTCTACTGCGCGACCAAAGCGGCGGTTCATTCGTTCACGATGTCCCTGCGCCGGCAGCTGCGTGATACCTCGGTGACCGTGTTCGAGGTTGCGCCCCCCTCGGTCGATACCGAGCTCGGCCACCAGCGCCGCCCGGACAAGAGCCAGACGCACGGCGGCATGTCGATCGCCGAGTTCATAGAGGCCGCGATGGCCGCAATAGAGAGCGACAGGCTCGAAGCTGCCATTGGTCCGGCGGCGGGAATGCGGGAGAACCCTGAACAGGCATTTGCGCGGATGAATGGCTAACCCGAATTACGCACTATGGGCCGAAGTGCGCGGCACGCGCGGCCTCCATCAGCAGAAGGAATGCCTGTGCCTCCGCCGAGACCCCCGGCGCGTCGAAGCCCGGAGAACCGGAGGCGCCACGGACAAACCCCGTCTCGTCGATCTTCGACAGCGCGCCGGCCCTCATCGCTTCGGCCCGGTCGAGGTAGCGCTCACCGACGCAGCCGAGGGCAACACCCCTGTAGATTGCGAAGGCGAACATCTGTCCCGCATTCGTCTCGGAGAAGGTGGAAGAATCGTCGATTATGTCGTGAAAGAGGCCGTCGGATCGCAGCCGGGAAATGGCGCCGTCGAGGAGCTCGACGAGGTAGCCGCTCAGTCTGGCTCGCTCTTCTCGCATCGTATCGGGCAGGAATTCGATTGTCCGCACGATTCCGGCTGCGGCCCACCCGTTTCCGCTTGCCCAGAACTCCGGACGGCAGAGCCTTTTCGCCGCATCGTCCCATTTGTGCGAAAAAAGCGACCGGTGCCCGTCCCACAGCAGTCGACGAAATCCCTCGACCTGGGCCAACGCCTCCGCCGGATGGCCCGATGCCGCGAGGAAGGGCGGCGCCATGAAAATCGAGTCGATCCACACCTCATCCCGGTCGAGCAGGTGGTAGAGCGTACCGTCGGCGGTCTTCCGTTTCGTCTCGAGCAGCCATTCGGCCATGCGATCCGACGCCCGCAGATAGAGGTCCGCCCTCGTCCGCTCCCAGGCATACAGCACCGGAATCCCGTTGGCGGCCGGATCGCATACCGCCGCATCGTCGCCCACTATTGCGAGCCGACCGTCTGGTGCCTGGCGCACGACAGCGTCGTTCGCAAAAAGCAGTGCGCGCGCTCCATCACCCTGCGCAATCAGCGCCTGCGCGCACACCCCCTGCTCCCAGGAGGCACGCTGCATCGAGAGCATCACCTCCGTGACACGTTTGATCCGCTCCTTCGCGTCCACGATCGATACCTCTCTCTGTCCTAATCTGCGTCGGTCGGCTGCGACACCTCGGCCAGAAGCGCCTCGGCGCTGCGATAACTGCCGCCCTTCTCAATGTCGTGCACGATGCGGACGACTGTTTCGTTGAGCGGCGCGGCGCTTCCCGTCTCGCGCCCCAGGCGAACCACCTCTCCGTTCAGGTAGTCGATCTCGGTAGGTCTTCCGCGGCGAAGACTCTGCAGCGTTGAGCCGACGAGCGCGTCTTTTGATTTCGAGCTCGCGGCGGCACGGCGGATCCGGCCTGCCGCAAGCCTTCCTGCAAGCGTCGTGGGAAGAAGCGTCACCAGTCGCAACAACAGGAGCGGGAATCCGGGAAGGGCGGCAAGGCTGATTCCGGCGCGCCGGACTGCGTCGGCTCCCTCCCGTATCAGAAGGACTGCAAGACGGCGCAAACGCGGGTCTGCATAGATCGCTTCGAGCGGCATATTGGTCGCGGCGGGCAGCGCATTGTTGAGATTGAGCATGAGTTTCAGCCAGTGAGCGCCCCGTATGTTGTCGGTTGCAACGGTTTCGATCGCGGAGCGAAGTACGGGCGCCACGACCGGCACGAGGTCGTTGACCGGTTCGACCGCGTGGCCGATCACCAGGGCACCGGGCGATTCGATCGAAATCGTGCCTGCAGTCAGGTAGTTGGCCGCAAGCAGCACGACCGCGCTCACGATGTGCTCCTGCGGAAGAAGGTCTGCAGCGATGTCGTCCGCGCGCACCCCGTTCTGAAGAGTCACCACCGGAACGTCAGTCAGGTAGTCTCGATTCTGCCTAATGGCTTCGCTGAGGTCCTGGGTCTTCACGGCGAGGAGAGCGATCTCCGGACGGCGCGAAAGTGTTTCCTGCACCTCCATCCTGGCGGTGAAGCTTCCGAGCGCACCCGAGATCTGCAAACCGTGTGCGCGGATTGCATCGAGCTGCGCGCCTCGCGCCGTGAGAATCACCCGGTGCCCCACTCTGTGCAACAGAGCCCCGATCGAACCGCCTATCGCGCCGGCGCCGATCACCGCAACATCCGCCATTGGACCTCCCTGATGTATGGCGAGCATACTATCCGGCCGCGGCGGAGTCAAACCGAGGACCGGCAAACATTTTATCCATTCGTGACCCGCACGTGACCTGCCGCGTGTATCCTTTCAGCATGAAAAGAACAAACGGCAGACGAAACTGGACGGCGTACGTCGCGGTGGCCGTTGTGGTCGCCGGGATTACGGCAGCGATCGCGCTTCGCGGCGTCCCCGCGAGTGCGGAGCCGGTACGGGCCGGCACGAACGGCGCAATGATCGCCGATTCTTCCGGCGGCAGCGACGCACAGATGCGAACGCCGAAGCAGATTGGGAAGAACTACAGCTTTCCCGTGACGCTGAGCAGCAGCGAGTGGAGGGCGCGCCTGACTCCCGAGCAGTACTATATTCTACGCCAGCAGGGCACTGAAGCTCCGTTCAGCGGCAAGTACTGGAACAATCACGCAGCAGGCACCTACTATTCGGCAGCCACCGGACAGCCGCTGTTCAGCTCGAAGGACAAGTTCAATTCAGGCACCGGATGGCCGAGCTTCACGCGGCCGATCAGTGCGGACGCGGTTCTGCTGCGGACGGACACGAGCCTCTTCATGACACGCACCGAGGTCGTTGATTCCATGAGCGGGTCACACCTTGGCCATGTCTTCGACGACGGACCCGCGCCGACCGGCAAACGCTACTGCATCGACTCCGACGCTCTGATCTTCGTACCCGACGGCGGAACGCCGCCGAAGCTGATCACCGCCGGCAAGTGATCTTCGCCGGCCCTGACAGCGTCTTGACAGCGCGACCGTAAATGGTCCAATGTGCAGCACCTGGACCATATGGCAGAAATCACGATTGCTGCGGTGAACGACCGGCGCACCAGACGCCGGTTCCTGACCTTTCCCTGGAAGATCTACGCCGGTGACCCGCTCTGGGTTCCGCCGCTCCTTCCGGAGAGGGCAAGACGCATCGATCCCGGGAGGGGCACGTTCTTTAAACGGGGCACTGCGGAGCTCTTCATTGCCTACCGCGACGGGGTACCGGCCGGAACGATCTGTGCCGCCGAGGATACCGCCCTGAACCGCAGAAGCGGAAGACAGGAGTGCATCTTCGGCTTTTTCGAGTCCATCGAAGACCCGGAAGTCGCGGGTGCCCTCATCGAGCGGGTTCTGCTGTGGGCCGGCAAACGAGGGTTGAAGACGCTCGCGGGCCCATTCAATCTGGATTACGAAGACGGTTATGGCGTCCTCATCGAGGGGCGCGACAAACCGCCCGCCATGCTGTGCGGCCATACGCCTGCCTACTACTCGACCTACCTCGAAAACCTCGGATTTGTGCCTCTTCGCGGGGACGCACTCGCCTACGAGATCGACGTCGATCGCCCGGGGCCGGAGTTCCTGCGGACGGAGCGGCTGCTGGATCGGGTGCGAAGACGCGGATGGATAACGATTCGCACGCCTGATCCGCGCAGATGGCAGCAGGAGGTCGACGTGGTCCAGGACCTGTTGAATCGCTCCACCACTCACCTCCCGGACTACCGGCCATGGGAGCGGGAGGCGGTGCAGTCACTCATCGAACCCTTCGCCGCCATCGCCGATCCGGAACTGGTGCTGTTCGCCGAAGCCGACGGCAGGACCATCGGCTGGTTTCCCGGTGTGCCGGATGTGAATGAGACCCTGATCCATCTGAACGGGCTGCGTTACCCCTGGGACCGCATACGCGGGCTCTACTGGCGCAGACGTCCGCCGCGCACGCTCGCGGTGAAGAGCGTTCTGGTGCTGCCGGAGTACTGGGGAAGCGGGGTCGCTCTGCTGCTTTTTCACGAGATGCGGACGCGCGCAGCCGCGAAGGGATACCGGCGGGTCGACCTCTCACTAACCTCTGCCGACAACCCCTACACGCCCGGACTTGCCGAGCGCATGGGCGCACGCCTCTACAAGCGCTATCGCATCTACTCCCGCCCCGTAACACTGGCCTGAAGTCAGGCGCAGCTTTTACTGGCATTCGACGACCTGCCGTGCTACCATTTCTGCACAAGAGGTGAGCTGTGGTTCGACAATTCAGGGTCGCGCTGCTGGTGACGGCCGTGGTGGCGACCTCTCTCTACGCGCAGGATTTCAAGGCGGTACAGAGCAGGTTTTTCCCTTTTGTGCACCAGGCCGTGGACGTTCAACTTTCCCGGTTCGGCACCTTCACGGCGATCGCCGACTGGACGAGCGGCAACAGCGTTTCGGTCCTGGACGAAAACCGGGAGCTTCTATGGCGTCACCGGCAGCCCTACTACTGGGGCGGCACGCTCAAACATGCACCGGTGCTGCAGTTTGCGCCCGACGAGTCGTTTCTGGTGTTCCCCGGCTATCGAACGGACAATGACATCGCCGTGGTGGACCCGAGAACCGGCGACCCCTACTCCGTGCTAACCGATCATTCCGGCACGGTCAGCGCCATCGCGCTGAGCCGCGACGGCACGCACATGCTCTCCTACGCTCACGGCGAGCTCTTTCTCTGGAAGAGAAACGGAACCTCCTTTCAGGTGGTGGACCGGCTGCCGGGGAAGGTGCCTTCGGTGACCTCGCTCGGCTTCTCGCCCGACGGTCACCTGGCTGCGATCAGCACTACCGGTGATATGACCCGCGGTCTCACCCTCTACCGGACCGACCCGGACCACCTGACCGCGATCTATGCCTATTCGGCCGAGGAGCACAATCTCTCACACGAGTTTACGCAGCTCTGTTTCTCACCCGACGGCCGGTGGCTTGCCGCAGGTTATTCCGACAGCCTCTACCTCTGGCGAGTACCCGCCGACGCGGCCGCCGTGGTATCTTCGGCAAACAGCTTCTCGCCGGCTCCCTTCCAGCCGTCACAGAGGATCGAAGCCATCGAGCTCGGAACGGTCATGAGCGTCCGGTTCTCCCCGGATTCCGCCCTGCTGTTCACCGGATTCTACAAGGACATCCGCGCGTACGGCCTGACCGGCGGGCGGTGGCAGACGGCCGCCACGTTCAGTCCCCACCAGGGCAATATCAGTGACATGGCCTTCTCGACCGACGGCAAATGGATGGCTATCGCCGGTCGAAGTGAGACGAACGCTCTCGGGCTCTGGTCGATCAGCGGCGTCGGCCCCTCGCCGGTCGGGCAGGTAGTATCGATCCTCGGCGGCAACATCGCCGCAGGACAGAAACGCTTTCTCGATGATGCAATGGCTGCAAAGATCCTTGCGGCGGTCGACAAGGCGGATCTCGCCCCAAGGGATATGTTCGAGACTGAGAAGGAGTACTCCGCACGGCAGGCAAAGGCGGCGGCACAGGTCGCGGGCCTCCTGCAGGAAGAGACGGAGAGACACTACGGAGTACGCCACGAACCGGCCGCCGGCGCGCTCTATACGGCCGTCATTCCGCTGGAGGATCAAGGTACCTACGACATCGACCACCGCAGCTATTCATTCCGGTTCATGGACGAGAAGGCGGTGGTGAAGCTCGACCGGGAGCCTGCGCGAGAGCTCTACCGCAGCTGGAAAAACGCGAACGTGATCGCGACCCGGGTGAACACGCCGGACGGACCTACCTACGGTGATTTCCGGCTCCGCCTCCCCTCGGGCGGAATGACCGTGCCGATCGGTCTTTCCCGCAACCCGTTCACCGGCGAGAAGCTCGACCGTTACGGTGTCCGGGTCCCGAGCGTATCGGTAGGACCCGACCTGATCATTCGCAATCTGACCATCGACGGGATCTTCCCCTCGCTCTACCGGTACTACGCCGGAAATCCGCTCGGTCACTTCGAGCTGCAGAACACAGGCGCCTCCACGGTGAGCGACCTGTCGGTACAATTCTTTGTGAAGGGGCTCACCGAGACGCCGACCGCCACCGGGGTACCGACAACCGTCGGCGTGGGTCAGAAGGTCTCGGCGGATATCCACGCCCTGTTTTCGCCCTCCATTCTGGCGTCCGCGGGGGGAGCTACCGACTCCGCGGAGCTCGACGTGCGCTACATGTCGCAGGGGAAGAGCTACAGCGAATCCATCGTACGCCCCGTCTCGGTTCTCAACCGCAACGCGATCCGCTGGACGGACGACCGCAAGGTTGCCTCTTTCATGTTCGTGAACGACCCGGCGCTGCTCCGCTACAGCGGTCAGGTGGCCGGAATGGTGGACGACGCAACGACGAATGTGCTCACCCGCAGTCTCGTGACCGCGATAAGGATGTTCGAGGCGGTGAGCACTTCGGGGGTCCGCTACGTGGTCGACCCCACCAGCCCCTATGCGACGGTCTCGCGGGACGAAACGGCGGTCGACTTCGTCCGGTTTCCGGTAGAGACGCTCGATCAGAAGGGCGGAGACTGCGACGATCTGTCGGTGCTCTACAACAGCCTTCTGGAGTCTGTCGGCGTGAACACCGCCTACATCACGACACCCGGGCACATTTTCACGGCGTTTGACCTCGGGATGTCGAGGCAGGAGGCGACGAAGGTGTTCGCCGGGACCGACGATCTCATATTTCGCGACGGGACCACCTGGATGCCGGTCGAAACCACGCTGCCCGATGAGGGGTTCACCAAAGCATGGCAGGCCGCGGGGGTGGAGTGGCGGGAGGCGGAGGCGGCGGGAACGGCGAACTTTTTCACCACCGCTGAAGCCTGGTCGGTCTACCCGCCCGCGGGATTTAGCGCGCCGCAGCCGGCCGTGGTTCCTCCGAAAGAGAGGGTGGTCGCGCTTTTCAATTCGGAGCTCGATGCCTACCGCAAGGTAACCCTCGGTCCGCGCGAATCCGAGCTTCTGACCAGAATCGATCAGTCGCCCTCCGCCGGCGCCGAAAACCAGCTCGGAATCCTCTACGCGCAGTACGGCCTGTTCGCCCAGGCGCTCGACCGCTTCAAGCGCGCGCTGGCGCACGAAGACTACCTGCCGGCCATGATAAATGCGGCCAACGTGCTGAGCATTCGCAGGCAGTACGACGAGGCAAGGGCCTACCTCGTACGCGCCGAAAAGATCGACCCGAACAACGCCCACGTGCTCATCAGCCTCGCATTCTCCTATTTCCAGACCGGGAGCGAGCAGGAGGCGCGGCGCGTCTTCGAACGCGCAAGCAGGGCTGATCCGGGGCTTGCGGCGCGTTATCCCCTTTTCACCGGTAAAAACGCCAGCGTTGCCGACGGCGCCGCCGGCACACAGACCGCGGGAACTCCGCGGGCCGCGAAAGACTCCAAAGCGATGGAGCTTTTCGGAAGCGAATGGGCGAACGGAAAGTAGGCGTCCCTGCGCGCTACTTCGTCATGCCGAGCGTCAGGCCCGACACGATGTAGCGCTGGAAGATCAGATAGAGCAACGCCGCCGGAAGAGCGCTTATGAGCGATCCTCCCATCAGCACCGGGATCTGGGTTATGTGCGACGACTGCAGCGTCGCGAGGCCGACGGTGATGGTCCGCGATTGCGGAGTTTGCAGGAAGAGCAGCCCCACAAGAAGGTCGTCCCAGATCTGGATGAACTGAAGCACCGCAACGGTAATCAGGGCCGGCGTCGCCATCGGAAGCATGATGCGCCGGTAGATCCCGTAGTAGCTTGCGCCGTCCACGACGCCCGCATCCATTATGTCGTTGGGAATGCTGCGGTAGAACGAGGTGAGGAGGAAGGTGCCGAATGGTATTCCGAGGGCACCGTAGACCAGGATTGCGCTGTAGAGGTGGTTCACCATGTGGAGCCCGGCGAGGTTCACGAACTCGGGGATGATGATCGACTGCATCGGCACCATCATGCTTCCCACAACCAGGTAGAAGACCGCTTTGGCTCCCGGATAGTTGAGCTTGGAAAATGCGTACCCGGCGCTGGTTCCCACCCCGAGGATTATCAGGATCGCGCAGAGGGTCACTATGGTGCTGTTTATAAGCTGCCGGAAGATCGGAAGGGTCTTGAAGAGGATCTGCCAGCTGACGAGCGAGAATCCACCCGCGTGGACCCGGAACTGATTCGACGCCTGGAACGAACGCTCTATCATGAAGTAGAAGGGGAAAAGCATGATGATCGACACCAGCACAAGAACCGAGAAGATGAAGATCCGCTTTCCCGACGCGCCTGCCGTTGAGTCCATGGTCAGTCCTCTGTAAATCGTACAAACCGGAATTGAATCACACTTACAATTATCATCACCAGGAGCAGTACAACTCCGAGCGTAGCGCCATACCCGAACTGCCCCAGGTTGAACGCCCGCTGATAGATGAAGAACTCGAGCGTCGTTGTTCCGTAGTTCGGTCCGCCGCTTGTCATAACGTAGATGAGGCTGAACAGAGCGGTAAACGCCGCGATTAGCGTGATGGTCAATGAGAAGAGAATGAAGCGGCGGAGCAGCGGTACGGTAATCCGCCAGATCAACGTCCAGAAGCCGGCGCCCTCGATTTTCGCGGCGCCGTAGATCTCCGGGCTGATGGTCGCCATGCCGGTGAGGAGGATGAGCGTATTGGGCCCCACCTGCGAGTAGACGAAGGTGAGCGCAAGGGGAATGATCGCCTGGTTCGCGCTTGCGAGCATGTTCTGATGCAGCGCCCCGAGCCCAATGGTCTTGAGAATGTTGTTGAGCACGCCTTCGCCGATGAAGAACTGCATGGAGACCATACCGATGACGACCCAGGAGACGGTCGCCGGAAGGAAGAAGATCGTCCTGAACACTCGCCAGCCGGGCACCTTTTCATTGAGCAGGAAGGCGATGATCAGCGGAATGAGCACGGCGAACGGGACCGAGAGCAGCAGGATGCCGTTGTTCGCGAGAACGCGCCAGAAGGTTTCGTCGCCCAGAAGATTCTTGTAGGTGGTGAGCCCGATCCAGGACGATTTGATCCCGTTCCATTCGGTGAGGCTGTGGTAGATCGTCTGTCCGATCGGCAGTATGAGGAGAAGGAACCACACGACAAGCAGTGGAAGCGTAAAGACTATCCCTGCGACGTGACGGTGAGACATGGGGTTCCGGCCTGCTATTCGCATGTGCTCCGTCCGCTCGATTGATTGGTTGAGAGTATCAAATCATGTTCAAAAGAAGAATACCAGTTCGTGGAAGCGGGTATCCGGACGATTGTACGGATACCCGCATAGTCCCTACTTGTACGTTGATGACCGCTGATCGGCCGGAAGCTGCATGAAGGTATCCTGCATCTTCTTGAGCGCGTCGGTCACGGTTGTCTGTCCGGCAAGTGCCGCATCGAGCACCTGCGATCCGGTGTTCACCACGTTCCCCTGGATGACGTTGTCGATCATCGGGTAGCGGGTGAAACCCTGCTTGTTCGCAAAGTCGAGCATCGACTGATTGATCGGATCCGAGGTCGTGAAACCCTTTCTGTCGGGAATGAGGCCCGCTTTGTCGATGGTCTTCTGGCCGTCTGCCGAGATCATGAACTTGATGAAATCGGCGGCCTCCTTCTGATGCTGCGAGTAGGTCGTGATTGAATACCCGTCGCCTGCATACTCCACGACGCCCTTTATAGGATCATTGGAGAACGGCGGCACAAACGCGGCGACGTTGTCGCCCATCGGCTCTTCGTAGGTCTTGGTGTCCCATGTTCCGTCCATTATCATGGCCGCCTGGCCGTGAATGAACTTGTCGACAACGTTCGTCGTGGTGATCACATCGCTATTGGTATAGCCCTTCTCGTGCAGGCTGACCCACTTGTTCATCTGATCGACGATCGTAGGCGACGTGTAGGGAATGGCTCCGTCGTAGAAACCCTTCCACTTATCGAGCGGATAGGCGCCGATCATCATGTAGCTGTAGTCGTACCAGGGGTAGAAGGCCGCGCCGAGGTTCTGACCGCCGTTTCCGTAGATGAGCGGCGTGATGCCGGCATCCTTCAGCTTCTGGCATGCCGCGAAGAACTCATTCCAGTCACGTGGAAACTGGGTTATGCCCGCCTTCTTGAAAAGCGCTTTATTGTAGAAGCCAATATAGAACTGGTCCTCGAGAGGGGCGACGAGAACGCCGTTGGCCGGATCGAATCCGTCGGAGCTCCACTCGATACCCTTCAGCTCCTTCAGGTCGGAGAGCGGGATGAACTTGTCGAGCTGGGTGAGATAATCTTTGTACTTCAGCGCGAAGAGGCCGGTCCACATCACGATGAGGTCGGGTCCGGTCTTTGAAACGGCTGCGGACTGAAGCAGGGCGAAATAGTTGTCCGCGGGCTGACTTACCAGATTGATTTTGACGTTCGGATTGACCGACGCATACGCCTGCACAAGCGCCTCGGTCGTCGTGGCATTGATTTCGGTTCCGTAGTTGTGCCAGAAGGTCAGGCTAACCGGTTTCTGAGCCGCAGAGCTCTGTTCCTTCGTGCCCCCGGCAAAGCCGGTCGCAGCCGACAAGAGAAGGCCCGCAACCACCATGCAGACCAATAGAGGAAGCCCCTTTCGCATAATCGCCTCTCCTTTGTTATTGGCAGTGCCGATGCCAGTCGTCCGCGTCCCTCTTGCGGATGCGCAACGATTGCCCCCATATCCTGTGAAATCTTACGTAATGTCAATCTAAGTTGTCAAGTAAAAATAAACACAATAGTGATTGTTTCGATCAATTAGGGCGCAGAGCATTGACAATTCGATCATTGGAAGGTATAGCTGGATACGAATTCGAAGGAAACGGGGGACGGACTGTGGGAGTATTCAAGACTCGGACACCGGGGCGTATCTGCCTTCTCGGCGATAACACCGACCTTATCGAGAAGCCCACTCTTGCTGCAGCGATCTCCGCCTATCTCACCATGGAGCTCGAAACGAACGACAGCGGCTCCATCCGTATAACCGCGGCCGACCTCGATCGAACCGAGGAGTACCGGCTCGGTGAATCGCCCACTCTCGACACTCCGCTCCGCTATCCGAAGGCCGTCTGTAGACGGCTCGAAACGCACATCACAAGCGGGTTCAGCGCGACGATAAAATCCGATATTCCGATCAGCGCAGGACTCTCCTCCTCTACAGCCCTCTGCATCGCGACGGTACAGGTGTTGAACAGCGCCTTCGACATCGGACTTTCGAAGGCGGAAATTGCAGAGCTTGCCTATGTGGTGGAAAGCGAGGACCTCGGAGTCGAGTGCGGCCGGCTCGATCAGTACTCGATCACCTACGGAGGCGTCACCTACATCGACACCGGACCGAAGCCCACAGTCACCCCGCTCTCGGTCACCAAGCTTCCCATTGCGGTCGCCGACACGCAGGAGTCACACAATACGCAGGAGCTTCAGATCTGGCTGCGGAAACGCATCCGGGATAACGAGCCGCTCCTTGTGGGATCGCTCAACCGGGTGGTGAACCTTGTCGATGCGGGAAGGAGGGCAGTAGAAGCAGGCGATCTTCACACGCTCGGAGACCTCATGAATCGTCAGCAGGAGGAGGAGAAGCTCATGGGAACCTCCACGCAGCGGCTCGAGGAGTTCTGTCGGGCGGCACGCAGCGCCGGAGCCTACGGGGCAAAGCAGATGGGCGCCGGAGGAGGCGGCTGCATGATCGCCCTGTGCCCGCCGGAATCAGACGGGGAGATCGTGTCCGCGCTGAAGAGTTTCGGCGCACCGGTCTGGAAATTCGATATCGTCGGATCGTAGTTTAGAGGCAAGGAGCAACTCATGGAACACCGGCTTTTGCTGACTGGAGCCGCAGGCTTTGTGGGCGGGAACATAATCCGGGAAGCCGACACAGACTGGAGGATAGACGGCATCGATCGAATCAGCTTCGATGCACCTCGCTCGAACGTCGTCTCACATGTTGTCGACCTTCTCGATCGGCAGGCGGTCCGGAAGGTCTTCGAAACGGCACGGCCGACCGCGGTCGTTCACACTGCCGCAATGTCGGACATCGACTATTGCGAGGCGAATACCGAAACCGCTCGAAAGATCAACGTGGGTGTCACGGAGCTGCTCGTCGATCTGTGCCGGGAGTACGATGCAAAGATCATCTATTTTTCGAGCGACTCGGTATTCGACGGTGCGAAAGGCAGTTATCGCGAGGACGAAACGCCGGTGCCGGTCAACGTCTACGGATCAACAAAGGTGGAGTCCGAGCACGTGGTAATGAACCGTGCCCCTCTGTGGGTCATCGTCCGCCCCTCGCTCGTGATGGGGCTCCCTGTCGGCGAGCTCGGCAACTCCTTTCTCTGGCGCATGGTCGGCGGCCTCAGGAAGGGCGAAAAGGTGGCGTTTCCCAGAGCGGAAATCCGCAGTCCCGTAGACGTAATCACCCTCAGCCGCTCGGTGCTCGAGCTCGCGGGCCGGCCCATGTGCGGCCATTTCCACCTCTCGGGCAGCGACGGGATGTCGCGTTTCGAGATGGCCCAACGCATCTGCGACAAGCTGGGCTATCCGCGCGACCTGGTCGTCGACAAGAAGCCCGACATCGCTTCAGGCAGGGCGAAAAGACCGGCGAACGTAACTCTTTCAAACGAAAAGGCGAAGCTTCTGCTGCGGACACCCATGGCGGGTCTCGACAGAGGGCTGGACCTCATCATCGAGAAGAAGGAAGACAAGGAACTATGAAAAAGCCAACCATTCAGCACGATCTGCAGATAAAGTTCGGAACGGAGTACGGTCCGGAGGAAGAGGCGGCGCTGCTCGATGTGTTCAGAAGCGGAGCGCCCACCTCGGGCAACAAGTGCGTGGAGTTCGAACATGACTTCGCCGCCTATTGCGGTTCAAAGCATGCACGCGTGGTAACCAACGGAACCGCAGCGCTCTTCCTTCCGCTGGTCGCCCTGAAGATCGGCCCCGGCGATCGTGTCCTGACCACTCCTCTCACCTGGATCGCCACGGCGGCGGTCGGCGCTACTCTCGGCGCGGAGGTAGATTTCGTCGACATCGACCCGGTGTCCTACAATATGGATCCGGCAAAGCTGGAACAGAAGCTCACGCCCAACACCCGCGCTGTCCTTCCCGTCCACCTCTATGGCCAGATCTGCGACATGGATCCCATCATGGAGCTGTCGCAGCGCCACAAATTCGCCGTAATCGAGGACGCATGCCACGCCGTCGGTGCCGAGTACAAAGGACGCAAGGCCGGCAGCATCGGTACCTTCGGCTGCTTCAGCTTTCACGAACAGAAAAACATGTCGACGCTCGGTGAGGGAGGAATCATCCTCACCGATGACGACGATCTTTATGAGCAGGTGGCGCTCTACCGCTCGCACTGTGCTCGGGTTTATGGTGAAAGCACGAAGTACTGCCGTATCGACGAGTCTCAGAAGCCGATGGGAAAGCGCTTCTGGTACCAGGACTTCGACGATACCGGCTACAATTTCCGCATGACCGACATCCAGGCGGCGGTCGGCATCGTTCAGCTGAAGAAGCTCGACAGCCTGAACGCTCGACGCCAGAAGCACGCGGCCGACCTTCGCGAGAAGCTTTCAGGGATTCCGGGCCTCGCCATGCCTACGGTGATGCCGGACAGGACCCACGTCTATCACCTCTTTCCCGTCCTTTTCGACGAGAAGGAATTCGGCATGACGCGGGACGACTTCATCTACACGCTCTACTACGACTATGGGGTCAAGGTGGGAACCCACTACCGCGCGCTCCACCTCACCGATGCCTTCAGGAAACGCGGCTTTAAAAAAGGACAGTTCCCGATAGCAGAACGAATCGCCGAAAGCATGATCACGCTGCCGGTGAACCCGACGCAGTCGCAGGAGGCGCGCGACTATCTGGCCGAAAGCATCAGGAAGGTGTCGGCAGCCGGACGCCGTTAGAGCGCAAATGGTTCACCTTTCCATCCGGCGGCCGAGAAGGAGATAACCGCCTGCCGAGACAAGCCCAACGGCAAGGCAGGCGGTCCAGATCGCGACGTTTCCGAACTGGCCGTAGACCAGACCTCCGACGGCGGGCCCGACGAAAAAGGCGAGACCCCAGGCGGACCCGTACACACCCTGGTAGAGTCCCTGAACTTCGGCGGTTGCAAGGTCTGCAACAACTGCGGGAGCGACCGAAGCGTTGACGATCTCACCCAGCGTCCAGATCACCACGCTCACCGAATAGAGCCAGAGCGAGCCGCCCAGCGCCGCGAGGCCGAACCCTGCACCCAGAAGCACATTTGCCAGGGCAAGGGCCCGGAAGCGCGGCCATCGTTCAGCGGTCCGGCCGCCGGCAAGACCGAGCAGCACAATCAACAACCCGTTCAGCGATATGACCAGACCGTAGCCGGAGGGGCCCACGCCGTGGCGCAGCATCGCGACCGGAAGCGTGGAGGCAGACTGAGCGTAGACCATTCCGAAGAGGAAGGTGAGGCCCGCGAACATGAGCAGGGTCGGCTGCCGGGCGAGCAGTCCGAGCCGGCTCACCGGCACCCGCACTCCCGTCCTGGCCTGCCGGAACTGCTGCGGCTGTGTCTCGCGCAGCTTCACGAGCACCAGTAGCCCGAAGGCAAGCGTGGTCACGGCGTCGCCGGCGAAGAGCAGGAAGTAATTGCTGTGAGCCATGACGCCGCCGATCACCGGCGCGATCGCCGCGCCCAGGTTGATGGCCCAGTAGAGGTAGCCAAAAGCGCGCACCCGTTTGCCCGGAGCCACAATATCCGCGATTGCCGCGCTAACCGCAGGCCGGTAGAGATCGGTGAAGAAACCGAGAAGCGTGGTCCCTGCGGCGATCCAGGCAAGCGGCCGCACAAGGCCGACGAAGAGCACCACCAGCGGCGTCACCAGAAAGCTGGTAAGGAGAACGGGCCGCCGGCCGAGCCTGTCGGAAAGCTCCCCGCCTACAATCCGACCGAGGAATGAACCCGCGCCAAAGAGCGATATCACGAAAGCGGTCCGGGAGACCGGAATGCCACGATCGCCCGTGAGATAGAGGCTGAGGAAGGGCGCTACAAATCCTCCGAGCCGGTTGACCAGCGTGCCGGTCCAGAGAAGCCAGTATGTTGGCGGCAGCTCGGACACCGCCGAGGCAATGCGCGTACGGACGCTTGTGGACACCGGTGCTCCTTCGGAAACTCAGGTCGGAGAAACGAGGATCAACTTCTATCATGCCCGCGATTCAAGAGCAAGCCGGAAAAACGCTGGATACCCGGCTGCCGCAGTAATATAATTGTTCTTGTTGGTACCTGCGCATGATAAGAAGTCTACATTCGTCAGATAGAAGAATCGCGCTTGCGCTGGCCGTCTGTATTCCGATCCTGGTCGCTTCCTGCCAGCAGCCCTCCCTTTCAACCTCCGCGGGGGCAAGCTACATCTATTCGATCGGCCTGCTTGTAGATCCGGGCACGCCGACCTCCCTGCAATCGGTTCAATATGTCGACTCTTCCGGGACACTTCAAACGCTCAATAATGTGGCGCTCGGTCCGATCGATGATCCGGTATGGGGAACCCATTTCGCGCACGGCTGGCAGGTTCGTGTCGACTCGCCGCCGGCCGGGACAGCCTTGAGCTTTCAGGCCACCAGCCCCGTGCTTACTCCTGTCATCGCTTCGCTCAACGTTTCAGGGGTGGTTGATTCTACCGACTACTACACCTTCAACCTGTCGCCGGGAATTGCCGCCGGCGTCCTCGAATACAGGGATTACGCCGTTACCAACGGCACAACCTACACGGGTTCGTTCTTCGGCGATGCGGGAGGAGCTACCAGCATAGACGTGACCGCCGCCGCAGGCCCGCCTGCAGCCGGGGCCTTCACCGTATATCCGCTCCCGACGGTTGTTGCGGGGATATACCGGGTGGAAAGCGGAATGACCCGTGCGGTCAGTACGCTCCTGAACGATTCGTCGAAGCTGGGGCCCGGCAACCAGTTTTCGGTGAGCTTTTCCGCGGTCGCGCACTGAAGCAAGTATCAACAAGCGTGTTGATAAATCTTCCCAAGTCATTCCAAAATATATATTTAACCGAAAAAACGCGCCGGCGGAAGCGTAAGTCCCGATCGCGCGGAGAACTGGCCGCGGGATATCAACAAGCTTCTTTATACCACCCCGGGAGCGAGCTCCGTTATATCGGTCAACACCGTGGCAAATCCGTTCTTTTCCCAGGGGATGCAGGAGATCGAGAAGTCCCTGCCCATCGGCTCGAAGAAGGTCTGTAACCGAATCGGACGGCCGGTCCGGACTACGGCGCTGCACTCGGCAAGGTAGGGCGCCTCGGAGGTTTCGTAGAGCCTGGTCGCGAGGCTTCCGATGGCGCGTTCCCGCGGGATGCCGATGATCTCTTCGAATCGCAGATTGCAGTCCACGATGCGGTAGTCGGTGGCGTTGCCTGACTCGTCTTCCACAAGCTCGTGAAGGACAACGCCCTCCGCCATGTTCTCGAAGAGGCTCCGCAACTGGCGCTCGCTCGTCTCGAGCCGCATACGCACCTGATACTCCTCGGACACGTCCCGGAAAACCATGACCCCGACGTCGACGGAGCCGGTCGGACCGTGGATCGGAGCACCCGAATCGGCGACGTGCCGCCGTACCCCGTCGCGGGCGAGCAGAACCGTGTGATTCGAGAGAGCGAGGATCCGGTTTTCGTCCATTGCACCCACCAGGGGATTGGAGGTCTGAACGCCGGTGCGGTTGTCTACGATCGGAAAGACAGCCGAGAGATCGGTTCCCTGCGCCGCGCCGGCCGGCCACTCGGTGAGGCGCTCGGCCACCGGATTCATTCCCGGAACTCTCGCCCGGCGGTCGGTAATGTCCACGCCCACGCTGAAGAATCCACGTACAAACCCATCGTGCCGTACGTCCGGAACGTAGGTTACGAATATCGTCCGTTCGCTGCCGGAGGAGTCGGGTCTGACCTGTTCAAAGCTGACGCGGGCGCCTGAAAGTGCGCTCCGCACATGGTGCGACAGATCACTGTACAGCTCTGGCCCGGGCACTTCGCGGCTGTCCTCCTGCGCCAGGACGGCCGCGTCGAAACCGAAATGAGCGGCATAGCGGGAATTGGTATAGATGTATCTTTCGTCCGCCCCGATGTAGGCTACCATTGCGGGAAGGTTTTCCAGAACCAGCGAAAGCGTACGTTGCTGCTGAAGCAGAGCCGCTTCGCTCTCCTGAAGCCGCCGCTGCGAATCGTAAAGGCGGGATGCCATCTTGATAGAAGCATCGAGGACAGTTTCGCCGGCGGTTTTGAGAATGTAGCCGAAGGAGGTGATCCGCTCCGTTCTTTCGACTATTTCCCGTTCACAATGCGAGGAGAGAAAGACGATGGGCAGGTCGCACATCCCCAGCATGCGGGTAGCAGCCTCGGTGCCGTCCATTCCGCGTCCGAGGTCGATGTCCAGCAGAACAAGATCGACCTTGCGGTTATCCCGCACTACGGCGAGCGCTTCGTCGGCGGTCAAAACCGTAATCACCTCGTAGCCGCGATGGCGAAGCCGTTCTGCCTGGGCCAGAGCGATGATCGCCTCATCTTCGACGAGAAGCAAGGTTCGTCGTCCGGTTGCCGTGCTTTCCATGGCTGACTGCTCTCTTACTGAATGGAGAATCGGACGACAAAGCGCGTTCCGTCGTCGTCCTCGACGGACAGATCCCCACCCAGCTGGGATACGAGAGAGCTCACCAGCAGCATTCCCATTGACCTGGGCCGTTTGATATCGAAATCGGCGGGCGTTCCGGCGCCGTCATGTCCCACGCTCAGTTCAGCCCGATCCGCCTGGATCTTTCGAAGTGTCACCCGAATCGTTCCCCGTCTCGACACTGGAAAGCCGTGCTTGAGCGCATTGGTCAGAAGCTCGTTGAATACGAGTCCGCACGGGATAGCGGTGTCGATGTTCAGCCTGATCGGCTCCACATCGAACTCCACCCGGATTCCCGCGCAGTCGTGAAAAAGGCAGAGCTCGGAGGCAACCTCCTTCACATAATCGTCAAAACCGACCTCCGCGAGATTGGCGGACGTGTACAGCTTCTCGTGAACCATTGCGATCGCCTTTATGCGCCGCTGACTGTCCTCGAGTGCCTCACGCGCCTTCGGGTCGGGAGCGCGATTTCGCTGAAGGCTGAGAAGGCTCGACACGATCTGAAGATTGTTTTTTACACGATGGTGGATTTCACGGAGCAGGACCTCCTTCTCCGCCAGAGATGAGACGAGCCTGTCCTCGGCGCGCTTGCGGCTGGTGATGTCCTCACAGATACCCTCGCGGCAGACGAGGCGGCCGCTTTCGTCGACGCGATCGCGGGGAAAATCCTCAACCCAGACCTCGTGTCCGTCCCGATGGCGAAGTCTGACGATGTTCGGCTGTGCAGGGAAATGGGCGCGGCGGTCGTATTGGTCGCGCTCGTCGGGATCGACGTAGAGCACCCGGACGTCCTCGAGAGCAAGCAGCTCATCGACGGTGTAGCCGAGCATCTGCGCGAAAGCCCGGTTGGCGTCGAGAAACCTGCCCTCCTCGGTGCTGCGGTAATAACCGCCCGGCATCGCGTCGATCAGCTCGCGCAGACGACGCTCTTCCGAGTTCCGATCCTCGGCTTGGTTCTCATACACCAGATCTCGTGGAAAACTGCTCGGCATTACGTCCTCGGCTCCAGTCCTGCGAAAGGACCGCCTTCGATCAGCGAAAACGGTCCTTTTTTAGATTTTTATCTTACGCCGAGAATGCGATTACGTCAATAGCTCACCTCGCGAATAATAAAAGGTCAGGATTCCCGGCCGCCCTCGAGTTCGAGGAGCCGGAGCTTGCGCCACAGGCCGCCCCCGTATCCGCCGAGTCCGCCGTCCGCCTCGATGACGCGATGACAGGGTATCAGGATGGCGATGCGATTGAGACCGTTCGCGCGGCCGACCGCCCGGCTTGCGCCGGGAATACCGAGCGCCCTGGCAAGCTCGATGTAACTGCGGGTCTCTCCATAGGGAACACGCTGGAGCGCGTCCCACACGGTCCGCTGAAAATCGGTGCCGGGATAGTCGAGCGGGACCTCGAATCGGGTGCGTGTTCCGGCAAAGTACTCGCCGAGCTCGCGCCTCAACTCGTCGAAGAGCGGACTCTCCCCGGGGAGCAGCGGCAGTCTGAACCGTTTAGATACGGTCTCGAGCTGCCCCTCGAGCATTCTGCGGTCGGTGAACTCGAGCAAGCAGAGGGCGCGGTCCGTTGCACCGGCAGCCATCGGTCCAATCGGCGTTTCGATCCATGCGAGCCGCACATAGTCGCCGCTGCGGGCCCGCCCTGGCGAGGAGCCGGCGGCCCTGGTGAACGCTTCCCGGAAACCGGAATGCGATTCCCAGCCGTGGTCGAAGACCACGTCATCTATGCTGTCGCCGCGTTTGATCGCGGCAAACGCGCTACCGAGCCTGCGGGCCCGGCAGTAGGCCTGGAAGGTCATGCCGTAGCTCTTGAGAAAATACCGTCGTGCGGCGGCCGGATCGATTCCACGCTCCCGAAGCTGTGAGTCGCGGATCCGGGTGTGGGGCGATTCCTCGACAGTCTCCAGCAGGTCGGCAACCCATTCAGGCGCCGAGCGGCCCTCATCCATCGGCCGGCAGCGCCGGCAGGGTCGAAATCCGGCGAAAAGCGCCTCTCGAGCGCTGCCGTAAAAGACCACGTTTTCGCTCTTCGGTTTCCGGGCGGGGCAGCTCGGGCGGCAGAACACACCGGTAGTTGTCACCGCCGTGAAGAAGAGACCGTCACAGGAGGCATCCCGCTCCATGAACGCAGCGAGCATCTCGCTGCGGGACATCGCAATCGTCGTTGTTTTCGTCTTCGTTTTCATAGTGATACCCTACATCGAGACCGGGAAACGCGCCACCGAAAACTGAACAGCGAATTTCCGCTCGCACGGAATCCGCCGTTGCAACGGCGACATGCCGGACACCGCGGGCACGAAGCACCGATAACCGTACCGCATCACCGGCGTCGCCGGCAAGCAGGAGCCGGCCCCCGATCAACCGCACCGGAAGAACGGTCCGGTCAACGAGCGCCTCGTCCAGATAAAGCGCAACCCAGATCTCACGGTACCGGCGCAGCGGCAGCCTGCGCCCTGGAGATGCGGCGTCAATGCGCTCGAGCGCTATCCGGGCCCGCCGGGCGGCGTCCCTTTCCGATTTGTTTCGGCAGGGACCCTGCTCCGCGGAATGCCTCGCGGTCAGACGCAGGCCTCGTGTCAGGCGGCCGACGAGCTCGCTGAAACAGGCTCGCCGGAACGCGTGAAGCGCCTCGATTCTTCGGTAGCCCTCGATGCTCCATGGCTCCAGAGACGGAATTTCCCCATGAAACGCCGTTCGTTTCACACTGCTTCGCATAATGCCTCCTCCATCCATAAACTGGATCAGATTTCTGCAACCGGTTGCATAACAGGGCAAATAAAAAAGATCATGCGGATTCCCTTCGAATCAATTCGACCGGTACCACCGATTCGGTTATGATCCGGTGCTCGAGATACCGCACGAGGTCGCGCGCCAGGTACTTTCCGGCAAGCGGAATGTTCTGGTTGACCGTGGTGAGCGGCGGCGATGCGTATCCGGCAATCGACAGATTGTCGTAGCCCACGACCGAGATATCGTCGGGTACGCGAATCCCCTGCTCACGCAGGCAGGTCATCGCGGAGATAGCCATGAGATCGCTGTTCACAAAGACTGCGTCCACCTCGCCCCCCCTTGAAAGTATCTCCTTCATTGCCAGGGCACCCGAACGGTCGGAGAAATCACCGTAGGCAACGAGTGAGGGTTCCATCGAGAGCCCCGCATCGGCCAGCGCCTCCTGGTATCCGCGCTGCCGCAGCTGAACCTCGAGCTCGATGCGCGGCCCGCCCATGAACGCAATATGGCGGCGACCCTCCGATACAAGCAGCTCAGTGGCCAGCCGGCCTCCCCGGACATCGTCACCACAGACCGAGCAGTACCGCCCCTGTCCGTGGCCCCACGCCACAAATGGCGCTCCCATCTTGAGGAGATGCTCGACATGCCACCGTTTGCGCGAGGAGGTCATCAGGATGAAGCCGTCGACCCTCGCCGTGTTGAGGTATTGCGCCGCCCAGTCGGTCTCCCGGGGATCCACCTGCACCACCAGGAGGTCGTATTGAAGCTCCGAAAGTCCTGCGGTGATTCCACCCATTATCTCGAGGGTGAAAAGGTCCGCCACGGAGAAGTCGCCGTGATAGGCGTGCGTGACGAAGGCGATGGTGTTGCTCGATCGGGTGCTCAGACGCCGGGCCTGGGCGCTCGGTCGGAAATCGTGGCGGCGCGCGATCTCCCGGATCTGTTTCTTGGTCGCGTCGCTTATCATCGGGCTGTCGTTGAGGGCGCGCGAAACCGTCGACTTCGACACTCCTGCGATTTTTGCAATGTCTTCGATCGATCTCAGCGGCCCGTTTTCTACGCTCAAGGCGATTCCCCTGTTATGCAACCGGTTGCAATAATATCCCTGAAACAGGCTGGCGTCAAGGGCAGAACAGAAAATTGTCGGATAATCCCTTTGCCATTCGGAACGTGGATCGCTATAATACTGATTGCCATGGGTTACGGCGACATTGCGGCCTATCCCGAGTCGAGACTCGGGGCGATAATCAGACGCCTCTATTCGGATCCCCAGTTTCAGGCGGTTTTGAAAAAGGCGTGGGGACTGCCCCGTCTCTTCCACAAGGACAACCTGGCCTCGGTTTTTCACTGGGTTAAGACTTTTTCTTCCATCGACGAGTTTCAGGCGATGATGTTCCGTCTGGTGAGCTTCAATCTGCGCACCACCAGTGACGGACTTACCATTACGGGAAGAGAAAATCTGCAGGCCGGTCAGCCGCATCTCTTTTTGTCCAACCACCGCAGCACCGTGCTCGACACCTCGTATCTCAACTTCCTGCTGGCGCGAACCGGCTTTCCGACTGTCTACAGCGCCGCCGGCGACAATCTCATGAAGACCGCATGGATCCAGCATCTGATCCGGCTCAACAAGGGATTTGTGGTCAAACGCAGGGTCGAAGGAATCCGGGAAAAGCTCGAGGAGGCGCGGCGCCTCTCCACCTATATTTCGGACCTGCTTGGAGTGGGCAATTCGGTTTGGATCGCGCACCGCGGCGGACGCGCGAAAAACGGTGACGACAGGACTGATTCTTCGGTTCTGAAGATGCTGAGCATGAACCGGACGTTCGAGGGATTCGGCAGCTGGTCGTCCAGAACCATCATCCAGCCGATGACCATCTCCTGGGAACAGCTGCCGCAGGACGAAGTGCTCGCGTGCGAAGTGGCAGGAGAGCTTGAGCCGACCACGATGCACCGGGACCTCATGAACATCATTGGAGAGATAAACGGCTGGAAAGGTCGTGTGCACATCGCGTTCGGCGACAGGGTCAGCGGAAACTCACGCAGCGAGATCGTTTCAGGACTCGACCGCGAGATCCAGCAGAACTACCGTCTCTGGGATGCAAACTGGCTCGCCTTCGTGCGCACCCACGATCTGTCGAGGAGGGACCGCATAACGGCTCTCGCCCACATAGACCTTTCGCGCGGCGAAAGGGTAATCGAGCGGGCGCGGATGCTCTCGCCGAAAACCGGAAGAGCGTTCCTGGATATGTACGCAAAGCCGGTGGAGAATGCCCTCTGTCATGCCGGATCGATCGAGGCGCTGATCAGCGATCAGGAAAGCCGGTTTCTCAGTTCCAGGCTCATCTCGGAGCCGTCGAAATAGCCTCTTCGTCCGTCCCGCTGACCACTTTTGCCATCTCCGGTGACTCCTCCAACGACAGCATGATGATGCCGCTCACCGCCAGCAGTACTGCCAGTCCAATGAACGAGGGAATGTAGGAATTGTTGAAGACGCCGCGCAGCGCGTCCATCAGCACGATCAACAGCCCGGCCGCCTGAACTACCAGCGCGAGGATTCCATTGCTTGTGCCCTCGGGGGCCGGGTGGGTAATCTCGGCCCCGTACTGATAGGCCACCGGTACCACGCCGGTAATGCAGACCCCCATAAGGAAGAAACAGACAATTTCCACCGGTAACCCGCGTCCGAGCACCAGTCCCAGGGTCGCGGGAACCCCGAGGAAGACTGCCGCGACAAGGATGGGCTTGCGCCTCTTTATGGTGTCCGAAACAGCCGGAACCACGACGCTGCCCACGATCCCGCCGAGCAGAAGCAGGGAGGTGAGCAGGACGCCGTCGCCTGACGAGAGCGAAAGCTCCTTGGCCAGCCCGTCGATGACGGTAAATACGCCGTTCACGATTCCGCTCGCAATCAGCAGGGCGAGCGCGAGGACGTAGACATTGCGGTTCCGGAGAATCTGTTTGAAGCTGTCGAGAACAAGCGCGCGGACCCGCTCATCCGGCGGGCTCGCAGGCGTCGGCGGATTGGAGCGCGCAAACAGGAGGAAGAGGAGAGCCGCTGCAATCGCTGCAATTGCATAGATTGTCTGCATGCCTGAAAGGCCGTATGCGGATACGAGCCCCGGCCCGAGCGCTTCCCCGAGACCGATGCCGAAAAACAGGCCGAGGAATATCACACCCGTTATCGTCGCACGCTGCTTCTGGGGAAACCAGAGAGCAGCCATTTTGGTGAAGGCGTTGAGCAGGAAGGGCTGACCTATCGCGATGCCGATGGAACCGATGAGCGCGGCCGTGTAGCTTGTGGGGAACAGAGCCCTGAGGGCACCGAAAAGCGCCATGAGCACAGCCCCGAGGCCGACTGCCTTCTTGAAGCCAAAGGTATCGATTGCCCAGGCCGCCGGAATCGCAACCGGCAGATAGACGAGCAGGAAGAGATTTGCGAGCATGTCGATGCTTTCGCGGTTGACCTGATAGCCGTCTGCGGCCAGCGTGGCGACCGGCGCATAGCAGATCCAGAGCACCTGCATCATTACGTTGATCAGCAGGAAGGCACCCAGCACGATCCATCGATAGGGGTAAATCTTCACTTCAGGCTCGGGCATCAGCGGACTCCTCGGAGACTGGTATTGGAAACAGGGCCGGCACACGATTCCTTACTTGCGCTATAATATTTGACACCCCAACGTCCCGGTTGTCAAGTTGCCTCATCCGGCGGACGCGCGGTATCTTTCACCTACCGCCACCTGATCGGTAGCCCCGATTTCCACGATCCGACGTCCAGGCGTATGAAGAAAAACGGCAAAGCCAGCGAAAAGGACCCGACCGGCACCGAACCGTCATCCCGCCGGCTGCTTGTTCTCTCGCTCAGCGCTCTCGGCGTGGTATACGGCGACATCGGAACAAGCCCGCTGTATGCGCTGAAGATCTGCTTCTCCGGTGCCCACGCCGTCAGGCCGACTCCGGCGAACATTCTGGGCGTCCTTTGAATGATTTTCTGGGCGCTTGTGCTGGTCGTCTGCATCAAGTATCTTGTGCTCGTTCTGCGCGCCGACAACCAGGGCGAAGGCGGCATTCTCGCGCTGATGGAGCTCGTGCTGCCGAAACGGGGCCGATGGAGATGGGCTGTCCTGCCTATCGGGCTCTTCGGCGCGGCGCTTCTCTACGGTGACGGCACAATTACCCCGGCGATTTCGGTGCTGAGCGCTGTTGAGGGACTCGAGGTTGCAACGCCGGTGTTCTTGCCCTATATCCTTCCCATCGCGCTTGCGGTCCTCTTTCTCCTGTTTCTGCTGCAGCAGGCGGGAACATCGCGCGTTGGAATCCTCTTCGGCCCGTTCATGCTGGTATGGTTTCCGGTGCTCGCGGTTCTCGGTGTGCTTCAGATCGTCAGAGAACCGCAGGTTCTTGCCGCCGTGAATCCGGTTCATACGATCAGGTTCGTCGCGGCCCACGGCGTTGCGAGTGCCTTCATAATCGGCGCGGTCTTTCTCGTTGTCACCGGCGGAGAGGCACTCTACGCCGACATCGGCCACTTCGGGAAGGCACCAATCCGGGCGGCGTGGTTCACTGTCGTCCTGCCCTGCCTGCTCCTCAACTACTTCGGTCAGGGAGCGCTGATTCTTTCCCGACCGTCGCTCGTCTCGAATCCCTTCTACTATCTCGCACCAAAGTGGGACCTCTACCCGATGGTGGTGCTCTCCACCGCGGCAGCGATCATCGCGACGGCTGTGGTGACACTGAGCCTTCGCTCGAGCTCGAACCTTTCCGGCGCGTACGGCCTTGCGGTATCGATGACGATGGTGATAACGACGATCCTTGCGTTCAGAGTGTTCCGCAGCCTCTGGAAGTGGCACTGGACGGCAGCGGTCGCCGTGGCGGCGCTTTTCCTGGCGATCGACGTAACCTTTCTCTCCGCGAACGCAGTGAAGGTGCTCGAAGGCGGCTGGTATCCGCTCGCCGCCGGAATTCTGCTCTATCTATGCATGTCCACATGGGCGCGAGGAACAGCCATCGTCGGCGGCAAGATCGGGAGCAGGATCGCCCCGCTCGCCTTTGTTCACAACGCGACCCACAACACGATAGTCCACCGGCAGGTCATCTTCTTCACGGTCAGCATAGAGCCGCATCCGCATGTACGATCCGAGAACCGGGTGGAGTTCGAAAAGATGCGGGATGGTTTCTTCCTTGTCCATGCTCACTACGGCTTCATGGACAGCCCGAACGTGCCCGCGGCGATGCGCATCGTCAACAACCAGCACCTCAAGACCGAGGAGGAGGACGTTCGATACTTCGTCGGCCGCGAATCGCTCGTCGCCTCGCGTACTCACGGCATGAGCATTCGGCGGGATATCCTGTTTCTGTTTCTGCTGCGAAACTCCGAACGAATCGTGAATCTGTTCAGTCTGCCCGACGACCGGGTGATCGAGATAGGCGGGAGGATCAAGCTCTAGACCCGCAGATCAGCGGGCGTCATCGAAGACGACGGAGACCCTGCCACCCTGACCGTGAGCCAGGTCCGCGGCACGGAACGCCCGATCGATTTCAGCGAAAGAAAAACAGTGCGTCGTGATCCTTGACGGCTCGAGGTCGGAATGCTCGAGCAGCTCGAGCAGGCTCGTCATGTTTTCCCTGCCCGTCCCGCTGATTCCGTAGATGGTCAACTGACGGCGTATCACGTCGGGACCCGGTTCGAACAGCATGCTGTTTCCTTCGCCGAGGAACGCAACGCGTCCCCATCTGGAGGTGCCGCGAAGTACGATCACCCGGCCCGCCGGGTCACCCGAACACTCGATGGCGGCGTCGCATCCCCGGCCGGAGAGACACGATACGATCCTGCCGGCCGACAGATCCTCCGTGTCGAAGACCGCCTCCGCCACACCGAGCTCCTCGACCAGCCGGCGCCGCTCGGCAGAGCCGTCCACGGCAACGACCCTTTCCACGCCGAGACAGCGGGCAAGCATCATCGCGGCGAGTCCGGTCGGATTCGCGCCGCTCACGAGAAGAGTCTCACCCTGACCGACCTGCATACGGGACAGAGCCTCCCAGGCAGGTCCGAAGGTATGTACGAGATTGGCACCGTCGACGTAGCTCAATCGCGCCGGAAGGCGCAGGCAGTCGCCCTCCTCCGCAAGGAGAAACTCGGCCAGACCGCCGTTTCGCGTTCTGCCGTAGGCGCCATCCTCTCGCCCGCTGCAATCGGCACTGTGCCCGTGCCGGCATTCGGGGCAATCGCCGCATCCGGATGCCGGATAGACCACCACCCTGTCTCCTGCGCGAAGACGCTGCACCCCTTCACCGACCTCTTCGACGCTGCCGCAGCATTCCTGACCACAGATGACGCCGCTGTAGCGCCGGGCGCCTTCGTCCGAATGCTGCCGATAGATTTCACGGATATCGCTCTCGCAGATGGCCGATGCGACCATGCGGATGAGTACCTGACCCTTCTCCGGATGTGGGACCGGAAAGTCACGGACCCTAACGGAGCTGTCGCCGGGAAGGACGACGCCCTTCATAGTCCGGTTCGAAATCCGGTCCCCGGAATGACGGTCGTATGCCGGGACAGGGTCCGGACCGAAATCGGACGCAACGTGCGACCTTCCGCGAGAGGCGTCAGCCGTGCGTGCAACGATGCGCATACTGGACGCTACCGCCGGACTCACGCCGCCAACCCGGAAAACCACGAAGCGGACAGCTCTTCAATCCGGACCGCCGCAATGGATCGCCGCCGGGCGACCTGATTTGACGAAACGACTTCACAATATATGAAAGCGATTTGCATCAGCATCTCCTGTAGCGTAAAGAAAGTGTACGGGCAGAACCCGCAAGCTGTACAGGTTACGGGTGTACCTTTCTTGTACTAGACCGCGCCTAGTACGCGCGTACTATTTCAGGAGAGCTGATTGGAAAGGTCCAGATTGGATTCGATGATTGCCTTGATGGCGTTCGCGCGATCGTGAACCCCGAGCTTTGTGTAAATCACACTCACATGGTTGCGCGTCGTCTGTTCGGCAAGACACAGCTTATCAGCGATTTCCTTGTTGTCGCAGCCCCTTGCGATGAGAAAGAGTATCTCCTTTTCGCGGCGGGTCAGGCTCTTGAACCACTCCGGGAGTGCCTTGCCCCCGGTGTCCTCACCGCGGGAAGGTTCGACGAATCTTCGCACCAGACGGGAGGCAACCGACTCAGTCATGAGAAACGCTCCCTCACGGACGACGCGGATCGAATCGACAAGATCCTGAATGGGGATGTTCTTGAGCACGTATCCGACCGCTCCCCGAGCGATCGCTTCCTGAACGTATTCGTCATCGTCGAAGGTGGTGAGCATGATAATGCGGATGCCAGGAAACTCGGCATGGATTTCGCCGGTCGCCTCCACGCCGTCCATCACCGGCATTCGCACATCCATGAGAATCACATCAGGCGACCATTTCCTGACGGAATTCAGGGCATCCTTGCCGTCGTGGGCAATTCCTACAATGTCCAGCTCCGGGTAACGCGCATCGAGCACACCTTTCAGACTCTCAGCGAAGAGCGTCTGATCGTCGACGAGCAGCACCCGTGTCTTACCCACGCCTCATACCTCCAGATTCTCCTCAGTGTAGGGTATAACGATGGCAAGTTCAAATCCCTGGGGAAGTCCCCGGGCCGTCAGACGCCCGCCGAGAGGTGCGATGCGTTCGAGTAGACCGTTCATCCCAATGCCCTCTTTGAACTCCGTAGCGCCGACGCCGTTGTCCCACATGGTCAGCCGCAGCTCGTTCTTCGCATCCCACAGAAAGACCTCGATCCTGGTGGCCCGTCCGTGCCGGAAGGAGTTCGTCATTCCCTCCTGGACGAACCGGTAGGTGACCGCCTCAAGCTCCTCGCGCATCGGCCACACCACGTTGCCGAACGAGACCTCGACTGAGATTCCTGTCGCCTGCTCGAACGCGCGAACCAGCTTGGTGAGCGCGAGCGCCCCGGTGATCTCGCCACTCCGCAGCGCTCGCAACGCCCGCAGCGCAGACCGGGCCTCCTCCCAGCCCTGTTCGGCCTGAAGACGCGTCGTACGAATCAGCTGGCGTACGCGGTCAAGGTCGGACTCCAGCCGGGCGCTCGCCTCTTCCATCATCATGATGATGTTGGTCATCGTGTAGCCGACCGTATCGTGGATCTCCCTGGAAATGCGCCGTCGCTCGTTGGAGGCAGACTCCTCTTCGGCGAGAACCGCATGCCGCTGAAAGCCAAGATTCGCGTTCGTAAGCTGCGCAACCGCTCCGTCGAGGCGGACCTGCAGCGCATCCTGCTTCCGCAGCTGTTCCTGCATATCCCGCACAAATCGGAACATCAGGTAGAGGAAAACGACGTAGCACATGAGCAGCACAATGTGAACGGCGCCATCCACGTCGGGAATGGAAATACTGTATATCGCAATCCATTTTGTTACCCCGATGGTCGCCAGGACGAGACCGAGCATCACTCTGCTCGAGGTATCGGGAAGGAGCACGCCCACCTCACAGATGAATGCGGTGAGCATGATGAAATCCATGTCGAAGTATTTCGCATTCGCATATGCAATAACGCTGTAGCACAGCAGGATAACCACAGCGCTCCACACCCGCCTGCTGCGAAGCAGGAGCCAGCGAATACCGACGGCGAACGATATCACCGTCAGGACAAGGATCTGGAGATACCACCCGCCCTCGGCCGGATAATCTCCGATCCGCGAATAGGCCAGGACGAGAATCGACACGTGCGTGACTGCGATGACGCCGGCCACAGCGACAACCCATCGATTATCACGAATCAGCATGGCCTTCCTCGTCCCAGAGCGACCTCCAGGATGGCGCGGATTCCCACAGGAAGACCACCCCTTTGATCAGCCGGCAATCCCTGTCGGCGATTTCTATGCGGCGCATCTCTTCGGATGAAAGCGGATCTTCGGTAACGGCGCGGAGATTCGCCACGAACTCCTCCGGATATACGGAAAAGGGAATGGGAATCTGCCCTCGCTGTGCGGCCCACTTGAGACAGACAAGGGCGGGGTGAACTCCGTGCGCTTCGGCAATCGCCCGGATCTCCGGCATGTCCATGGCCGGCACATCACCCGGGGAACGGTCACGCTGCGGACGGATCGGCGAACCAAGCGGGCTGAAGGCGACCGGCTGAATTCCGCGGTCGACGCAGTAACGAAAGAGCTCCGGCTGTTGAAATGCCGGGTGCATCTCCATCTGATTGACGACGGGACGGACGTCGCACAACGGTAAGAGCGCTTCCATCTTCGCGACCGTCATGTTCGATGTGCCTATCCCGCGGACCAGACCGCGGTGAACCAGCTCCTCCATCTGCCGCCAGCAGACCATGTACTCGTCGATCCGGAAAGGGCGCGCATCGGGCTGTCGCGAATCCGCCGCCGCGCCGGGCGGGTGGTGGTTCGGAAACGGCCAGTGCACCAGGTAGAGATCCAGGTAGCCGGTCCGGAGGTTCCGGAGGGATCTCTCGCAGGCACGGACGGTGTCGCCCGCATCGTGGTCGGTGTTCCAGACCTTGGACGATATGAGCAGCTCCTCGCGCGCAACGACCCCCTCGAGGATTAGGCCCTCGATGATCTCGCCGATCTCCGGCTCGTTACCGTAGGCAGCGGCACAGTCGATGAAGCGGTAGCCCGCTCTCACGGCGCCGTCTACCGCACGGGAAACCTCGCTCGGCGAGAATCGGTCATTGCCGAAAGTCCCCAGCCCGAGCGCCGGAACTGCAGCGCCGTTCGACAGCTTCCGAACCGGTACGGCTCTCGGATCGATGTAGGAGGTCATGAGGAAGATGGTAGTAGCGATCGCAGTGACGTTTCAAGGGATCTATCAGGGGTCAACAGTCCGGTTGATCCTTCAGGAAGGCCTCGACCTCATTCCGATGCGGAATTCCTGCGCGGACGCCCCGCCTCGTTGCCTTTATGGCGGCGGCCGCCGCTGCCCGGCGAATTGCCTTCGCCGCCGGTTCGCCGGCGGCGAGAAAGGCGGCGTAGGCGCCGTGGAAAACGTCGCCGCAGCCGAGCGTATCGACCGTTTCCACCCCGAAAGCGGGCTGGAATCTCACCTGCCGGCCGGCGTCCGTCCACCAGCAGCCGTTTTCGCCGTCGGTCACCGCGACAAGGCTGCGGCCGGCTCGCATGAGGGATCTCACCATCGCCTCAGGCTCGGCCTTTCCAGTCAGCTCCTTCGCGAAATCGATCCCGACAATCAAATGATCGACCTCACCGAGCAGTTCCCGGCCGGCGGCGGTTTCTACCCGCTCGATGTCGGCGACCACCGGAATCCCGGACTTCCGCGCGAGACGGGCGGCCGCGAGGCCCGCGCGTGGTGCGGTGTGGTCTACGAAGAGCACGCGGCAGCGACCGACGAGAGCGCCGGTCACAGCACCCGACTGCGGTTCGGTTACACCCTCGCTCGAATAGAGAATGGTTCTCGACCCGTCGCTTTCATCCACAATGACGAAGGAGTGAAACGGCTTCGCGCCGTCGCGCGTCGCGGTCGGCGAACAATCAACCCCCTCGTGTTCGAGCTCTCCACGGGCAAACCGCGACAGCTCATCCTGTCCGAGAACTCCGCAATAGGCGGCGGTTCTGCCCATCCGGGTCACGGTGACCGCGACGTTGCCGGCGAGCCCGCCGGCCTCGCGATCGGTGGTTCGCGCCTCGAGCTTGATATTTCGATCGGGGAATCGGTCGACGTAGCAGATGTCATCGACCGCGACGGCACCGAACGCGAGCACGTCCCACATTACGATATCGGCAGTCCCGCCTGCTTCAGCGCGGTCGCGGGGTCGGCCTTGTCGTGGATGACCGCCTTGAACGCTTCGATCGACCTGGTTATTTCGTCGAAGCCCCACACGTTCCGTCCGACCGTCGCTCCGCGGGCTCCGCTCTCCACAACTTCCGCCATCATCGCGAGCGCCTTCGGCCGCGTATCCTGTTTCGGTCCACCCGCGGCGACCACCGGCACGGGGCAGGAGGCGACGATCTGCCTGTACGCTTCGACGTCCGCGCAATAGGGGACCTTTATGACATCGGCTCCGCATTCGAACGCACAGTGCACGGCCCACGCAATGTCTTCCGGTTCAAAGGAAATGGTCACGCCCGATTCCCGGTAGATGCGCGGATAGATGTGGCAGATCACCGGCATTTCCGTGTGTGACGCCGTGCGGACCTGCTGCGAGAGCAAGCTGAGGTATTTCCCCTCCGTCGGTCCGCGGACATAGGTCGCAATCGCGTAGCCGTCCGCGCCCACGCGCACGGCATCGTCGGGTGTTACCAGCAGCTCATACTGCGAATCGTCCGGCCGTGCAAAGGTGCTCTGAAGTATCATGGGAAGCTTTCCGGCATGCGGGGTCCACGCATTGGTTGCCACGCCTATGTGCATTGTCACCGCATCGGGCCGCCCGGCCGCGACGCGGGCAAGCGTATCCTGCATTTCGCGGAGCGTCGGAGGCAATCCGACGGGGTAGCCGCCGAAATGGTCTACCGCCACCGAGAAGAGCCTGCCGCTCGGATGCGAGAAGATCCTGTTGAGCCGTATCTGTTTGCCAATATTCATCCAATCCTCCAGGGTGAGCAGATCAATGTACCACGGCGGGTCCGGTGAGGGCGGCCCGTGATCGACATTGAATTACACTATAGAATAACCACCGTCAATGACGATATCGCTTCCGGTAACGTAGGATGACGCATCACTCGCAAGATAGACCGCGAGCCCCTGCAGCTCTTCGGGCCGGCAGAGTCTCTTCATCGGGGCGTTCGAAAACCAGGACTCTCCCAGCTCTTCGTAGCCCGGCAGAGTCATTGCGGTCGCCACGTAGCCCGGGCTTATGGAGTTCACCCGAATACCGTGCCCGGCCCACTCCGCCGCGAGAGACCGCGTGAGCTGGATTACACCGGCCTTCGCCGCATTGTACGCCGAATGATGCTGCGGCTGGTTGACAATGTGGCCCGACATCGACGCGACATTGATGATCGAGCCGCCCCTGCCGCCGCGGATCATTGCCCGCCCGGCCTCCCGCGCAACCAGAAACTGGGCGTTCAGATCCACCTTTACTGTTCTCTGCCACTGCGAGTAGCTCATCTCCTCCGCCGGGGCCACCTCCACGATTCCGGCACCGTTGAAAAGAACGTCGACCCGCCGGAACTCCCGCTCGATGGATTCGAATGCTCCAGCGACGCCGGCTTCCTCGGTCACATCGACTGCGAGGGACAGGGCTCTGCGGCGCAGTTTCCTCACCTCTTCGGCGCATTCATCGGCACCGTGCAGGTCAAGCAGCGCTACATCGGCACCCATCTCGGCGTATGCACGTGCAACAGCGCGCCCGATGCCGCCTGCGGCCCCGGTAATAACCGCGCACCTGCCGGTCAGCATGAATGTATCGATCAGCGCCATATCGTACCTCTCCTCCTGCCGGCCCAACCGAGCAATGAAGTTGCCTGCTGTGATGAAGGGATTATAGAGAAAAGGAAACCCGACGTCATGTGCATCCACACGCTTCCTGATACTGCCGGGAGCTTTCACTGCGCAGTATGATATGCTCATGACAGGGACGAACCGGTGAAGATTATCTTCCGCATCTGCTTGATTCTCGGAGCGCTCGCTATCTCGAACAGTCTGCTCGGCTGCTCAGGAACCGGGGTCATAAACAGGGTAACGTTCGCCTGCGACGACGGCGGCACCGTCACCGCTGCGTTCTATCACAATCGAAGCGTCAGGCTCGACCTCCCGGGCGGCCGGAAGATGGTCTTGCCTCAGACTGTCTCTGCCGATGGCGCCAGATTTGCAGACAGTTCGGAGTCCTTCGTCTTCTGGACTCGCGGCAACGGCGCCTTCATCGAAGAAAAGCCGCGCGGCGGAGATTCCGTCCGGCGTACCTACTGCATCCTCCTGTCTCCCGATCCGGGAGGCCTTCCGAACGTGTTCGAAAACAGCACCAAAGGTTTTTCGATGCGATACCCGAATGGGTGGACCGTCGACCAATCCTACGTCTACTCCGCCCTCGGACCGGGCGAAGGCATTCACGGTGTGTCATTTACCGTTCCGAGAGCCATGACGCGGGGCACAAACCTTGCATCCGACACCTCGCTGAGCGTGGAGTTGCTGCCCGGATCACGGGGTGACGACGCGGCCGCGTTCCTTTCCGACGGCACGACGGCTCGAACAGTCACGGAGAATGGTACCACCTACTCGACGGCCACCATGATGGATGCGGGCGCGGGCAACCGATACGAGCAGATCGTGTATGCGATACCGGGCACGCGTCCGCTGCTCGCTGTCCGCTATTTCATTCACTACAACGTCATCGAAAACTATCCCGCCGGCACGGTCAAAGCCTTCGATCGCAAGTCGCTCATCGCGATCTTCGATCACATGCGGAGTACGCTCACGGTCGACGAAGCGAACGTTCCCCGGACCTAGCCGCGGGCAGCGGCCCCCGGGCGCGACAGCGGCCTGCTACGCGAATCCTTCGAGAACGATCTTCCCTACGGTGTGCCCGGATTCGATGAGGCCGTGTGCTTTCCGAAGATTCTCCGCGTTCAATGGTGTGATCACCTCCCGCAGCGTAGTCCGGAGAACACCCTGGTCCACGAGCTCCGAGACCCTGTCGAGCAGCCGGTGCTGTTCGATCATGTCGCCGGTCTGGTATCTGGGCCTGGTAAACATCAGCTCCCAGGAGAAACTTGCGCTCTTGTCGAAGAGCGAGCCAACGTTGACGCCGCTGCCGCCGCCGACGATCGAGCAGACCCGGCCTTTGGGCGCAACTATCTCGGCTATCGCGCCCAGGTGCTCCTCGATGCTGTTCGTGCAGTAGACGTAGTCGACGTTTTCGATTCCGGAGGACCTGATCTGGCTGACGATGTCTTTGGTGTGGTCGACGACGAGATCAGCACCGAGAGACCGGCACCACTCACGCGACTCCTCCCGCGAGGCAGTCGCGATGACGGAGAGCCGGGCGATTTTCTTTGCAAGCTGAATCGCGATCGAGCCCGCACCGCCGGCGCCGCCGATTACAAGCAGCGTGCGGCCGGAATCGGCACCGTCAGCGGCGATCTTCATCTGGTCGAACAGCGCCTCCCAGCCGGTTATGGCGGTGAGGGGAAGTGCGGCCGCCTGAGCGAACGAAAGGGAAGCAGGTTTCCTGCCTACGATGCGCTCATCCACCAGATGCAGCTCGCTGTTGCAGCCTGGTCTGACGATACTCCCCGCATAGTAGACCTCGTCTCCGGGCTTGAAGATTGTGCAGTCGGGGCCGGTCCTCTCGACGACGCCTGAAGCGTCCCAACCGAGGACGCGCGGCTCCCTCTCCTCGCCCGACCGCGGGGATCTCACCTTGGTATCGACCGGATTTACTGAAACAGCACGAACGGAGACCAGGAGGTCGCGCCCTCGAACTTCTGGTTCCGCGATGTCGACGTCGACAAACGCGCGGGGATCGGCGACCGGCAGATAGCGGAATAGTCCAACGGCTTTCATGGTTAAGCTTCCTCCAATCGTCTTTTGGCCAAATATACTCAGGAAACCCCGGCGCGATCCAAAATCGAGCGGATCGCGTACAGCACGACTGGAAGTGCACAGAGCGCGAAGTGGTAGAGCGCGGCGCTCCGGTAGAGGGGAAGACGCAGTCTGAAAAGCTGCGGCCCGCGGATGACGCTACCGATTTCCTGCTCGGTGCGGAAGAGAAACGCGAGAAACCACAGAACTCGAACTGCGAGCAGCGTTACAACGACGCCACGTACGGTCGTGTAGAGTCCTGCGTTGGTGAGAATGACCGGTATCTCGACGGCGTAGGTCGCCGCGAAAAGGCCTGCGGGTATCCGCGTTCGGTAGAGCACCAGACCGGGACTGCGTGCCGACCTGCGGCGGCGGGGAGCTCTGAGCGCGCCGAACGCCCCCGCCGCGAGAATGGCGACCAGCGCAACGGCGGTTCCCGCAAGCGGGAGAAGCAGCAGCAGTGGCCCGGCCGACGGGCCGATCTTCCAGTGCATGAACAGGGTTATCTGGGGCCGCCCGGCGGCGGCGAAGTCGGGATTGGCGAGAATCATTACCGCGAGCAGCGCCGCTTCGATAAGCTCGAGGTGCTCCTCGGCCACCCGGCACTTCCAGGCGACCGCCTCGACGAGCAGGAATCCAGACAGACCGGATGCAAGAACCAGCACGAAATAGAGGGCGGCCGGCGCACCGCGCAGCCCGAGCAGCGCCGCTAACAGCGACAGCAGGACAGGCGCAATCGCGACGGCGCCGGTGAGAGAGGAGACGACGGCGGCGGTGACTATGTGGCGGGCAGACAGCGGGAAATATCCGAGCCTCGGACTTCGAGCGGTACGGGCGATGCCCCGGTAGGCGACCACAGGCGCCACGGTGGACAGGAAAAGGATGCACCATGCAACGTTCCAGAGCGCAAACAGACCGGACTGCGGGGCAGCCAGGAACTGCGCAAGATAGAAGTCCGCGCCTGCGCGGGCGAGCAGTACAATGAGAAAGAATGCGACGAGCGCGCCCGACACCCTGCTGTAGGTCTCGGGTCGAAGACGGCGGGAGCGGGTCAGGGAAAGCGCTTTGCTGAGCGTCACGGGCTCATCCAGGCCAGGTCGATCTCCCGGGCGGCGGCTTCGACGCTCCTGCCGCCGCCCGCGCGCGAGCGAAGAAGCGGCGTGATCGCTTCGGCTGTTCGCGCACCCTCCGGCATCTGTACACTGTTGATCACCCTGCCCGCTTCGATCTCCACAAAACGATCGGCGACGCGAACCAGCGACTGAAGAGAGTGTCCGGTGATCAATATCGTTCGGTCAATCGAGCGGAGGTATCGAAGCAGTCCGAAGAAGGTCTCGCTGCTCGCGAAGTCCATGGTATTGAGCGGCTCGTCGAACAGGAGTATGCGCGGTGCGTGTATGAGCGCCAGGGCAACAGCGAGCCTTTTTCGCATTCCGGCCGACAGCTCAGCGGCAGCGGAGTCCTTGCGGTCGGTGAGATCAGAAAGGGCCAGGAGCGACTCCACGCGCGTCCGCTGCTCATCTCCCGTGATCCCGAACACCGAGGCCGCGAGAGAGAGCTGCTCCTGAACGGTCAGCTCGTCGAAAAGCTGGTCGGCGTCCGGCACGACTCCGACCGCGCGCTTCCACTCGTCCGAACGCGGGTCGACATCCCGGCCGCCGACACCTACTCCGCCGGAGTCCGCGGCGAGTTCCCCGCTCAGACAGCGCAGCAGGGTCGTCTTCCCTGCGCCGTTTGAACCAATGATCGCCGAAATCTGTCCGGTCGGAAAATCAGCGGATATGCCGTCGAGGATCGGTATGCCGCGCAGCGAAAAGCTGAGGCCCTGGATCTCCACGGCGCTACCTCCGGTCCCGTGCTAGTTCTTGTTGGGTGACGCGATCTGCACAGTCTGCTGTGCGACCGCCGGACGTGGTCCGGTCGCAGCGAGACTGACATTGATGAGGAAGGGGCCGAGCGGAGTCCAGAACGGTATTCCAACCACCGGCCCCTTCGCCGGCCAGGAGATGGAATGGTTCTGTCCCTGAACGACCAGCGGAACGGACACCTTGATATCGAAACCCTGGAGCTCGCGCGCCGCGTTGCCCGCGATGATGTTCACCAGCTCGCCGACCATGTCGTCGACCAGCTGGTGCCGCTCGATCTCGTTCTCATAGATGATGCCTGATTTTTCGAGGAGTTTGTTTGCGAGGACCTTGGAAAGCCGCAGCGCTACAACGCCGAGCGCGTTGCCGGTGAGCACCATCACCCCGGAAATGTCCCATCGATGTCTGGTCAGCGCCTCTTCGATGTAGGGCTCGCCGGTCTTGCGGGCTTCCAGGCTGAACATCTTTGAAAATAGGTAGATAGTCGACGAGAGGAACGGGTTGATGTAGTCCACGTTCATAGCACTTCTCTCCCGAATCGGTCCGGCCTCCGCCGCACTAATGGGTCGGCTCTACACTACTTTTGCGGTATTGAATTCCATTCATACCACGGTTCGAAAGGAAATGCAACAAGCTGGCTACAGCCACCATGCCCCGCGGTTACGCGTGACGCTGTATCGACCCGGGCCCTGAAAAAAGAGCACGATGCCGAGAAGCAGATAGAACGCTTCGGCTTCGAGCGCGTAACCTCCACCCTGCGAAAGAGCAAACATCCGGTGCCACGCCACCAGTGCGATCGCCATCACCAGGTCGAACACTACCACCAGGGCCGCCGGCCGGGTCAGGAAGCCGATGATTATGAGCACGGGGGCAAGGACCTCCGCGACGTAGACGCCATATCCAACGAAGAACGGAAGGTGAAACGCAGAGAGAGGTCCCTTCATCCACGCAATTCCGTGCTCGAGCTTGCTTATGCCGTGAAAAATCAGCAGAAAACCGACCGTAATGCGCAGAACGAGCTTCCCCACATCGTCCCAGTTGTCGCGTACCGTGTTCCTCATCTTTGCCGCTCCTTGATCTATTTGACCAGATCAGGCAGAAATTACGGTCTCGATCCGGCGAAGTCAACGGTCTTCCGTTCCTCTCCGCGTACCTCCTTGCACGATCTGCGCTCCACGAGATCTATGGGAAACTCGATTCTGATCGCGGGCAGATTGCTGGTTTCCAGCCGCTCCACCAGTCTTCGGGCGGCCGTGCGTGCCATATTCCGCGAGTGAATACGCATTGTGGAAAGCGGCGGCACCGCGTGCCGTGCGAGCTCGGCATCGTCGAAGCCCATCACGCTTACGTCCTCCGGGACCCTCACGCCCCTCTCCGCGAGCGCGGAGAGTGCACCTATTGCAGGGAGATCATTGGCGCAGGAAACAGCGGGAAGATCGGGCGCCCTGTCGAGCAGCTCGATCATCGCCTGGTAGCCGGATTCCGCCGACCAGCCTCTGCCGCCTGCAACGAGCCGCTCCTCGGGGCCGGCACCGGTGTCACGCATTGCCTGCTCCCAGGCCTGAAATCGCAGACGGGCCGAGTCGAGCTCGAGCGGACCGTTCACGACCGCAATCCGGTCGTGTCCTAGCCGCCGGAGACACTCCACCGCCCGCCGTTCTGGTTTCGGCCTTTCTCCCGCCGGTTCGCCTGACAAAGGTGCCCTGCGCCACGGAACGCTCGAAGATCCCCCGATTGGTCAGGGCAAGGACGGCGTTCCGGACGGTGATCCGGCTGACTTCGAGCTCTTCGGCAAGCTCACGTTCGGAAGGGATTTTGGCGCCGACTGCCCAGACATCGGTGTCGATCTTCTCCACAAGGAAGGATTCCACCTGAGCCTGCATCGAATCGCGCGCGTTCTTCCTGATTATCCTCTTCGGTTCCAAAAACGGCATCCCTCGGCATAATGGTTACAATCGGATATAACCGTCATGCCGCGGTTTTCGCCGTTGTCAAGAGGAATATCTGCCGAAATGCGCCCGCCGGACCTGCTATAATCGGAGCTCATGGCCAGGATGAGTATTCAGAAAAAGGCGCTCCTGGATCACCTCGACTCGGTCTTCTACGGCAAGGCATGGCACGGCCAAGCCCTCCTGCCGACGCTGCGGAAGTTCGATGCCGAGCGTGCTATTCTGGAAAACAGCGAGGGTTTCTCTGCGTGGAAAATCCTGCTCCACTGCGCCTACTGGAAGTTCGATGTCCGCAGGACATTAACGATTACAGGCGAGCCACCGCGGTTTGCCCGCAAGCCGAGGGACTTCCCGCGCCTTCCGCCAAGCCTCGACGAGGCGGCCTGGAAAGCGGACGGCGAGTTCCTCGAAGAGGAGCACCTGCTGCTCCGCGCGGCAGTGGAAGCCTTCCCGGAAAAGCAGCTCGCGGAGAAGCATCCGAATCGCCCGTTCACCTATGCAGGGTACATCCTGGGCGCGGCGAGCCACGACGTCTACCACACCGCCCACATCCGCAATCTGGGTGTCATCGCGTTCTAGGTCGTCCGCAATTTCAACTGCGCCGCCGGATCAACCGCGAAGCACCTCGACGAGCGACGGGGAAATCTCTCGGATCACGTCGAGATCGATCGAGTAGATGTTGTTTCGTTTGTCGGGGCTCGATTCCTGGACGATTCCTGCATCCTTGAGCTGGGCAAGGTGCTTCGACACAACCGACTTCGTCACCTGCACCCGTTCTGCGATGTTCTGCCCGTTCATCACGTCGCGGTTCTGAAAAAGCAGCTTCACTATTCTGAAGCGCGTCCTGTCACCGAGCGCGCGCGAGATTGCAATGAGCCGGCGCTCCCTCTCGCTCAGCTCGGACAGCTTCGCGGCGGTGCGGGACGCGTGGTAGATCACGGTGACATCCTGCTCGCCGGTATAGACAAGCGATGGCTGGGTGATGTTCGCGACAGGGACGAACGAGACCTGGCGAAGCACCGCGTCCGGAGAGAGAGGCCTGCACGTCTTTTCCTTTCCGGTAAGAAGCACGTACAGCGCGTCGAAGCCGTTCTCGCGTCCGTAGGCCTGGTTCTGCGCTATGCTCACGCTGTGCTGGGCCGCGAAGCTCGACAGCCGCTTTGTGAAGAACTTGTTCCAGAAGGTCTCAGTCAGGTCGGCAAGTCGCCGCTGACAGAGAGGTCCGATCTCGGCCCAATCGGGCCTTCCGAGGCTCTCCACGTAGTGGGCGTAATCGCCGAAGTTTTCGAGGATCTTTCGTACCTCTTCGGGGTCGATGATGAGCTCCCCGCCTCTCACCGGAATCAGCCTGCCGAAGGAGAAATAGCTGAACTCGGCAAACGACATCTCACGGACGTGCCGGACGAATGCGTCAACCTCCTGCGGCGACGATTCCGGAACTGCAAGCTCGAACAGGTCGGCGCCCAACCGGAACGGTTCGAACGTCGTGCGAAGATCGCGAAGGAACGCCACCCCCATCGTCTCGCGCGCCTCCTCCGTCCAGGGCTCATCGTACCAGTCGACCAGCAGCGACTGCATCGACAGCAGGGTCTCGTAGACGGGTGAGTCGATAAACTTCCAGACAGCAGGGCCGGCGCTTTCCTCAGCCGCCACAGCCGTTTGCTCCGTTTCGGGTCCGGGCATCGAGCGCCGTGACGGGTGACTCCAGACAGCTGAGGAGCGAAAGGGTGCGTCCGGGGTCTGCGGGGTAGCGAATGAGAAGCACGGTTGCCCTGATCCACCAGCGGACCAGGGAGGTGTAGGTACGTTGCCCGGCTGCTTCGCGGGGGATGCCGCCCAGCTCGCGGGCGATCCTCGACGCCGCGGCGTCGCGTTTGAGCTCCGTCACACGGTCGAGCGCAATTCGTTCGAGCGAGAAATCGACATGATTCATAGAGCCTCCGGTTCGTCAGTTTCACAAATGACGAACTGTTATTAGTATAGTGCCAGGTTTGGATGTTGTCAACATCCCGGCGCAACTCTTGAGGAGTATCAAGAAGCCTGTTGATACCAAGGATCCAGATCAGCAAGCGCATACGCAGGGACTCGGATCGAGGTCCCCCGCTGCCCGTCCGACCCACACCTCAGAGCATGCTCTTGACACCGGCGAAAGCGGCACGTGAGTTAGAGCTCCGGGAGCTGAAGACATAGCGGCATCCGGTCATCCCCACAAGCTGCTGCCGAAGAAGCGCAGCCAGACAATTGTGCATCTCGACTATGCAATGTCGGGCCTCGGTTCGGCGAGCTGCGGTCCGGAGCTCCTCGAACGCTACCGATTTTCCGGGAAGAGGGTGCAGATGATGCTGCGAGTTCGACCGACTTGCGCCGACGCTGCGAGGGACGTACAATGATTGCCGGGTCCGCACGGGGGGTGAGGGATGAGGGAACGGGTACAGGTGCAGCACTCGAATCGGCCGGCGCTGGTCATATCGGGACTGCTATTCATCGGCCTGCAGGCCGCGTGGGCGTCTCCACCGTTTCAGGATGAGATGTCCGTGCTGAAAAGCGCGATCACCGCGTTCGACGAATCGGCGTCGTTCATCGAGCAGGCGCACACCGTCCTGCAGATGACCACGGCGCTTCGTGCCGCAGCCATGCGGCTGCGGGCCGCCCTTCCGGATATGGTCGCGCTCACCCGTACGCATCCCGACTGGGGCAGGAACCCGCCGGATGCGCTGCAGCAGACCATGAACCTGTTCCATGAGGCGAGCAGGCGATTCCTCGTCGATGCGCTGCGGTATGCCGTGGAATTCACCAACCGGCATCCCGATGCCCCCGACCTTCGCGACGCTTTCGCAAAGGTGAACCAGATCCTCTACAGGCTCTGAGCGTCGAACGGAGCGATTTTACCGGCCAAATTTCGAAGTGACCCAGTGCAGGCTCCGGGCGACCTCCCGAAGGCTAGGGATCATCGACTGCAGGACCTGGCTCTCGCGGCAGACGAGGCTGGTAATCAGCATGTGTCCGCTGTCACGAAGGTAGGCGACTGCACGGTATTCACGCCGCATCCGGTCGTCATACTCGATATAGATCGATTCCGGGGGGTCCTCCGGAAAGCGCGGCAGCTCGGTGACTCCAAGGGCCATCGGCTGGGAGGTTGAAGCGATGGATGCGATCTCTGCGTCGACCCAGGCGCGGACGTTCGGGGCGTCGCTTGCCGTTCGGGGCACGGCAGTAACGCGCATGATCGCCCAGCCGGAAGCCGGCTGCGGAGTGATTGGAAGAAAGTAGGCACCGAGACGCCGATTGACCTGGGGGTCCTCGTCGAAGAATCGCCAGCCCGAAGGTGCGGTGACGCGAAATGCATATCCGACGCCGCTTATGACACGGGTATCATGCGCGTTTTGACCAAATGCGCTAACGGCAATAAGGAGCATGGTCGCGGCAGCAGCCCACCGCGGGATAGCTCTGCCTTTCAAGACATTGCCTCCAACTGAGATTATACCGCGATCGCGGTCCCCTATTGACGAGAAATAGCAACGGAAGGAGAGTTTTTGCAGTCATGGCACAGAACGAAGAGATCTCGCAGGTCATCGATGCATCGGCTCGGGCAATCCGGAGTGCCCGCTTTCTCACGGCGTTCACCGGAGCCGGGATATCCACCGAAAGCGGGGTACCGCCGTTCCGCGGACCAGGCGGAATCTGGAACCGGTATGATCCCCGGATGCTCGAGCTCTCCTGGTTCCTGCGAAACCCGGATCGGACCTGGCCGGTAATCCGTGAGATCTTCTACGACCACTTCGGCACCGCCCAACCGAATCCGGCCCATCGAACCCTCGCCGAATGGGAACGTGCAGGCCTCCTGCGCGTGCTGATAACACAGAACATCGACGATCTGCACTACCGCGCCGGCAGCCGCAACGTGGTCGAGTATCACGGCAATTCGCGGAGGCTGAGCTGTATGAAGTGCGGGAAGCGGCATGAGGCCACCGCCGCGCTTCTCGAGTCTCTCCCGCCGCACTGCAGCTGCGGCGGTCTGCTCAAGCCTGACTTTGTCTTCTTCGGCGAGGAGATACCGGCGGACGCGGTCGAACGCTCACTCGATGCGGCGGCCCGAACCGACGTCATGCTGGTGATAGGCTCTACGGGAGAGGTCTATCCGGCGGCGGACGTTCCGCGCCAGGCGGCTGCGCATGGAGCAACGATCATCGAGATAAATCCGGACCCATCGAGCTTCACGCCAGAGATTACCGATCTGTTCATTCCGATGAAGGCGGGCGAGGCGCTGCCGCTCATAGATGCAGCTCGCGGGAAGCCGGACTGAGCAGTCTCCGTGGTGCCGGTGCCGGGCTCGCAATGAGCTGACACCCAGTCAGGAGTGCAGCGTGACCTCTGCCATGAACCAGTTGTAGAGCGCCTTTACTCGATTGGTGAAGCTGACGTCGATGCTGTCCCGCAGACCGAAGATCGTGTAGGCATTTGCGACGAAATTCCCGTAGAAGAGCATGGTATCTCCCACCGGTACCACCACCAAATCGATCTGGAGCTTATAGGGCTGCTCGATCGGAATGATCGAATAGTGCATGGTCGTGGCATTCGACATCGCCATGCGCGCGTACTTCGGATGCTGCGGATCGGGGCCTGCCGTGTAGTTTATCGACATCACGTAGTCGCCGAAGCTCGAGTCTTTGTGAAAGGTGTAGATGTGGCTCGACGCGGGTATGGACCCCACAAGCGGGTCAGGCAGACGGACGTTCTTCTTCTCAGGCGACGGAACCACATAGGCGTCGTAGTAGAAGGTGCGCATCTCATCACGATCTGCCGAGTAGTACTTGATTCCTTTGAGCGTGCTGATCGAGCGCATGATATTGTAGATCTCGAGCCAGAAGTCGTCCCGCTCGCGGAATTTCACCGGTATGGGAGCCTGGAACAGCAGCTCTATTCCCACGGTTGCATCGGTCTTTCCGAGCTCTTTGATCATCTCCTGCTTACCGGCAAACGGCGGGGCAATGCGGGCCTGAATCGACTTGCTGTAATCGCTTGTGACCACACCCTTCTGCATCAGCTGCTCGGCCTCCGACTGGGTCAGGCCGGGTATGAGCGACCGAATCCTTTCAACGGTCATCGGTGTCATGTCGACACGTGTCGGATGAAGGGGCGCACGCGGTTCGGCCGGGGTCGAGTTGCCGCTTTCCGTGCGCGCGAACAGGGCCGCAGGCGTGCCGACCGAGATGAGCAACAGGGCAAGTATCGCGGTCGCTGGTCTTTTCATGGTTGATTTGATGTTCGCTCTGATAGTTGACTCCTTCTTCTGGATTCTCGGGCCCTGCGGCCCTTTCACGAACAGAACAATAGCCCGCAAAGATGAAGGTCACATTAAGATTGGCAATCAGGCAGACAAGATTCGCGGCACTCTGTAGAATGGCTCCGGATTTCCCGCCTGCCGCTCAGCGGCCGGGCAGCCGACAAATGGGACTCAACGTATGTGGTGGCTCGACGCAATCTTCTATCATATCCATCCGATGAGTTATTTCGACGCGCCGGAACGGAACGACTTCTCGTCGCCCGCATCCGCAGGAGAAACTCGTGGCTCTCGGTCGGCGAGTACCGGCAGCTCCATCTCTCTTCGGAACAGCTGGCGTTTCTTCGCAGCAGCAACGGCCGGCTTCTGGTGGTTGCGGTGAACATGGCGGACGGCGAACGGGAGATCTCATTTGATCCTGGCGTTGCAGATTCCGGGAAACTGACAAGCTGTTTTGACCCCACTATCACCGTCGCGGCGGCCGGGCGAGGTTTTTCCCTCACCCTGCCGGCCTTTGGAGCGCAGATACTGTCAAGTGTGTGACCTTGTGAGGTCACGGCCGCGGCCGACGGCGCAGGACTTTTTCGCGGGCACCGGGGACACACATCGGTAAAACTACCTACGCCAAGACCCGCAATACGCCGCCTATCGGAATTCCGGCGTTGCCCTTACGCTTGATAGTCGGAACGTATCATACGGCATTGAGATACATTATGAGGAGGTATCACATGAGGGTGATGGTTCGTATCACGGGCGCACTTGCAGTCCTGCTTCTTACAGCCGGAATTGCCTTTGCCGCCGGTCAGAAGGAGGCGGCTTCCTCCGCTCCCAAGCAGGTTTCGATCTCCTGGTGGGCCCTGGCTCAGGGCGGCGGCGGCCCCGATCCGAGAGAGGCGCTGCGCAAGCAGATAGTAGCCGACTACCAGAAAACCCATCCCAACGTCAACATCAATCTGGTGATGTTCGAAAACGAGGCCTTCAAACAGAAGGTGCAGGTCGCCGTGCAGGCCGGAAATCCGCCCGACATCTTCCATTCCTGGGGCGGCGGTGTGATGGTGGCCTATGCCAAGGCGGGGATGCTTCGCGACATCACGTCCTACGTGCAGCAGAATATCGCCCAGAAGATCGGAAAGGGTCCCCTGAGCGTCTACGGCTACGACGGTCACTACTATGGCGCGCCCTACGACATGGGCGGCGTCGGGATGTGGTATAACAAGGCCGCCTTCCAGAAGGCGGGAGTGACGGTTCCCGAGACCTGGGACCAGCTGCTGTCGGCAATTCCAAAGCTGAAGAGCGCGGGCTACATACCTATCGCGCTCGGCGCGGGCGACAAGTGGCCGGCGCATTTCTGGTGGACCTACCTGGCCATGCGACTCGGCGGCGAGCCGGCATTCAACGCTGCCTACAGCGGAAGCGGTTCCTTCGCCGATCCGACCTACGTAAAGGCCGGTCAGCTGCTGCTGCAGCTCAAGAATCTCGACCCCTTCCAGACCGGCTACCTCGGAGCAACCTATGACGACGAGGCCGCCCTCATGGGCAACGGCAAGGCGGCGATGGAGCTCATGGGTCAGTGGGCGCCGGGCGTCGAAGCCTCCGATTCGGCGGACAAGAAGGGTATCGGCGATGACCTCGGCTGGTTCAGCTTCCCGTCGGTCGCCGGCGGTGTCGGCAAGAACACCGACGTCATGGGCGGCGGCAATGGCTACGTCATCGGCAAGAACGCGCCGGATGAGGCGCTCGACTTCCTGAACTTCTTCCTCTCACCGGAATACGATGCGCAGCTCGTGAAGGTCGAAGGCATTGTACCGGTGGTGAAGGGTGCGGAGTCGGCCGTCAAGGGCAACGCCAATCTCGAGAAGATCGTAAGTGCGGTCGCAAACGCCGGCTACTTCCAGCTCTACTACGACCAGTTCCTGCCGCCGGCGGTCGGCGAGGCAGTGAAGGACGCGGTGGTCACCCTGCTGGCCGGAAAGGCGGACCCGACGCAGGCCGCCCAGATGGTTCAGGCCGCCTGGAAGAAAGAACAGGGCAAATAGAGGCGTCTGTTCGAGGACCTGATAGACGAGGGGAGGCATAAACTGCCTCCCCTTCCATATGCGGCGCGCCTGAGGACGGCAGCATGAGCACACGGACCCTTCAAGGAAGAAACACAACGAATACTCTTCTCGCGCTCGCACTCATCGCACCCGCGATGATCCTCTTTCTGCTCTTTGTGGTGATTCCGGTGATTCAGGCCGGTTACTACTCGGTTTTTGCCTGGAACGGAATGGGACCCGCAAAGAACTTCCGTGGACTGGGCAATTTCGTCGACATGTTCAGCGACGACATATTTCTGACCGCTCTGTTCAACACCCTTGAGGTCGTCGTGGTCTCTATTCTGATTCAGCTTCCCCTCGCCTTTCTTCTGGCTCTGCTGGTAGGGCGGCGGCGGACACCGGGCGAGGTTGTCTTCCGCAGCATCTACTTCTTCCCCTACGTCCTTGCGGAGATTGTCACCGGCATCATCTGGAAGTTCATCTACCATCCGCGGTTCGGCCTGCCAACTGTGCTCGCCACGCTCTTCAGCGGCCATCCCACGGAAATCGGACTGCTCGGCGATCCGAATGCGGCGTTCGGAGCCGTCCTGGTTGTCATCATCTGGAAATATCTGGGCTTCCACATGATCATCTACATCGCCGGCCTGCAGGGCATTCCCCGCGAGCTGGAGGACGCCGCGGTTGTCGACGGCGCTTCGAGCGCCCAGGTTGTCCGGCACGTCATCATTCCCGGCATCCGGAATTCCATCATCATATCGGCCTTCCTCTCGGTGATCGGCTCGTTCAATATCTTCGACGTGGTCTGGGCGCTGGGTCAGGGGGGACCTGTTCACTCCACCGAGACGCTGGTGACCTATCTGTACAACTTCGGGTTCAAGCGGTTTGCCTTCGGCTATGGAAGCGGGGTCGCGGTGGTGATCTTCGTGCTGTGCTTCGTTTTCAACCTTCTGTATCAGCGATACATCGTTCGGGAGCGCGAAAATGCGTAGGATCAGCTCGGCCGTCGCCGGAGGCGAAAAGGGCGGAAAAGGGGGCCCGCTGCTGCGGACCCTCGCCGGAACGATTGCCGCGATAGTTCTGTTCTTTCCGCTCTATACCAATCTGGTGGGCGGTTTCAAGACCAACGGTCAGCTGATTTCCGACCCCTTCGGCCTGCCTCACCCGTTCACCCTGCACGCATTCGCATTGCTTCTCGGCAGCAGCGATCAGTTCTGGTCCTTCTTCTACAATTCTGTGATCATCGCGGCGGGGACGATCCTTCTGACTCTCGTATGTTCGATGGCGGCGGCCGTCGCGCTCTCGCGGCTGCAGTTCCGTGGCCGGACGCTGCTTTTCAACTTCTTCATCATGGGACTTCTCTTTCCGCTCACCGTTGCGATCCTGCCGCTCTATCTCCAGCTGCGCGGCCTGGGCATTCTCGGCTCGCGGGCAGGCGTCATTCTGGCAGAGGCCGCGTTCTCGCTGCCGCTCAGCATCTTCATCTTCGCGGGCTTCTTTCGCGACGTTCCCTGGGAGCTGCAGGACGCGGTTCAGATCGACGGCGGCGGCATAATCACCTTCGCGGTGCGCGTGATGGTGCCCATCTCCGCACCCGTAATCACGACCGTCACCATCATCACGATGATAATGAGCTGGAACCAGTTTCTCCTTCCGTTGATCGTACTCAGCGATCAGGCGAAGTTCACCATTCCGCTGGGCGTGATGCAGTTCCAGGGCCAGTTCACCACGGGCTGGGACTATATCATGGCATTCATAACGATTTCGCTCTTGCCCATTACGCTGTTCTACATCTTTCTGCAGAAATACATCGTCGCCGGGCTGACCGCCGGAGCAACCAAAGGATAGCCAACCCATGAACCACCCACACAAGCGCGCAATCGAGCTTCTGGCACGCATGAACATAGACGAGAAGATCGCGCAGCTCCACGCTATCTGGCTGACCGTCAAACCGAACGGAGATATCGGGGTGCGGAACCTGACCGGGGTTCGCCAGACTGAGCTCGAAATCGATGCATTCGCCGAAATGCGCCACGGCATCGGCCAGATCACGCGGCCGCTCGGCACAAGCCCCCGGCCGCCTGTCGAGGGCGCGCGCATCATAAACCGCGTTCAGAAGTTCCTCGTGACCGAGACGCGGCTCAGGATCCCGGCTCTGCCGCATGAGGAAAGCCTCGCGGGGCTGATGGCGGACGGGGCGACCCTCTTTCCGGCCGCAATCAACAACGGCGCACTGTGGGACGAACAGCTGGTGGAGAAGATAGCCGCCGCCGTGGGAGATGAGCTCTATGCAGTCGGGGCACGTCAGGGACTCTCGCCGGTGCTCGATGTGTGCCGCGACGCACGGTGGGGCAGGACCGAAGAGTGCTTCGGCGAAGATCCCTATCTGGTCGGCTGCCTTGCATCGGCCTACGTGCGCGGCTTCCAGGGGACGACACGCACGCTTGTCGCCACCCTGAAGCACTTCGCCGGCCATTCCTTCAGCGAGGGCGGCCGGAACCACGCGCCTGTTCGCATCGGGCCGCGGGAGCTGAACGACATCTTTCTGCTCCCCTTCGAGATGGCAATCAAGCTTGCGGACGCCGCATCGGTAATGCCGGCCTATCACGACATCGATGGCGTTCCGCTTCACCAGTCCCACACCTACCTCGCCGAGCGCCTCCGCCACCGATGGAATTTCAGCGGGACAATAGTCTCGGACTACGAAGGAATTTCGCAGCTGTACACCGACCACCGGACCCAGGAGTCCATGGCCGGGGCCGCGGCGGCCGCGCTGCGCGCCGGCGTCGACGTCGAGCTTCCGGGGGGCACCGCCTTCGCCGAAGGCTTGAAGGCTGCCATCCATGATGACCTGCTCGAGCCCGCGCTGGTGGACAGGGCGGTTATGCGGGTGCTCGAGCAGAAGTTCCGGCTCGGGCTGTTCGAGAACCCCTATGCGGACGAAGGAGCGGTGGAGCTCCACACACCCGGGCACCGCGCGATCGCAGCGGAGGCGGCGGCGGGATCGATCGTTCTGCTCAAAAATGACGGGGTACTTCCTCTGCAGGCGGGTGGAACCGTCGCGCTGATCGGACCGGTGGCCGATGACCCGCTTGCAATGCTCGGCGGCTATTCCTTTCCTGTGCACCTGATCGCGGCGCGAATCGACGGCGCTGCGGGCATGGGCACCACCTTGAAAGCGGCTCTCGAGGCGCGCAGGACGGAGCGGGTACTCTACAGCCGCGGATGCGACATTCTCTCCGGCCGGCCCAAAGAGGCCGCAGTATTCCCCGGCGAGCTCGGTATCGACGGATCATCCCAGCAGTCCTGCATAAGCTGTGACGAAAGTCAGATCGCGGCCGCTCTGGAGACCGCACGCAGGGCGGACCATGTTGTTCTCGCCGTGGGAGACCTTGCAGGTCTCTTTCTGAGCGGCACCGTGGGGGAGGGTTCGGATGTCTCCTCGCTCGCGCTTCCGGGCGTTCAGATGAGGCTGATGGACGCCATACTCGATCTCGGCAAGCCGGTCATCATCGTGGTCGCGAGTGGCCGGCCCTACAACCTCGGCCGGGGATTCCGCGATGCTGCGGCAGTCCTCCAGGCCTGGCTCCCCGGAGAGGAGGGACCTCAGGCGATAACGGAGGTCCTCTATGGAGCGGTGAACCCGGGCGGGAAGCTTCCCGTTTCCATTCCGCGCACTGCGGGCGCCATGCCGTTCTTCTACAACCACAAGCTCAAGTCTGCCGGGACGCCCGTCCAGCCTGAGTTCGGCGCCGAGTACCCCTTCGGATTCGGTATGAGCTACACGACATTCGAGCTGTCCGCCTTCGAGCTGCCGCAGACCCGTGTCTCGATTGCCGATGCAGTGGAGCTCCGATGCAGCCTGACCAACAGCGGCGCGGTTCCCGGTGACGAGGTGGTTCAACTCTACGTCCGTGATCTCTATGCAAGCAGCGTCCGGCCGCAGATGGAGCTGAAGGCGTTCAATCGTGTGCACCTCGAGCCCGGCGAAACCGCCCGGCTCTTCTTCAGCGTACCGTGTGACATGCTGAGCTTCACCGGAGCAAACGGCGACCGGATCGTCGAGCCGGGCGACTTCGAGTTCATGGTCGGTACATCTTCGCGGGACATTCACTTCCGCCGGACCGTCACGGTGGAGGGCGCGCTGCGCACACTGCCGGAGGACTGGAGGATGAAGAGCACGGTGGAGGTGAAACGGACGCGTGTGATGGCGAAGAGCTGACCGCTTTCGCGTCACCCGCCGAAGAAACGGCGGACGACCTCCTGCATCACGCCTTCATCTGCATGCGTATCGAGCACCACGTCTGCCGCCGCGCGCGCCTCCGTGTGAGCATTCGCCACCGCGACGCCCACCCCTGCGGCTCGCAGCATGTCGATGTCGTTTGCTGCATCACCCACCGCAACGGTCTCGTTGACCGGGATGCCGAGCGCTTCCGACAGCCGCAAGAGCGCGCTTCCCTTGTTCACGCCTGCCTTGACAATCTCCAGGTAGTGCGGCTTGGAGAACATGATATTGACGTCGCCGCCGCGGCGCTGGAGCTCATCGCGGTGAGCGGCAAGAAGCTCATGATCCCCTATAAGAAGCAGTTTCGGCGAGCCTTCGGGCAGCGCCTCGACGAGGTTTGCGACCACCCTGAAGGAGGTGTCGGTCGCGGCGGCGTAGGCCTCCGCCCTGTCGCTCAGCCGCTCCACGAGAAAATCGTCCCCTTCGTACGCCTGCAGGTGGAGGCCGTGTTCCCGGGCATAGGCGACTACCTGCGCCACCGCATCGACCGGCAGGTAGTCATGCGCGACTATCCGCCGCGTGTCCGCGGTAACCACTCGCGCGCCGTTGAATGAGATGAGGTACTCATCGTCCGCAGGCTCGAGGATGCGAGCAGCGACCTTGCGAATGCTCGCATCGGCTCTACCGGAGCAGAAGACGATGGCGATTCCGGCCGTATGAAGTTTTCTGAGCGCGTCGCGGTTCGCCTCAGGAAGACTGCCGTCGGTGGCGAGCAGCGTGTCGTCGATGTCGGTTGCAAGCAGGCGATACATGGTGGGAATCTACACCGCGGCGGGAACCATTGCAAGCCGGAGTGCATCAGCGGGCCGGTCTGCCCGGAACGCCCACCCGCCCGATGGCGGCGACAAGCCGCCGGTACACCTCGATATCACCCTCGACCGAAAGAGCATCGCTCGCGGCCCGGGCGGTCAGCATCAGCCAGAGATCGGTGAGTTCACCTCGAACGGTTGCGTCGATCCGGCCGCCTGTGCCGGCGCCGGCTTCTGATCGAACCGCCTGTACCCCTCCGTCTCTGAGCTCGAGCAGGGCAAGGACATCCCCGTCGCGAGAGGCAGCGAGTGCGACGAGTTCGCCGTTTCCCGCCAGCGACGCGTCATCCTGTGGAAGGTGCATCTGAAGCGATTCGGCAATGCCGCTCACTGCAAGGTCGTCGGCAAAGGGCTGTGCCGTACCGACCGCGCTTTCGGCATCCCAGCGGTGCGTGGCGGTCTCGTGCGCCATCCGGCGCAGCCAGAAGCTCACCCGTCCCTCGCCCGCAAAGCTCCACACTTCGGTTGCAGGATCGGCGGCCGAAAGCGTGGTCAGAAGCCGCCCGGCGCCGGTGTGGAACCAGCCTATCAGGACGGCGGCGTCACCCTCCCACTTCGGCGGCGAGTTCCTCGACAAACGTTCGGAGGCCCGTTCGCTTACGATGCGCTCGACCCAGTCATGTATCAGGCCGGTGTGGACCACAAGGTCCGCGACATTCCAGTCGGGATAGCGCGGAACCCTCGCCTCGAGTCCGCGCAGGGCCGCCTGTGCGAGACGGTCCGACTCTTCCCGGATCACTTCGAGGCAGCGCTCCTTTGTGAGAGGTGCGAATCTTCCGCTTTTCATGCTGTTTCCCCTGCCGTCAAAGATAGCAAAGGCGGCCCTGCCGGACCAACCGGCATTCGGTTCGGGCTATAGCTGAATCTCGAGCGAGTCGGCCTCGGGTTTCGCAGTCACCATGATCCCCAGGGCGTGCTCCGCCTCCTGTGCCGATCCTCTCTTCACCGAGCTCACGCCGGAAACGCCGCGCAGGAGCAGGCTCCAGGGCTTTCGGACGCCGCTCCTCGTTACGGTAATGAGGGAGCCTTCGCGGCGGGCTGCGACGGTCATGGCCGGCTTCGCCTCGGTGTCGACCACGTCCGCCTGCGCGGTCCTGCCCTCCGCGAGCTCGAAGAGGTGAAAGCAGACGCCGTTCGCATAGTCGTAGTCCGGCCGCTTCGTCTCGGCTCCAACCGCCACGAGCGAGTTGGGCCTCACCATCAGCGGGAGGCTCAGGTAGCCGTGTTTCTCGCTCACCCACTTCCCGCCGGCAACCTTTTCGCCTGAGAGGAAGTTGGTCCAGACGCCTTCGTCCGGTAGATAGTAGCTGGCGACCCCCTCGTCGTTGAAGATCGGAGCGACGAGCAGGCTGTCACCCAGCATGTACTGCCGGTCCAGGTGGAGGCAGGCGGGATCGTCGGGAAACTCGAGAGCCATCGCGCGCATCATCGGCACGCCACCGGCAACCGTCCTGCACGCCTGGGCGTACAGGTAGGCCATAAGCCTGCATTTGAGCTCTACGAAGAAGCGAAGAACTTCGCTCGATTCATCGTCGTAGAGCCACGGCACCTTGTAGGTCTCGTTGCCGTGCATCCGGCTGTGCGAGGAGAGCAGGCCGAAGGCGATCCAGCGCTTGTACAGGTCGGGAGTTGCGGTGCTCTCGAAGCCGCCGATGTCGTGACTCCAGAACCCGAAGCCCGATAGCGCGAGCGACAGTCCGCCGCGCAGGCTCTCCGCCATCGATTCGTAGGTCGCCGAGCAGTCGCCGCCCCAGTGAACCGGGAACTTCTGCCCGCCGACCGTCGCAGAGCGCGCGAAAACGAGCGCGTTGTTTCGGCCGAGCTTTCGTTCCAGCAGCTCGAAGACCGCCCTGTTGTAGAGGTAGGTGTAGTAATTGTGCATCCGCTGTGGATCCGCCCCGCTGGAGTAGACTACCTCCGTCGGTATCCGTTCGCCGAAATCGGTCTTGAACGTGTCCACGCCCATGTCCAGAAGTTTCTCCAGCGCGGACTGGTACCAGGCGACCGCCTCCGGATTGGTGAAATCAACCAGGCCCATGCCCGCCTGCCATCGGTCCCACTGCCAGACTCCCCCGTCGGGCCGCTTGACCAGATAGCCCTTCGTCATTCCTTCATCGAAGAGCCGCGACTTCTGTGCAACGTAGGGGTTGATCCAGGCCGATATTCGCAGTCCACGTCTTTTCAGCCGCTTAAGCATCGCCTCCGGCTCCGGGAACTGCTCTCTGTCCCACTCGAAGTCGACCCACTGGTACTCCTTCATCCAGAAACAGTCGAAGTGGAATACGTGGAGCGGAATCCTCCGCTCGGCCATGCCGTCGATGAACTGATTGACCGTGGCTTCGTCATAATCGGTGGTGAACGAGGTGGTGAGCCACAGGCCGAACGACCACGCGGGGGGCAGCGCCGGCCTTCCGGTGAGCGCGGTGTAGTTAGAAAGCACCGCTTTGGGGTTCCCGCCGCCGATGATGTAGTAGTCCACGACCTCCCCCGGCACCGAGAATTGCACCGAGGTCACCACCTCCGACGCCACCTCGAAGGAGACCCTGCCGGGATTGGAGACCAGTACACCGTAGCCTCTGTTCGTCAGGTAGAAGGGTATGTTCTTGTAGGACTGCTCGCTGCTCGTGCCGCCGTCCTCGTTCCAGATGTCGACCACCTGCCCGTTCTTCACGAAGGAGGTGAACCGTTCGCCGAGCCCGTAGACGAGCTCACCGACCGAAAGGGTGAGATGCTGGCTCATGTAGACCGCACCGTCCGCCGTGGTCACGTGCCCGGAGTGCTTGCCCGAAACTCCGGTGAGAAACCGGTCGTCCCGGAAGAACTGCATCCGCCACGGCCCCTCCTTTCCAACCGTAACCGAGAGCGAGCCCGAACGGAACAGAGCCTCGCTCTCGGTTTCGGAGGCAGCCCCGGCGTCGCGTCTGTCCGTCCGGGTCTCGAAGTGCGGGCCCCGGTCGACGCCGCCCTTGAAATGACAGGTCCGAACATGGATCACGTCGGGCATCGGCGCCGAGAGCTCCGTTGTGAGCACCGGCGCATTGAGCGTGTCCCCGCGGTGGGTGAATTTTCGGCATGAAGAATAGACGACGAGCGATCCGTCGGCCGCCGCGACGTCGCGAACCTCCACCGGATTGAGCAGAGTTACGCCCCTCTTCAGACCCCAGTAACCGTCCCTGAATTTCATAGTTGTGGCTCCAATGCTGCAGTAATGCCCGGCGATCAGGTCTTGACCGCTCCGGCAACCATTCCCTTCACGATATGCTTCTGAAGAAAGAGATAAAAAATGACGGCCGGAAGAATCGTCAGAAGCACTCCCGCCATCGCGTAGTTCCACTCGATCTTGTAGAGCCCGAAGAAATTGTAGGCCGCTAGCTGCAGCGTCAACGACTCCTTCGATCCGCTCAGGATGAGGAGGGGAAGCAGAAAGTCGTTCCACATCCACATCGCATTGAGCACTACAACCGAAACCGTGACAGGCTGCAGAAGCGGAAAGATGATCCGGAAGAAGGCCTGAAACGGCGAGGCTCCGTCGATGGTGGCGCAGTCGTCGAGATCGCGGGGAATTGACTTCACGAATCCGTGGTACAGAAAGAGGGCGAGCGGAGCGCCGAGCCCCCAGTAGATCACTCCCAGCCCGACGGTCGAGCCTGTGAAGTGGAGGCTTCGCGCGACCTTCACCAGCGCGATCATGAAGGAGTGGAAGGGGATCATCATCGGCGCTATGCACACGATGAAGAGCAGCCAGCTGTAGAGCGTCTTTGTGCGGGAAAGCTTGAACCCTGCGAGCGAGCTGACCAGCACCACGCCGATAACGCCGACGCCGGTCGCGGTCAGCGTGTTGAAAAAGAGCCGGGGGTACTGCATCAGCTTGAAGGCATTCGCGTAATTGGCGAACTCCAGCTTCTTCGGCAGCGCCACGACGTTGGTCGTTATCTCTGCGAAGGTCTTCAGCGAGTTGATGATGACCAGAATCAGCGGATAGAGGTAGACCAGCGCGACCAGGCTGAGCACGACGGTGATAACGGTGGAACCGGCGCTCCGCTTCATACCTCGACCTCCCGTCGCTTGAAGGTTCGCACCTGGAAGAAGGTGAGAAGCAGGATGAGGATGAAGAGCATAACCGATTTTGCAGTACCGTAACCGAAACGGCTCACCACGAACGCGGTCCGGTAGATATCGAGCGCGATGCTGGTGGTGGCCGTGCCGGGCCCGCCGTTGGTGAGGCTGAAGATCACATCGAAGGCCTTCAGACCGTTGGACAGAGAGTAAAAGACACAGACGGTGACCGACGGCATGATCATCGGCAGCGTCACGCGAAAGAAGCGTTTCACAGGCGATGCGCCGTCTATCATCGCGGCCTCATGCAGATCCTTTGGAACGGTCTGCAATCCGGCGATATAGATCACCATGTAGAAGCCGATAGCCTGCCACACCGAAACTATCGCGACGCTTATGAATGCCATGTCTCCGTTGCCGAGCCAGCTCAGCTCAAAGATCGGCAGATGAGTCGCCTGAAAAAACGAGTCGAATCCTTTGGAGAAGATGAACCGCCAGACGTACCCGATGACGATCAGACTTATGATGTTAGGAATATAGAACGCGACGCGAAGCGCGTTCTCTCCCCGGATCCTGGCATCGAGCAGAACAGCCAGCGTCAATGCAATGATGTTGGTGAAAATGACCGTAATGAAGGTGAGCCGCAGGGTGAACCAGAGCGAGCCCATCATTTCGGGATCATTGACGATAAGCTCGCGATAATTCGCCAGTCCGATGAATTTCGGAAGCTTGTCGAGCCCGTTCCACTTGGTGAACGAATAGACGACGCTCATCAGGAACGGTACTTCCACGGACAGGAGAATCGTCGCAAGGGCCGGCAGCGTGAACAGGCCGAAAATCAGCCCGCTGTTGAGCCGCTTCTGGGTCAATGGAGTCATACGCCTTCCGGATGGCCGGAAGGCTCACGCCCCCCGGCCGGATGAATTTCGTTACTTCGCTGCGTTGGCGATCTTTGCGTACTGCGTGTCCAGCGCCTTGAGCGTCTCCGCCCTGTTGGTCTGGCCCGCACAGTAACCCTGAAGGATGGCGCCGAGGGTCTGCTCGGTACCGGTGGGCCACATCTGGTAGAACCACGGATATGCAGGAACACCCTTGTCGATAAGGCTTACAGTTTCCTTTGCGATCGCCGAATCAGGCGCAGGCGCACCGATGATCGGAGAGAGCTGCTTGATCTTGCCGGGGATCCAGTTCTTGCCGTAGTCGGAGGTGGTCAGCCAGTCGAGCCATGCTAGCGACGCCTTGAGATTCTTGCTGTCCTTGTAGACGCGGATTGTCTGGTTGGAGTCGTACATGATTCCGGCTCCGTCCGCGCTGTCACCGACCGGCCCGGGCATGAATCCGAGCTGGACGTCCGGATTTGTCTTGCGGATGGTGTCCTCAGCCCAGTTGCCCTGGTGGATCATCGCGACCTTGCCGGTGGCAATGGAGGCAGTCTGGTCATTGAAGTCCGACTCGTTGGGCTTCGGGCCGCCATATTTCTTGATGAGATCGAGCAGATCGAAGACGTTCTTCATCTCGGGGATGTCGCTGAACTTGAGCGTGCCGTCGTCCAGCTTCTGCGTGAAGGCCTCGAAACCGCCGTAGTTCTTCTTCGCATAGGGCGCGAGCACCTGCCATGCGGTCTGCGGAAGCACCCAGAATTCCTTGAATCCGGTCGCAAAGGGCTGGATTCCCGCGTCCTGAATCTTTTGCGCAACCGCAGCGAGCTCGGGAATCGTCTTTGGAAGCGTCTTGATGCCGACCTTGTCAAATACGGCCTTGTTGTAGATGAACGAGTGCGACTGAACGAGGAACGGATAGCCGGTGACGTGTCCGTTCACGGTGACGCCCTGAAGAGCCGAAGGCTGGATCTTCTTGATGAACGGCTCATTCGTCATGTCGTACACGTAGTCCTTGTAGGTCTTATTGTCCGCGTACGCGCTGCTCATGAAGATGTCGGGAATGTCTCCCGAATTGATGCGGCTGGTGAGGATTGTCCGGAAATCGGCCTGGTGAACATCAATGTTCAGCGTGACTCCGGTCGCCTGTTTGTAGGCAGCCGCCATGTCGTTGTACTGCTCCTGCAGCTCCGGGCTGTAGAAAAGCAGGGTCAATGATGCCGGCGCGTTTGCCGCGCTCTCTTTCTGTCCTCCTGCGAATACCCAGACGGAGCAGAGAAGCAAAGCCACTATCAGCGAAAGGATCTTCTTCACGGTACCCCTCCTTGAAGGTTATCTTCCTTGCATTTTTCAAGGAATATGATATACGTATATCATACGAAGTGGCTGCCGTCAATGAAAAACTTGACCGAAAGCGTTAAGGACAGTCCACAGGGATGCCGACCGTGCGTTATAATGAGTCGCCAATCAGATTTCGGAGAGGCACGAAGTGCGAATAACTCAGAAGGAGATCAGCCGGAGGCTCGGCGTGTCACTCATTACCGTAAGCCGCGCACTCAACGATACCGGGTATGTGTCGAAGGAGCTGAAGGAGCGAATACTCCGCTATGCCCGGGAGAACTCCTACGTCCCGCACCGTGCCTCGCAGGTCCTCGTGCGGAACCGGACCCACCGCATCGCGATGTTCTCCTCATCGCTGCCGACCTATTTCTGGGCCGATATTCGAAAAGGCATGAACGTTGCTGCGGAGCAGATCAGGGGATTCGATTACGAGGTGCGATATCATACCGTGGCCGAAGCTGACTCGAAGGCCTACATCCGCAAGCTTCGACGCGAGGTCAAGGAGGGGGCGGAGGCGTTCGCGTTTGCCAATCAGCGCATCTACGACATGGATACGATCTTCGGCCTTGCCGACAGGGCGGGGATTCCCTACGTCACCTTCAACGTCGACGCGCCGGAGAGCAATCGTCTCTGCTACATCGGCTCGGACTACCATGCAGGCGGACGGCTCGCCGCGGAGTTCATTGGAAAGGCGCTGACCTTCAAACCCGCGTCCCGGGCGCTCGTGATAACCGAGGAGGAGCGCGAGGACCGGTTCACCGACGCACCCAATATCAACAGTGAAAGACTCAGTGGATTTCTCGAGGTCATCAAGTCGAACTTTCCGGCTCTGACCTGCGAGGTCGAACACATCACGACCCCGCTGCAGAATGAACGGATGGATACTCAGATATCGGAGACACTGAAGAGACGCCGGGGGAAGGTCGACGCGGTCTATCTGATACCGGCCTTCAACTCGGTATTTCTCGACGGGCTCGAGAAGCTGGGCTACGACAGGACTATCACGCTGCTGCACGATCTCGACAGCTCGGCGATGCACCATCTGGAGACCCACATGCTCTCCGCCGTCATCTACCAGAACCCCATCCTTCAGGGTTACTATACGGTCAAGACGCTCGAGCACATCGTCGAGTCGAATCGGCGGGACAAGATGGAGGGTATCGAGATCATCTCAAATCTGATTCTGGCGGAAAACCGCAATCTGCACCGCAATCACTACGCGCTGATCACCTGAGCTCCCTGCGGAGGCAAGGAGATTTCATGAAAGATCGCTTCCATATTCTCGCGATCAACGGCAGCCGGCGCCGAAACGGAAATACCTCCCGTGTCCTCGGTCTGTTGGAGGCGGCTCTCCGGAAAACTGCCGAAGTGGAGATCGTATTCGAGTCCGTCGGCCTCGCCGACCAGGTGATCGAGCCCTGCACGGGATGCCGGGCCTGCTTCGAACGGGGGGAAACCGCCTGTCCATGCCACGATGACCTTCTTGCGATTCACCGAAAGATCCTGGCCGCCGACTGCGTGATACTGGCGAGCCCGACCTACGTGAACGACGTGAGCGGAACCATGAAGACCTTCATCGACCGGCTCGCTTTCGTCTGTCACCGGCCCTCATACATGAGAGCTCCGTTCTTCGTCCTGGCTACGACCGGGAGCAGCCCTGTGCGGCATGCCATCCGCACACTGCAGTCGGCCGTCATGAGCTGGGGCGCGCCGCTCATCGGCAGCGCAGGTGTACGCGCAGGGGCGCTCAGCACCGTCGAGGCAATCGCGGCTGAATACGCACCGTCAATTCGTCGATGGAGCAAAAAGATCGTTCGTGCGATCCGCTCCTCTTCGCATGAGAGACCGGGATTCTTCTCACTCATGACCTTCGCGATTCAGCAGTATTCCTGGCGAAAGCACTGGCAGACGCACGACACCGACAACCCTGACTATCGTTACTGGTACAGGAACGGCTGGTTCGACAGAGCCACCACCTTCACAATACCGCACCGGGCGCCGAGGCTTCGCGTCTTTGCGGCGCGAACCATAGGCATCCTCATTGCGCGAATACTCAGCTGAGGCGGATGCCCGGATCACGATCGGAGCCGGAGGCCGGTATCAAAGTCCTTCGGCGGTCTCGATGCGCTGCACCAGGCGGTCAGTGAACCGCCCGGCGGGCGCGCCGTCGATGACGTCATGGTCAACGAGAACCGAAAGGTGCAGGATGTCGCGCGGCTCGACTCTGTCCCCCACGACCCAGGGCTTTCGCGTAACAGTGCCTATGGCGATGCAGAGATTGTGCAGCGTCTTCGGCAGTATCCAGCCGGAGTAGCGGCCGCTCGAGCCGAGCGTGGTAACCATCACACTTCCCATCGCGCTCGATCTGAGCCGGTAGTTGCCGAGAAGCAGCCTCCAGGAAAGGAGCCGCAGCGGACGTGGAAACCGGTAGTAGAGCTTCATGAGTAGGTCGGACCGGAGACGGGTGAATTTGAAGTCACGCTCGCTCGCCACCGGTGCGCTGCGAGCGTGCTCGATCTCGGAAGCGATTTCCTCCATCGGACGGCTGTCGGCCCCTTCGATCAGAAGAACAAGCGGAACCGGAACGCCGTCGACGATCCGCTCCACCGGCAGGGCGAGATCGACCCGGTCGCTGAGAGCGGCTTTCCGCCGTCCCGAGCGGATCGCGTGCACTGCAGGAAACTCCTGCGCGGTCGCCGCGATGCAGTGGAGCAGCCACGATAGGAGCGAGATCGGACGGCCGCCTCTTCGCAGAGCACGGGTTCTGCGGCGAGCCTCGGTAACATCGACCTCGATCAGCGCGCTCACCGTGTGCTTCTTCGCCGCGAGCACACCGAGATCGATCGTCGCAATACGGCTTTTCGGAAAGATGGTGAAGCTGAACCCGTTCCTGCCCATGGTTCAGTATAGCCGACTCAGAAGGCTTCGCCGATACTCATGTAGAATTGGGTTCCTTCAGGAGAGAACCCGAGGTCGGCCCTCACGTTGATGTGCTCCTTCTCAAGAACACGGAACCGCAATCCGAGGCCGCCTTCGCATCGGCGAGCTTCATCTCGGGAAGTGAAGGCGCTACCTGGGCAAGGCCGCCAAAGAGCACGCCACCCAGTCTTCATACAATCGAAAAGCGGTACTCGGCTTGAACGGCCAGCAGTTGCCAGCCGGCGGCAGCTTCAGCGCGGCTCGCTGCCGGCGTGATGGATTCGTGGAGATCGGCGTCAGGACCGACGCCGAAGAAGATGGACGGAAACCGCGAGTAGGTTGCCGCCCCGGTGAGCCGGAGGTCGTCGTCTGCAAGATAGCATTCGGCGGAAGCGAAGAGGGCAAGCTGGTCTTTGGCGGTGTACAGACCGCCCGCCTGGAAAGCCCGCAATCTCGCGTCCGCCGGAGTGTGGGGGACCAGACAGGCAGCGCCACCACCGAATGAGGTCTCGGGCATGTAGAAGAAGATCGGCAGCGGGACGACGGTCCAGCTTCTTTCATCTGACCAGACAGTAGTGCCGGCGGTTGCCGCCAGAGCCAGGACGAGCGCTGATATGGTACACACTCATTATTCCATGATGGTTGGGGATTCGGCGCCCGCAGACTTCGGTCTGAGGGCCGTCGACATTGAAACACCGGCGGCCCGTCGAAATGTCACCGGCAACAACGGCACAGGTGACACGCTCTGTCTTCTCCGGTGTTGAACAGACAAAGGAGAAAATGATGAAACGACCAGCTCTGTCACTCGGCATCTTTGCTGTCGCTGCACTCGTACTGATGCCCGTCTTCGCTGTCACCGCGGAACAGGTGCAACACGTCGACGCGTTTGCGGACGATCCCGATATCGGCCTCTACCGCAGCAGCATAGACGAGGTTCTCGCCGATGATATTACGCGACCGGTGGGTCAGCTGACCGTCGGAGAGATCGCACGCCTCATGAATCAGGTGTCGGTAGCGAAGCAGGAGTACCGTTGGATCAAGCGGTCCGAGCACGCTTCAATGGTGCTACCCGGCATCGGTCAGTACATGAACGGAGACTCGCTCAACGGGACACTCTTTCTGACCGGAGATCTTCTCCTGTTCGCGGGAACCATCGTCGGTGCGTACTTCCTTCTGCCGGAGGATCTCAGATTCAGCTCCATAGACTACTTCGGTGATTCCGCGAGCTCGATCCACGATGCGTGGGACGGTCACAGTTTCCGGGACTTCCTCCCTTCGCTCGGAGCCCTGACCGGGGGTCTGATTCTTCAGGGAGTGCTTCGCGCCGTCTCAGCCGCGCACGCAGCCCGGGACGCGCGTGAGAACATCCGGGCCGGCCGTATTACCTTCGAACCGGAGCCCCTTTTCTTCTCCGACGAAGCTGGACAGTTCGGATTCGGCCTGGGGGCCCGGCTGCGCTACTGAAAGGAAAGACCGCATCCGGCACGGGGTCAGTCGCCGTCGGCAGAGGTTGCCGTCGGCAGA
>CAZNYW010000012.1:79879-83155 GCA_964577375.1 uncultured Spirochaetales bacterium | reverse complement strand
CTCACGCCAATTCCCAGCACGATGATGTACCAGAAGTTCGTGAATACGTTGATGATGTTCTTCGGCTGATAGAAGTTGGGCACAAACGCGCACGCGATGCCGAAGACGACGAGAAGAACCCCCATCATAAAGAGGGTAATGAAGGACTCGTTGCTGATCTTCGTCCCGTCGGCCGGGCCGGGTGTCTGCCCCTGTTTCATTTCCACGGTCATGCTCCCCCTGTGACGATGTGGATAATCTGCTCGCTGTCGACGTCGCACCCGTTACGGAGGCTGCTCTTGACCTCACCGTCATACAGTAGATAGATGGTGTCGCATATGTTCATGATCTCATGCAACTCTGAGGAGAAGATCATGACCGACTTTCCCTCCGCGGAAAGCTCGCGGACTATCGCATAGATCTCGCTCTTGGCGCCGACGTCGATCCCGCGGGTCGGCTCGTCGAGGAGAAGCAGGTCCGCGTCGGCAAATAGACACTTGGCAAAGACCACCTTCTGCTGATTTCCCCCGGAGAGCTTCGCCACCTCCTTCTCCGCACTGTTGGTGACTATGTTCAGCCGCTTGATGTAATGCCCCGCCGCCTCGCGCTCCTTTTTGCTGCTGATAAATCCATGCCGCGATATCTTTCCCATATTCATCACCGGGACGTTGCCGCGGATGGTGAGTATGGTGTAGAGGCCCTGCGTCCGGCGCTCCTCTGGAACCAGCGCGATGCCAGCCGAAATTGTCCGGTCGGGCGTGGTGCCGAGCCGGTTTCCCTTGAAGAGAATCTCCCCCTCATAGGGGTCGGCCCCGTAGATTGCGCGGGCCAGCTCGGTCTTCCCGGCTCCCACCAGTCCGTAAAAGCCGACGATCTCCCCCTCGTGAATATCGAAGGAGACGTTGCGCAGCTTGTGATTGGATACGTTTCGTACCGACAGAATTGCGTCGCCGCACCCCTCCTCTTTGGGAGTGTAGGACTCGAACACGGTCTTCCCGATCATCATGCGAATGAGGTCCGCCCGGTCCTTGATCTCGGCAACCGGTTTGGTATCGATGTGACGGCCGTCGCGCATCACGGTCACGTAGTCTCCCAGCTCGAAGATCTCATCGAGCCGGTGAGAGATATAGATGACGGTGACGTTCTGCTCACGCAGATGTTTGATGATTTTGAACAGGCGCGCAATCTCGCCTTCGGAGATGGCCGCAGTCGGTTCGTCCATGATGATGATGTCGGATTCGGCGGCAACCGCCTTGGCGATTTCGACGATCTGCTTCTTGGCCACCGAGAGTGTCGAGACAAGCTGCCGCGGGGTGATTGACGGCTCGAGGTCGTTCATGACGCCGACCATCTTCGCAATCTTGTCGGTCTTCCGCAGAAAGCCGAAACAGGTGTCCTCCATGCCGAGGGTCAGGTTCTCCTCCACCGACAGCTGATCGACAACGTTCAGCTCCTGGAAGAGGGTACTGATTCCCTGCTGTTTGGCATCGCGAGTGCCCCGCGGCCGGTAATCTTCACCATTGAGAAGAATCGTTCCGCCGCTTCGCTCCAGGGCGCCGGTAAGGATCTTTATGAGCGTCGACTTACCTGCGCCGTTCTCGCCGACCAGACAGTGCACGGTGTTCCGCTTGATGTCAAAGCTGACATCGTTCACGGCCCGTACGCTCGAAAAATCCCGCACAAGGTTGCGGATCTCAAGGACATTCCCGCCCGCTTGCATCTCAAGCCCCCCGCCCCGTTTTTCCGGTGCCCCGGGCGCGGAGACAGGAGCCTCCGCGCCCGGTAACATCCGTTTCTTTTCTTCTCTACTCGATCTTTGTCCCAAACTGGGCGTTCAACCATTTCGCAGTCTCCGCACGCGGCATGGTCCAGTAGGAAATGCAGTATGCTTTGCTGAAATGCTCCTCTGGCGGATGGCTCACCTGGGCGAACTCACCGTTCTTGACCGCCATGATCAGGTCGATGCGACCATCTCCGGTCTCGATGGGCGGAAGACCCATGGAGAGTTTGAGCGAGCTCGAGGGGTCGTAGACCGACTTCATTTCGACCTCGTCAAAGTCGACGCTGCAGACTATTTCGGTAAGCGGCTTGCCGTTGGCAAACTTGCCGCGGCCGGCCTGGTTCAAACCTGCGAGCGTTCCCACGGTCAGGTTCGAAGCCTCCGAGTAGATCAGGTTGACCTCAGGGTGCTGCGTGACCAGGTCCAGAATGATCTGTTTGGCAGCGTCGGGTCCCTTGCTCGCATCAAGACAGCCAAGATCCTTTGCCGTCGGATCAACGGACAGGACACCCTTCACGAAAGGATCGGTTCGACCCGATTTCACCTCGGCGTTGTTCGGCCAGCCAAGCTCGACCATCACGATCGGCTTCGAGGGTTGGGCTGCCTTCCACTGGGTAGCCATCTGCTTGCCCATCTCGAAAGAGATACCCGCCTCGTCGCTTCGCGCAACCGGAACTCCGGTGTCGGCGATCGGGCCAAAGAACGACGTTATGATGATACCTTTCTTGATCGCCGCCTCGATTCCCGGGGTTGCCGCCTCGCCGTCCCAGATGTGGAGCGTTGCCGCATCCATACCCTGCGCGATAATCTGGTCGATATTCTGCGTCATGACCGCGCTATCCGACTTTCCGTCGAACAGGTAGACGTCGGCGCCGTACTTTTCTTTCGCATACTTCTTCGCTGCGATGTACTGCCCCTGATGGAACACGTTGGTCAGGTCCGATATGAAGAAGGCGATCTTCATCGGCTTGTCCGCCGGAGCCGCCTTTTCGCCGCTGCCGCCTGCAAACGCGAACGGCATCACCAGTGCCAACACTACTAGAACCAGAATTGTCCTTTTCATCTTTTTCCATCCTCCTTGCCCGGGGCGTCCAGCCCCATGTTCGAATTTTGATAGACAGACCTCACACAGGCTTTGTGCCTACACCAGGCCACCCCCTTCACGCCACTAACTTCCCCGTATGCGAACATTTTGCGCTATGATTTCGCATTTGTCAAGACATTTGTCATGACTTTTTTCGTGGAAAAGTTTACGAGAACCGGGCGCCGAGATCGGGATCACGACACGGGTCAGCGTCTGGAAGAGCGAGCAGCCGTCGATCCGGGCGGCATCCTCGATCTCCTTGGGCAGATTGTCGAAGTAGCCTTTGAGCATCCAGACTGCAAAGGGTAAAACGAGCATCAGCTGGCCGAGCGCGACGCCGAAGATCGTGTTGAACAGACCGATCGCGAAGATGATGTTGTAGATGGGGAAGTCGGTCACCGAAAGGATGGTTTTGTAGTTGTCGAGCGTGAAC
>CAZNYW010000012.1:0-79779 GCA_964577375.1 uncultured Spirochaetales bacterium | reverse complement strand
GTAGATGGGGAAGTCGGTCACCGAAAGGATGGTTTTGTAGTTGTCGAGCGTGAACTGGTTTGTGGGTGTGAGGATCTTTCCGGAAAAGATTGCGTCCGGCGAACGGAACGAGCTGTAGGTTATCCACAGCATCGGTGTAATGAAAAACAGGAATGCGAGAATACAGATGATATAGGTCAGCGTGACGCGAACAATCTTGCGGTTCTTCTTCGTCATCATATGCCGCCTCCCCGGCGCTCGTAGACGCGGATGTAGATGATAAAATAGATCATCAGAATAATGAACATGATCGTGCCGATGCTCGCTGCGTATCCGGTGTTGTAGGTCGACCATGCCGTCTGGTAGAGATAGACCGGGAGGACCTCGGTTGCGTAGACCGGTCCCCCTCCCGTTGTGAGAAAGACCATGTCGAAATTGTTGAACGTCCACAGAACGTGGATCGTGACCATTACGATGATCATGTTCCGCGTTCCCGGAAGCGTTATGTGCACAAAAGAGCGCCACGGACCGGCACCGTCGATTTCGGCAGCCTCGTACTCATTCTTCGAGATTGCCTGGATGGCGGCAAGCAGAGCGATTGCGTAGAAGGGAACGTTCCGCCACAGGTGCAGCACGACGATGAGCGGAAAGGCGAGCCCGAGGTCTCCGAACCAGAACTTGTTCGCTTTGAACCCGAGCGTCTTCAGAATGATGTTGTAGTAGCCGTAGTCCGGTTCGACCATGAACTGGAACATGATCGCGGTCGCGGCAACCGGGATTACCCAGCTTGCCGAGCAGTTCGGCGTCTCGAGGAACGCGGTCCGGCAGGCTCTTCACAACCTCGCACACGAAGGCTGGGTGGAAACCATGACGGGCATCGGCACATTCTGCCGTTCCCCGGTCGCAAAATCCCGGCTTCACAACACCATCGGCTTCGTCTGCTTCTTTTCCGGCTCCTATATCTTTCCGGACATACTGCGAGGATGCGACAATGTGCTCTATCGCCGTGGTTTTCACGTGCTGTTGAACAAGTCCGAATACGATGCCGGAAAGGAGCGCGCCATACTCGAAGGGCTCAGGAATCGTGGCGTCGACGGCGTGCTGCTCGAGCCGATCTACGACGCGAGCGGCTCACCCAATGGCACGTTGCTCGCAGAGCTCGAGCGTGCCGGAATCCCGGTGGTTCTCATCGACGGCTGCCTCGACGGCGCAGGTTTCAGCTGCGTTTCCCTTGACGACGCGGCGGGCGGATACCTGGCGGCGAAGTACCTGTGGGAGCGGGGGCACCGCCGCATCGGCGGTTTTTTTCAGAACGATTACGTGGTGAAGGTTGCCCGGATGTCAGGGGTACGCCGCTTCCTCCGGGAAAAGGACATCGAACCGCCGCCGGACTGGTTTACCGGATTCAAGGGCCAGGGCCCCGGCAGCGGCGCCGAGGAGGCGGCCGCGTCGCTACTCTCGGCAGCAAAAGCTGCCGGGGCAGCAAAAGCTGCCGGGGCAGCAAAAGCTGCCGGGGCAGCCAGCACTGCAGGTGCCGGGCAGGAGCTGCCTACGGGGATCGTCTGCGGGAACGACGAAGAGGCGCTGGTGCTGATTCGAACCGCCCAGAGCATCGGGCTTCGCGTGCCCGAAGATCTTTCTATCGTCGGATTCGACAACTCCAACATTGCGCAGCTCGATCAGGTCGCCCTCACAACCGTCGATCATCCGAGCTTTCTGATGGGCGAAATGGCGACCAACATCCTGCTCGAACGCGTGTTCCACCCCGAACGGAGCTTCGTGACGCGCACGGTGATCACTCCAACCCTCGTTGAGCGCCGCTCGGTGGCTGCGCCGCGCAGAGACGCGGCTCCACAAAACCGGGGATAGCTCGATTCCCGGTTCCCCCGATCAGGTCTTTCGTCTCTTGGCGACGGTATCGAAGGTGACGGCCGCGAGGAGAACCAACCCTTTCGTTATCTGCTGATAGTATTCGCTCACATCGGTAAGGATCATGCCGTTGGCAAGAACGCCGGTGATGAGAACGCCGAAAAGGACTCCCAGGAGCGACCCCTCACCACCCATGATGCTCACACCGCCAAGCACAACAGCGGTTATCACGTCCATCTCGTACCCGGTACCGATTTTTGGCTGACCGCTGTTTATCCGCGACAGCATGATGATACCGGCAAGACCGGTAAGAAATCCCGAGATGACGTAGACGAGAGTCTCGATACGGGAGGTGTACACGCCCGACAAACGCACGGCCTCCCGGTTGCCGCCAAGCCCGTAGATGTGACGGCCGTGACGCGTTCTGTTGAGGAATACCCAGCCGACGGCAAAAGTGCCAACCATTATGAGCACCGGTACCGGTATTGGTCCGACGTAACCCTGACCAAGGAATTTGAATGATGGAGGCAGCCCCCATACCGGCATTCCATCGCAGAGTACGTAGGATAGTCCCCGCAGAATGGTCATCATGGCAAGCGTCGTGATAAGCGCAGGAACCCGGATGTACGCGACAAACACGCCGTTGACCAGGCCGATTACTGCCGACATTAGCAGGGTAATGAGGACGGCGGGAACAATAGGAATCCCAAACGATGTCATCAGTAGGGCACAGACGATGTTGGTGATACCCATGACCGAACCAACCGACAGATCGATACCGGCGGTGAGAATGACGCATGTCATACCCACGGCCGATATCCCCAGCATCGCGACCTGGCGCGTAACGGTCATCAGGTTGCTCGCCGTCAGAAAGGAACGGCTGACGATCGAAAAGAAGATAATCAACAATAGCAGCACGCCGAATATGGCATACTTTTTTAGCGCTGTCAGTTTCTTCATCATAACTGCTATTCTCCGGATGCCAGCCTGAGGACACTATTCTGCGTGGCTTCAGCTTTCGAAAGTTCGCCGGTGATCCGGCCCTCGTACATAACAATGATTCTGTCCGACATACCAAGCAGCTCGGGCATCTCCGAGGAGATGAAGATGATTCCCTTCCCCTGAGAGGCCAGATCTGCGATCAGCCCGTAGATTTCCTGTTTCGCCCCCACATCGATTCCCCGCGTAGGTTCGTCGAAGATGAGCACGTCGCAATTGGTGGCAAGCCATCGAGCAAGAACGACTTTCTGCTGATTACCGCCCGAGAGCTCCTTCACCTTCTTGTCCAGACTGGGAGTCACGATGCGCAACAGCGCGCGATAGTGCTCGGCGCAAGCACGCGCCAGGCGCTTCGTTATTAATCCGACCGTGCTGACTTTCGCGAAAGAGCTGTAGACAATATTCTCCATTACCGAGAGCTCGGCGATTATGCCATGCTGCTTTCTGTCCTCTGGTATCAGACCTATCTTCAGCCGAACCGCGCTGTTGGGGTGATTGATCCGGACCTCGGTACCATGAACCCTCAGATGTCCCTGCGAAATCGGGTCTGCGCCGAAAACTGCGCGCGCGAGCTCGGTGCGTCCGGCTCCAACCAGACCACCGAAGCCGAGGATCTCCCCCGCGCGAAGTGTGAAGCTGATGTTTTGCAGCAGACCGGGAGTAGACAGCCCTGCAACTTCGAGCAGAATTTCGCCGCCGGTTTCGGCCCTCGCGGGATAGGTTCCGGAGAGTTCTCTGCCCACCATCAGACTGATCAGTTCGTTCTTGTCGGTCGACGCAGTATCCATCGTGCTGATGTGCCGTCCGTCACGGAACACCGATACCCTGTCTGACAATTCGAAAATCTCGGCCAGTCGGTGAGAAATGTAGATGACTGAAACTCCCCGTTGCTTGAGATTGCGCACCATCGCGAACATCTTCTCGATTTCGTTCGTTGTCAGCGGAGCAGAAGGTTCGTCCATGATGAGGATTTTTGTGTTATGCGATACAGCTTTCGCTATCTCGACGATCTGTTGGAATGCAACAGTCAATGACTTGACGGTGGCGCGCGGATTCATGTCGATCCCAAGCGAGGCGAGCAGTTGTGAAGCCTGGCGATTCATTGCTCGAAAATCGATGAACCCGTTTGCAGCCGGCTCATTTCCGAGAAAAATGTTCTCCGCGATCGAGAGGTGCGGCACCAGGTTGAACTCCTGGTATATTGCACTTATTCCGAACTTGAACATTGCCTCGTGCGGAACGTAGCCCTTTCGCGGAACGCCATCGATCTCGATCGTGCCTTCGTCCGCTCTGATCGCTCCGGTTATCACCTTGATGAAGGTCGACTTTCCCGCGCCGTTTTCACCACAGATCGCGTGTATTTCGCCGGCGTAGAAATCAAGGCTCACGTGGTCGAGAGCTACAACGCCGGGATATCGTTTTACGATGTCGCGAACGGACAGTATTGTCTGCATTCCTTCGCTCTCTGTGATACCCGTGTGGTGGTGATGTCGCCCTCCCGGGGATGGAGCCGGGAGGGCAGAACATCACAGTACCTCTACAGGTACTTATCTACGTTTGCAATGGTGATCGCTTCGTTGACGATCTTCTGATGCGGTTCGCAGTTCTCGTTCTTGATCATCTTGTAAAGGATGTCCATCTCCTTCTTGCCGGATTCATAGGGTGCCATTGAAACCGACGCGCGGAGCATCGACCCTTCCTTGATCTTGGCAAGCGCCTGCGCGATGCCGTCGGTGCCGGTTATGCAGACTGTGTCTGGATTCTTGCCTGCGGCCGCCATCGCCTCGTACGCTCCGAGCGCGCCGTCGTCGTTCAGACAACCAATCACGGCGAGATCAGGATGTGCCTGCAGAAGAGATTCGGTTACCGCCATTCCTTTGTCAGTCTGGAATGCGTCGTGACGACCTACGCATTTCGCATTGGGTGCCTGGGAAAGAATGCCGTCGCGGATGCCGTCGGTTCGCGGAATGACGAACGGCGTGCAGTCTGCGGCAAGAAGCGCGAACTTTGCGCTTCCACCCAGCTTTTCCTTGATGAACTTTCCCGCTTCGACGCCGGCGAGGTAACCGTATTTGTATTCGTCGTTCGAAAGCGAACCGTCTGCGCCGCTCAGCGGGTGAACTGCCGCCATTACCTTGATCCCTGCGGCCTGCGCTTTCTTGCAGTATTCCTGGCTTGCCTTCTCATCCACACAGGAAATCATGATGCCGTCAACCTTCGATGTTATGAGATTTTCCCAGGTGCTCACCTCCTTCGCGGGATCGACGTGCAGATCGATCACGGTCAGCTGCACGCCCAGTGCCTTCGCCATCTCTGTGGCGCCCTTCGCCTGTGTCGCCCAGAAGGGATTCCCCAGATCGTGCACCATGAATGCAACCCTCACTTCGTTCGTGGGCGAAGCCGCCTCCTTGCCACCGGAACCAAACACCGCCCCGACGACTACGAGTGACAGAGCCAGCACGACTGCGACAATTCTTTTACTTTTCATCTGCGTCTCCTTCCTTCGAGAATCTATTGGTCGACAGACAATCAAATTGCCTGTTGTTCCCTTCCTATGGCCGCACGCATGATCCGTTCCTGGTCAGCCTCGTCCCGGCAGATGTCGGCTGTTATCTTTCCTTCGTGCATGACGAGTATCCTGTCCGACAGATGCAGTATCTCCGGGAGCTCGGATGAGATGACGAGGATGGCGACCCCCTGGTCAGCAAGCTCCCCGATGATGGCGTGCACTTCCGCCTTTGCCCCTACATCGATGCCTCGCGTCGGCTCGTCGAGAATGAGAAACCAGGGTTCACCGGCAAGAGCCTTGGCGATTACCACTTTCTGCTGGTTGCCGCCCGAAAGCGTATCCAAACGCTGCTCGCGGGAGGACACCTTCACCCGCAGGCTCTGTATATAAAAATCTGAGATTTCACGCTCCTTCGCGGAGCTGATCAGGTTGAAGAGCCCCCGGATCCGGCTGTGAATGCTCATGGTGATATTCTCACGAGTGGTCATCCCAAGCACCAATGCCAGATTCTTTCTGTCTTCGGGAAGGTATGCGATATGCGCGGCGACGGCGTCTGCCGGACTCCTGATCTCCACCCGTTTTCCGAACATGACAAGTTCACCGCGGTCCTTGCGTACCGCCCCGATGATGAGCTTCGCAAGTTCGGTTCGGCCGGCTCCGACCAGTCCGGCGAGCCCCACGATTTCGCCTTTCCGGACCGAGAAGGAGACATCCGAGATTTTGGGTGGTCCACTGAGATGCCGTAGCTCCACTGCGGCCGTGCCGTCCGGCCTGTTCCGTCGCTCCGCGTAGAGGTTGTCGAGCACTCTGCCGACCATGAGCGTTATGAGCGTCGCTTCGTCGGCGTCCGGAGTCTCGATATCACCGCTGTTCTCGCCGTCCCGGAGGACGACGATGCGGTCGGATATGGCAAGGACTTCATCGAGCTTGTGGGAAATGAAGATGATGGAAATGTCGCGTTTCTTCAGATCACGCATGATACCGAAGAGGCTCTCGATTTCGGCATCCGCAAGCGCAGAGGTGGGCTCGTCCATTATCAGCAGCCGTGTGTCCTGCGCGAGCGCTTTCGAAATCTCGATGAGCTGCTGCTGAGCAACGCCCAGACGTTCCACCGGAACGCGAGGATCAATATCGATCCCGAGTCGGGAGAAAAGCTCTTCCGCCCGTCGCCGGGTAAGTTTGTAGGAAAACAGCCCCTGCCTTCCCCGGTTTTCATTTCCGAGGAATACATTCTCCATTGCGGAGAGGTTCGGGCAGAGGTTGAACTCCTGGAATATGATGTTGATACCTCGCGTGTAGGCGTCACGTGGAGAGGTGAACTCGACAGGCTCGCCGTCGAGCAGGATCCGGCCCTGGTCGGGCCGGTAGACTCCGGTCAAGATCTTCATGAGAGTCGACTTGCCCGCGCCGTTCTCTCCGAGCAGACAGAGAACTTCGCCTCGCCGGACTCGCAGATCGACGTTCCTGAGCGCTTGAACCCCGGGAAACCGTTTTGATATGCCGGTCATCTCGACGAGGAAATCGTTCATCCTGATATCCGCCGGTTCTTGAGCCGGTCGATAACTGCGGCGAGAACGATGATGAAACCCATGATCGAGGTCTGCCAGTAGGCGGAGACCTTCATCAGCACCAGTCCGTTTCTGATTACACCCATAATTGCCGCCCCGATGAGGACCCCGACGACGCTTCCGGAACCGCCCATCAGGGAGGTTCCCCCGATCACCGCGGCCGCAATGGCATCGAGCTCCCAGCCTTCACCACTGGACGTCTGCGCCGAGTTGAATCGAGCGACGAGAATAATTCCGGTTATCGAAGAGAGCAGGCCGGAGATCCCATACACCGCGCACTTGATTGTCTTGACGTTTATTCCGGAGAGCCGGGTAGCCTCTTCGTTCCCGCCTATGGCAAAGACGCGCCTGCCGAAAACCGTGTAACGCAGGAAGGTATGTGCCACAACCGCAACGGCAACCATGATGATTACCGGGATCGGTATGCCGAGGAGGTCACCCTGGCCGATGACCATGAAGGAGCTGTTGATCTTCTCGATCGGCCAGCCTTTTGTTATCACCCAGATGGCGCCTCGTGCCATGCTGAGCATCCCGAGCGTGACGATGAAGGGCGTGATTCCGACAAATGCCACGAGCGCGCCGTTGACGAGTCCGACCGCTATGCCGGTGGCCATCCCGGCAAGCACGGCAAGCACCGGTGACAAGCCGGCAGCCATGACGAGTCCGCACGCGATTCCGCTTATTCCCACAATCGATCCGACCGACAGGTCTATGCCGGCGGTCAGGATGACGGTGAACACCCCCAGAGCAACGATCGCCACAAAAGATATCTGGCGGGTCACACGGTACAGATTGCCGACAGTAGAAAATGTCGGGGCGACAATGGTGATGCCGATCATGATGCCAAGCAGCGCAAGGAATATCGCCGACTCCCTCTTTCGCAGCAGCGTGGTCACGATATTTCGAGAGCTCGACACGGCAACCGCTTCAACTGTCCTGTTCTCTGTGTATTCTTCCACCTTCTGCCCCGCCATACCCTCACAACTCCCATGCTGCCCTCGAGGTTCCGGGAAGGGCGCGCCGGAGCGCGTCCTTCCCGTCACCAGGAGGAATCGCGTCAATCGTTAACTTCTGCCTTCACCTGATCCATGTACGAATCCACATTGGCCTTCGTGACGATTACCAGGCCTGTGTCGATGACCGGCGGAACCGGTTTGTTGCTCTGCAGGTCCAGTAGCTTCTCGACCGACAGCCAGCCCATCTTGTATGCCTTCTGTACCAGACAAAACTGAACCGACCCGTCCTTGATGCCGGTGATGGTTTCGGCCAGATCGTCGAAGCCGCCGACGATTACGTTTCCAGCCTTCCCCTGTTCCTTCAGCACCGTTGCAGCCACCGGCGCGCCGTAAGCTGAAACGCCGAAGATTGCATTCAGTTCCGGGAACGACTGCAGAAGCGCCTCCGACTTGTTGACACCGGTTGCAAAGTCGGCCTGGAAGTCCTCAAATGCGACGATTTTCACATTGGTCTCCGCGGCGGCACGGCGAAAACCGGCCTGCCGTTCGTTCAGGTTGGGAGCGAGCCCGCCCTGCATGATCGCGGCATTACCCTTGTTGCCCATCAGCTCGAACATGTACTTTCCGGCGGTGTAGCCGGCAGGTTCGTTGACGGTTCCGATGTAGGTCGACCGTTTTGTGTCCGGTGCGTCTGCATCGAAGCAGATGACCTGGATACCGGCCTTGCGTGCCTCGTCGATGACAGCTACCAGTCCTTTGTTGTCCACGGCGGATATCGCAATACCGTCGACTCCGCGAACGATCAAGTCCTCCACCACCTTCACCTGCAGTGCTATGTCGAACTTCGGCGGGCTTTCAACTTCGGTCTTGACCCCGTACTTTGCGCCGGCGTCGTGGAATCCCTGGATGCACGGCTCGTAGAACGGATGTACCAGCTTCGGTACCATTACGAAGACCGGCACCTTGGACTTCGCCTCCTTCTCCCCGTTGGCGTAGGCGGTTGGCAAAAGGATTGCCGCAATCGCGAGAACGAACAGGCACACGCTAAGTCTCTTCATGGAAACCTCCTGACAGTTTGTGCTTGATACATTGCAACTATCGTGCCATGTTATGACTGATGTCATGAACTTTGTTAGAATATATGGAGTAAGGAGATAGAGTAATCCCGCTGGGAAGCGATCAGCGGCAGTAGACGCGAACCCGCGCCCCCGGCGTGGTCGACTTCCCAAATCGGGTAAAATTGGGTAACAGAAAGATCTACTGCAGGTCGAACTTCTTCATTTTGTTATAGAGCGTTTTCCGTGATATTTGCAAAGCGCGCGCCGCCAGCGTGCGGTTGTACCTGTTGCTCTCAAGCGCTTCGACGATCGATTCCTGTTCGATTTCCTGCACGAAGGAGCTGTCTTCCCTCTCCAGCGACTCGATCCGGAAGTTCTCGGGCAGCAGAACGGAGCTATTCTCGGCAAGCAGAACGGAGGACTCTACGACGTTTTTCAGCTCGCGTACGTTTCCCGGCCAGGTATGCGCACGCAGTCTTCTCAATGCTTCCTTGGAAAGCGTGATATCCTTCCTTCCGTACATGCAGCAGAAGTAGTCGAGATAGTAGTGTACGAGATCCTCGAGGTCTTCCAATCGTTCCCGAAGCGGGGACAGGGTTATCTGGACTCCATTCAGACGGTAATAGAGATCTCGCCGGAAGGTGCCGTCTCCCATGAGCATCTGCAGGTTCCTGTTGGTCGACGCAAGCACCCTCGCCGAAAACTCAACAGGCTGCGTCCCGCCGATTCGTTCAAAACTTCGCTCTTCGAGCACCCGAAGGAGCTTGCTCTGGAGCCTGTGCTCCATGTCCCCGATTTCATCGAGGAACAGTATCCCGTCGGCCGCAATTTCGAATTTCCCGATCTTCTGCGCAACGGCGCCGGAGAAGGCACCGCGTTCGTGGCCGAAGAGCTCGGACTCAAGCAGTTCCTGCGGGATCGCGCTGCAATTGATCGCGACAAATGGCTTATCGCGGCGGTTGCCGCGGCGATGAATCAGACGTGCGAAGACCTCCTTTCCGGTGCCGCTCTCTCCAAGGAGAAGAACAGAAATTTCGGCGTCTTTTATTCGTTCTACGCATGCGACAGCTTCCCGCATCTGCTCGCTTCGCACCATGAGAGCGGAGCCGTCGACTTCCTGCTTTTCGGCGCACGCAGGAAGCGAACCGCCAGACCGCGCCTTGATTTCGCGTGTTCTGAAGAACCTCTCCGCGATCGAAATTATGTCGCTGTTGTCGAACGGCTTCTTGATATAGTCTGCCACTCCGATTTTCATGGCGCTCACCGCGGTTTCGACCGTGGCATATGCTGTCATGATGACGATTGGACAACGGCAGGGTTGCACCCGCCTGGCTACCTCGACGCCATCGATGTCGGGGAGCCTGAGGTCGATGAACGCCAGCTCCACGCCCCCACGCTTCAGCGCCTCGATCCCCGCCCGGCCGGTTGACGCGGTCTGCACCGAAAAGCCTTCGAGATCGAGCGCCTTTTTTATCCCTTCACGCATCCCCTCTTCGTCGTCGACAATCAGAATCGCGAACCCGCTTCTATCCATGGGCCGAATCCCTCCGCGGAAGCACAAGAGTGACCTCGGTTCCCTCGTTCTCCACGCTGGAGACCGAAATGGTACCGCCATGATTCCGGACGATCTTCTGACAGAGAGATAGTCCGAGACCGGTACCGTTCTCCTGATTCAGCGTGAAGAACGGTTCGAAGACTTTGTGGATACACTCTTTCGGAATGCCGACACCGTTGTCGCGAACGCTCATTTCAACGCCAGACATGCCCTTTCGAACGTGCATATGGATGACTCCGGAGCGGTCGCTGACCGACCTGAGAGAGTTGGACAGAAGATTGATTATCACCTGCTGCAACTCATTTCGATCGCACAGCACCGGCGGTTCGTCCTCGGCCCGCGTGAGACAGACATGCGTCTCAACACCGTTGAGCTGAACATTCCACCTTCCCACGAGTCCGGCGTCTTCGGGCATCGCACACGGATTGCCGACCTCGCTTACGCTCTTCATTCGGGGCTCGAAAAAGTCGAGCACGTCCACGGCAATCGCCGAGAGGTAATCGAGCTTCTGTGGCGCGGCATCCTCTTTGGCAAACTTCAGGAGCTTTTCAATCAGCTTGCTGACACGTCTGATTTCCGACATGACTCTTCCCACAAACACCTTGCGTTCGGGATCAGTCAGTTTTCCGCTCTCGATCAGCTGAACGTGGTTGAGGATCACGCCCATTGGGTTGTTGATCTCGTGCGCGAGTCCCGCCGCAATCTGTCCGACGGCCGCAAGCTTTTCCGAGCGGTTCAGTGCTCTTTCAGTCTCGAGCCTGTCGGTGATATTCACCAGGATCATCACGATCGACATTGCGTGGCTGCTCTGCCCGGAAATCGGGTACAGATCGATTTCGTAGCACGCATCACCAATCTCCATTTCCCGGATGCGCCGAAACTCCCCCGTCCGACGTACCGACTCCAGGGTGCCGGTCAATTCCACCTTTTTCGATTCAAATTGACCGATATCGAAAAGCAGCTTTCCGGCGGGATCCTCGGCAAACTCCAGCTTGCTTTCCACTCCCCGGTTCGCGACGACAATCCTGTTCTGCGAATCGAGCACGAAAATGTTCACCATGAGACTCTGAAAGACTGCATCTATGTAGCTGTTCTTGAGCTGCAGCTCGTTGTTCCGGTTCTCGAGGACTGTCCTGCCCACCTTCAGCTTTTGTACCATTTCGTTGAAATTGCTCGCCAGTAGACCGATCTCATCGGCGGTTCTCGACGGCACCTGATGATCGAGGTCTCCCAGAGCAACTTCATTTGTCGCTCTGAGAATCGAGTGGATCGCGCGCACCAGGTTGGAACCCCAGAGTACGAATACAACGACAGGAATTACGAGGCACACCAGCGACACAACCGATATCTTTCGAACCAGCGTGTAGCTCTGGCGGACGATATTGTCGGTGGTTGCGTAGAGGATCAGTGTTCCGCGGACGCCGTTCCCGAAGTCGAACTGCCGCAGAACACCGTGGTAACGAATCTTGTTCGAATCGAACGCGACACGATTGTCGGAAGACTCGGCACTCACCAACTTATACAACGCTTCCTGGGTGTCGGGACGCGAGTTGAAAAGAAAGCTCTCTCCGGAGAATACGGCGAGCTCCACTCCGAACCTGGTAGCGACAATATCGAGAAACCCCGCGTTGAGACTCTTCTGCAGGATGACCAGTCCGACCATGCGGCCGGAGGAGAAGAACGGACGGCTGATTCGGAAGTAAATACCGTCCGAAGAGCGAAAATACTGCGGCGCGGCGTAATATTGTTGAACTGCCTCCTGTGCGAGCGACTCGGGCAGCTGCACGGTGGGGCCCCGGGCGGTCAATTTGACGAACTTGTTGCCGCTCTTTCGGAAGATGAGGGCGCTATCAATATTGGAAAACATGATGTTGTTGTGAACGAAATCCTGGAACGGGTAGAGGTCGAACTCCAGGGTCGCCGGCGAAATCTTTTCCCAGTACTTGCTGTATACGTAGAGCTTCGCCTGGAGATAGTCGCTTCCGGCAATCTCATTGATCTTGTCGGCGTAGCGTTGTTCCTCCTCGCGAACCATCTTTTCCAGGCTGGTCGAAACGCCCTGAAGAAATGTCCATTGGGCAAGTGATATGTTGCGGTAGAGGAGAGAGGCGGCGTATATGGAGACTACGAGCATGGGCGCGAGAAGGGCAAATATGGTAAAAGCGGTCAGCTTGTACTTGAGTTTCATCCCACCTGCTCGGAGTGTTCCAATTGTATACTGAAATCCTACTCCCGGTTTCTCTTATTGTCCACGCCTAAAAGGATTCACTGCTTGCCCAGATTGCGCATGGCGGCCGTGACCATGCGGTAGAGCCGCCTGCAGTCCTCTTCGGTAGTGTGGTAGCCGGTGCCTGAGGTCTCCTGCCGGACGACCAGGGTGCCGTACTCGTCGTCTCCGCCCGATTCGGTGACCATGTCGTCGAATTCCATTGCGGTCACCTTCCGGTAGGAGGTTCCCTTCCCGCGGCAGAGAAACACCGCGTACATGTAGGGCACCGCGCCGTTTGCGCCGTTGTTGATCACCACCTGGAACTGCGATCCGACGAAGTCTGCCGGACTTCGCTTGAGCTCCACCATGAAGCGAAGATCCTCGGGGATCTCCCGCCCGTCGCTGTCGCGGTCGAACCGCAGATAGGGAGTGGTGACCGTACCGTCCGCGCTTTTTTCGTGCATGACAGGCTCGAATGCGGTAAGCTTCGTCGCAAGCTCCTGCGGCGTCCACAGCTTCACCGAGCCGCTGAACAGCAGCGGGATCAGTACCAGAAAGGCGTTGAGGATTCCAAGGAAATAGCGGCCCGCGCCGTTGTCCGGGCCCGCCCAGGGCAGGAAGAAACCGACACCCGCAAGAATGACAAAGAGGATAATCAGAATTACTCTCGCAGCCGGCTTGTGGTAGAACGGCAGCGCGATGGTGCGCGTCCCTTCGAGGTTACCGTGAATGCGACGCACCTCCTCGAAGCTCACTGGCTTCCACTCCTCGTAGCCGAGATCCTTCGGCCGGTTGGTGTAGCTGCGGGCGAACATCAGAAACATTCCGGCAATCATGATCACCGTTCCCGGGAAAAAGCCGCCGGACGTCAGGGTCTGGATCGCCATGCCCGCGAGCTCTACTGCAGCGTAGAGAGCAAGACGCAGCGCAAGCGGAAGCGGGCGGACGAGATATCTCATTGCCATAGCTCTGCCTCCTCGACGCTCGCAGCCACCGGTGAAGGGTTTCTGATCTCACCGGTGCCCGCGTACTTCCAGTAAAGCGGGCATGCCGACTGACAGGCAACGAACCGGTCGCAGCCTTCACACTCGCCCGGCGCATAGCGCTTGTATTTGAAATAGGCAGCCCGGTCGGAAAACCAGATGCGCCGGAAGGGTTTTTCGAGAAGGTTGCCCATCGGCTCGTTGTAGGAGGAGCAGGGAAGGACATCGCCGCGCGGCGACACCGACAGAAGACCATCCATCGCCGCGCATGATTTGTTGCCCATCCCGCGCGAGATCGGGTTGTAGAGGCAGTGGGGAACAGGGGAATACCAGAAGAAGGTAAGCCCGTGTTCGACCGCGTTCCGCCGAACCGCATCAATGACCGGTCCTATCGAGGTATAGGGAAAGAAAAGGCCGTCGTTCGAGACCGCGGAGGTCGGAATGAAGAGGTTCATCGAGAAACGGATGATGCCGATCTGCGCGAGAAATGCGGGCATTTCGGCGACCCTGTCCGCGTTGAGCGCGGTAATCGTGGTGTTGGTCTGAACGGCGATTCCGGCCGCCTGAAGATTGCGGATTCCGGCAAGCGTACGCTCCCAGGAGCCGCGCACTCCGGTGAGCCTGTCGTGGAGCACTGCATTGCTGCTTTCGAGGCTGACCTGTGCAGATTCGAGCCCGGCACGCGCAAGCGACCGGGCCCGTTCCGCCGTCGCCAGCGTACCGTTGGTTATGAGGTTGATGCGGAGGCCGATCCGGACGGCGTAGCGGATGAGCTTCTCGAGGTCCCGCCGCAGGAGAGGCTCTCCGCCGGTGAACGAGAAGAAGGGAATCCGGGCGTCCCGGCGGAAGATCCGGATGATCCGCTTGATCCGGCCCGTGGAGAGCTCGGCCGGAATTCTATCCCCCGCGATTCCATCGGTCGCGATTCCATCGGTCGCGATTCCATCGGTCGCGATTCCATCGCGACGGCATGTACCGTTACCACAGCCCGCGTAGCAGAACAGGCACCGGTTGTTGCACCGGTAGGTCACGGCGATTTCACCCAGGACGGGCAGCTTCGTGAAATCGAAGCTGAATGCGGTTCGTTCCACCGCCAGCGCCGCATCCGTGTCGTCGAGGGCTCCCTCGTACATCGCTTTCAGATTCGAAAAGAAGCGGTTCACGTCCTCAGCCCGCTCGCCGTCCCGGAGCCCATCGAAAAGCTCGATCCGTCCCCTCTTGCACATGTGACTGAGGATGCGCGTCGCACTCTCATTGAGCGAGGTGACGCGGTTGGGAGGAAGGATCAGCACCGCATCCTCATCGCGGAAAAAGAGATAGGGCCGCACTGCCGAAAAGAAGTCGTTGATCCAGGCGAGCCGGCTCACCGGGAAGGGTGCCGGGCGCGATCCGCCGCCTCTGCCGCTCAATGGGCACCCCCGGATACACAGGCTGAATGGCAGGCGGAGTGACATGCCGAGTGACACGCGGAATGGCACGCCGAATGACATGCCGAATGACACGCGTTGTGACAGGCGGAGTAACAGGCGTTTACGCCGCCGGAGAGTGCGCTGTCGGGGCTGAAACAGCCCTGGAAGCAGGAGGAGGATGCCATGAACTGCGCGTAGCCGCCCGAGAGTTCCGCCGGCAGTCCCAGGTTCGTCACGTGATCCGGATGGCCCGTATAGAAGAATAACGGATGCCAGTAATAGAAATAGGGATCGGGACGGCCCGTCCCTGCCGGTGTCGCGGCCGCAGCCTTCTCGCCCTCCTCCATCTTCCTGCGGCAGTAATCACGCGTGGCATCCAGGTCGCAGTCCCACACCTTCTCCTGGAGCAATCGGATCCGCTCCTCGAAAAAGTCGGACAGAAGGCCGGAAAGCACCGTACCGTCCGGAGCGAAGCAGCCGAGGAAGGCCTCTTCGATCTCGTTCGCGGCCCGGCGGGAACTGAGGATCTCGATCTGAAGCGGAGAAAGCGCGATTTTCCGGATGATGCCCTCCGCTTCGAGAGCGTCGATGATCATCGCAACAACGAGCGGCAGGGGCATGTCGAGAAGCAGCGCCGCCTCCACCGGATGGAGCTCCTGTGCTATCTTCCCCGGCACCTGGTATGATCCCACTACCAGTTTGGGCGGAAGCCAGTTGTCGCCCGCCCAGGAGATCCCTTCGACCTTACCGATCACCGCAGCGAAGCCCCTGTCCTTGCGAAAATAGAGGTAGACGGCCGCGAGGACCACCAGCACGAGAAAGAGGTAGAAGCCCGGATGGGCGGCAAGCCGCTCGAGGGGCGCGCCCGGAGGCGCTGCCTCCGGGGCCTGAGGCGTCGGCCCTCCTCTCGGCCTGTTTCCCAGTACGCCCTCGGCAAAGGGAATGAGAGTGGCCGGCAGATAGAACTGCAGGCGCATCGAGGCGTTCGGAGCAACATCGGTTTGATGGAACCGGATGGTGAGGTAGTACCTGCCGTCCTGACCCTCCGAGCCGAAGTAGTCGATCGAGTTTTCCTGATTGACATAGGGCTCGGTCAGGAAGCCGAGCTGGTCCATGTAGGACTGCGAGATATCCGCAGACGGGACAACCAGGGGAAGCACCACGCGAACGGTGCGATGGTCGAGCCGATATTCCCAGTCCACCGGTGCCCAGTCGAAATAGAAAAGCTCACCATGCTCGGAGGAGGTGGTCGATCCGATGAGGCCGGCCGCTGCGAGATCTGCTCCGTAGTTGAGGAAATAGACTGCGCTGCCGGAGAAGCCCCGGCCGCCTGCGAGCACGACGTCGTACCTGTTCGAGCCCGCCGCGCTGATGGACAGCGGTACCCGTTCGTTTCCGGGAAGGTCCGCGTAGCAGCGGTCGCGGTTGAACACCGGATTCGCAGCGGCGCCCTGGAAATAGAAGCCATGCATCTCGCCGCCTGAGGCGCGCCAGTCGAGAGAGTAGTAGACATCTGCCTTCCCGTCGGTCCGGAGCACCAGATCGGTTTCCGCCGACACCAGACGGGCATCGAGCGCCTGAACCGAGGCGTAGCCGGCTACGGTGAGCAGGAGCGCAATCGCCGCCGTGCGAATGGTTCGGGTCACTCCTTCTCGCATTGGCTCCTCCCCTACGTCTCGTCGATATCCCGCATCGTTTCGACATCACGGCCCTCCGCTACGCGAGGGAACTCGCTCTCACGGATTTCCGAAAGTTGATCGGCTGAACGGCGAATGAATGCGGCGGCGGCGGAGGCGAAATCCGCCCGTCCACCGTCCGCGTCGTCCGCGCCCTCGACACCGTAACGCTTTGAGCTGGAGGCCGCGTCGGCGGATTTCAGGTAGTCGGCACAGGCTGCAAGAATGTCCTCGAGCTCGGCCGAGAGTCGCGGGACGAAACGGCGCCCGGCTGCGCACGCCTCGAGGAACTGCCCGGAGACCAGGAGGGCGTACTCGACGGCGCGGCTCACCTCGGCGTCGGGAAGCCGTAGATAGGATATACGATCGCGCAGCTTCCGGGCGGCCTCGATCCTTTCGAGAGCTTCGGCCTCCGCGTCGCTCCCGCGCCGCGCGACTATCGCCTCGGCGCCGCGGCGTGAGAAGAAGAGGCTCGAAGCGCCTGCCAGATAGATCACTGCTGCGAGAACCGGACCTGCGGGAGTGAATCCTGCGAGTGCCGACACGAAACCCACAGCAGCCAGAATCCCCAGAAGCGTGAGGTGAGTTTTCGAGCGGAGAAACAGCGAGAGCGCCCGCCGGACTTCCATAGGTATGTTGCCTTTGCGCTACCCTACCCGATCCGGCGCGAAAGATCAACCGCGCCCCGAGAGCGCTCGGGACCGGTCAGCCCGGGCCCGGGCCGCTGCGGATCCGTGCATACCGGAGGTGATCCTCCCACTGACCGGCGATTCTGAGGTACTTTTCCGAAAGTCCTTCGAGTTGAAATCCGCAGTGTTCGAGGACACGAATGGAGGCGGCATTCCGGGGCATGACGTTGGCCTCGACGCGATGAAGATCGAAGCGGTTGAAGGCTATCTCCACCATTTTGCGGACAGCCTCGGTCATGTAACCCTTTCCAGTCTCTCTTTCGTCCAATCTGTATCCGAGAAAACAGGAATGAAACGCACCGCGGACGATGTTCGAAATGGCGATGTTCCCGATGGGGTCGCGGGATCGCGCCCCCTTGAGATAGATCCACAGCCTCAGGCCCGCGTCTTTGTTCCGGCCGCGCCGGTCCGCGCGAATGAGCCGCCGTTGTCCGGATGCGGTGAAAAAGCTCGCGTCGTGAATCGGTTCCCAGGGTGAGAGAAACTGCCTGTTCCGCATGTAGTACGCGGCCGCCGCGCGCCCGTCCCGGATGCCCGCTTCGCGAAGAAGCAGATGTTCGGTCTCGAATCGGAAGCTCATGATGCCCCGTGGTCCAAAATGATCTGATACATATCTACGTCCAGAAGCCGGCCGAACTTCAGGCCAACCTCTCTCATCGTTCCTACGTGAAAAAAGCCGCGTTTCAGGTGCATGCGTACGCTCACCTCGTTTCCACCGGCAATACGGGAGAGGATAGTGTGCATGCCGGAAGACCGTGCGCGGCGAATGAGCTCATCGAGAAGGATTCCCCCCACCCCTTCACCGCGTCTTGCCTCGTCGACGTAGATCGAGGCCTCGCAGGTGCCCGAGTAGGCGCACCGGTCCGACCAGGCGGAGAGCGAGCCCCAGCCGATCACTGCATCCCCGTCCACCGCGACGACTGCCGGATGGTTCCCGCCGTGATGCGAGAACCACTCCGCCATGGAATCGAGCGACTTCTCCTCGGTGTCGAAGGTCGCCACCGTCCTGAGAACCGCCTGATTGTAGATCTCCGCGATGCGCGCGACGTCGGACCGCTGCGCTTCCCGCACTTCGATGCGGCGGATCGTCTCCCCGGGCACATCCGGCCTCCCTCTTTCCACGCTCTCTCCCTCCTCCGGCCGCGACATTATGCACGATATGCCGGACCCGGAAAAGGATCGCCGGCGACCGCCGGAAACCTCTGCGGCCGGCCTTCCGCTCACTTGATCGACATCCGGCCAGTGGTGGTAGAATCCGCCCATATGCTTCTCATCAACGAGACTCCGGGCCGCGGACGCGGCGTGTACGCCTCGGAGCCGGTCCGAAGCGGAGAGGTCATCGAGCAGGCGCCCGTGCTGGCGCTTCCCCACCCGCAGTGGCTCTTCCTTGAGTCCACTCTCTTTCGCGACTATCACTACGCATGGGGAACCGATGCTGCGGGGATTGTGCTCGGCTTTGGTTCCATCTATAACCATTCCAACTTCCCCAACGCTGTCTACATCCGCCGATTCGAAGAGAGGGTCATGGAGTACGTGGCGGTACGGGACATCGACACGGGAGAGGAAATCACGGTCAACTACAACGGGAGCCCGGACGACCGGTCACCACTATGGTTCGATCCAGATCACGATCAGCTGTGCCGGACCGCGTAGCCGTAGTCTACAGCGTGGTCAGCTCCCTCGGCCGCGGCGTCGAAGGCGATCTGATTCCTGACGAGGAGACCGCACTGATCGCGGCCGCCGTAGCCGAAGCCCTGGCCGAGGCAGGACTGCGCGCATCGCTGCATCCGGTCGACGGACCGGAAGCCCTCGAGCAGGCACTCGCGCGGCAGGAATCCGGGGCCACCGTCATATTCAACCTCTGCGAAGCGCTCGCCGGCCTTTCGGGGACCGGAACGGATCCAGCTCTTTCCACGGCCGGCGGAGAGATCGTCGCAGCCCGGATCATCGCAGATTCCGGTTTCCGCTACACGGGCGCCGATCCGGGCGCGCTCGGCCGCTGTCTGGACAAGGCGCTCACCCACAGGCTGCTTGATTTCGCCGGCGTCCCGACAGCGCCGTCCCAGGTCTTCACAAAGCCGGGCGGCCGCCTGAGAATACCCTATCCGGTGATCGTAAAACCGGCCGGCGAGGACTGCAGCCTTGCGATCAGCGAGGACTCGGTTGTCGACAACGACCGTGATCTGACCGCGCGGATCGAATCGGTGATCGAGACCTACCACCAGCCTGCGCTGGTCGAAAAATTCCTCGACGGGCGGGAGTTCTCGGTGAGCGTGTGGGGCAATGCCGTGCCGGAAATAGCCGGCACCGGACAGATCGACTTCTCGAGCTGCGAAGATCCGCGGAAGCGGCTGGAGACCTTCGAGAACAAGTGGTCGGACCGCTTCCCCGGCCGATATCCCGCCCGCGTCCGGCCCGAAGAGCTGCTCAGGCTCAGCGAGCTCGGCATCGCCGCGTACCGGGCAATGGGCTGCTGCGGCTACGGCCGGGTGGACGTGCGCGAGGATTCAGGCCGCTTCTACGTCCTCGAGGTCAACCCCAATCCGTCGCTTGCGCGCGACGCGGGCTTTGCCCGGGCAGCGTCAGCTTCCGGCCTGGCGTACGGGCAGATGCTTCGGCGAATCGTCGAGCTCGCCCTGGAGCGGGCGTCCGTCGTAAAAGGAGCAACGGGTGAGTGAGAGCGTTCATTCCTTTGAAATTCGTGAGACCAGTCGGGAGGACGTCGCCGGTATCATGGCGATATCAAAAAGTGTCGAAGTCTTCACCGACGTAGAGGTCGCCACCGTCGACGAGCTTCTGGGCGAGTACTTTTCCATGGGACCCGAGCAGAGCGGCTACTATTTTCTCACCTGTCTCGAGGCGGGCCGTGTGGTAGGATTCTCCTGTCACGGTCCGCGGGCGCTCACCGAGGGCACCTACGATCTCTACTGGGTCGCGACCGATCCTTCGGCCGGCCGGCGGGGAGTCGGCGGAGCGCTCCTCCGCCGCACCCGGGAAGAGGTCCGGAGGTCGGGCGGGCGGCTCATCATAGCCGAAACATCGGGCAAGCCGGAGTACCGTAAAACCCGGGACTTCTACGAGCGTCAGGGTTACATTCTCGAAGCGACCATCAGGGATTTCTACGCGCCGGGCGATGACATCATGATGTATGTAGACCGGGTCTGAACGCTGCAACACGGGCGCCGCCGCCCGGCCGGCAAACAAAGACCGCCCGGCGCGCATCCTCTTCGCCGAGGTGCAGGCGCTCGCGGTGGTAGCTCAGGCGGAGCTGATCCGCGAAGCTTTCGGCCTCCTCCTCCCGCACCAGGTTCACCGTGCAGCCGCCGAAGCCCGCTCCAGTAAGCCTCGCGCCGGATGCGCCGGCCGAGCGCGCCGTTTCCACCAGCTCGTCAAGCTCCGGACAGCTTATCTCGAACAGATTGCGACAGCTCGCGTGCGACTCGTACATCAGGCTGCCGAAGGATTGGGCATCGCCGGCCTCGAGCAGCCTCACGGAGCCCTCGACGCGCGCCCACTCCTCGCGGACGTGGCGCAGCCGCTGCGCGATCCGAAGCCCTTCGGCCGGCACAGAAAGAAGCGAGCCATCTCGCCGGCGGCAGAATCGGTCTGCAGTCTCGCCCGCGGCAAGCCCGATCGCGCGTGCGGCAGCTTCGAGCGAATAGGGCGTTTCCTGCACCGCTTCGGCGACGAGGTGGTCGATCTCCTCCCCGGTAAGCCCCAGATTCTCCGGGCTCATATCGCCTATCAGATCCAGCTTCGGTTCGTTTCTATATCGCCTTATATACTCTGCGCGAACAATTGCAGCGGCGAGCCGGCATTCGATGGTTCGTAGATTGTACCGGTCCATCGCCTCGCGGGTTTTCGGCGCGCGAACCATGCTGTTTGCAACCACTACCGCAAAACCTGCCGGAAGCGGCACGGTTTGCACGCCGAAGGGATTGAAGTCAATTTTCAGAGCCGAACCCTCGCGGCTCAGCAGGGACGCAGCCTGGTCCATGCCTCCGCCCTGCGTGCCGACGTAGCGCTCCCCCGCTGCAAGAAGCTGCGCAAGGACTTCGCGCGATGGGCGGTTCTCCTCGAGGCTGAAACCGCTGCTGCTCAGCGCAATGAGCGCGGAAAGCACCACCAGCGCCGACGAGGAGCTGAGCCCCGCCGCTTCCGGTATGTTGCCACCCACGACTATATCTGCGCCCCGCAGCGTCGACAGGGACGCACCGCTTCCGGTCGCGTAGTCGATCACCGTCTGTGCCCCGGCCTTGATGTAGTTACCCCAGCTGCCGGTCGGATAGGGTGCGATCTGTGCTGCAAGCTCGAAGGTCAAAGACTCATAGGCGCGGTCCAGGTTCACTACGCGGACCAGACGGTCGTTTCGCGGCCGAAAGAGCGCGGCGGCGTCGCGCTCGAGTGCCATCGGCAGGACCGGACAGCCGTTGTAGTCGGTGTGCTCACCGGTCAGATTGACCCTGCCGGGCGCGCGGGCGAATAGAGGCGGTCCCGCCTCCTCCCGTTCTTCGAAGGCGGCGGCGAAGGCACGTTCGAGCAGCTCAATACGCTCCGGTTCGCGCTCCATCCTGCTATTGTACTGTGACCCCTAAGGTGGTATCAACAACCGTGTTGATATTTCACTACAAGTATTTACGAGATAGTTACTTATGCCAAATATCCGTATTGACCGCGAAGCGCCGGCTGTCGGCCGCGAGCCGGGGCGGAGCGGCCTTCGCCCTACATCTGCGCGAGAAGTCCGCCGTCCACGTAGAGGATGTGGCCGTTAACGAAGTCGGAAGCCGCCGAGGCCAGAAAGACCGCGGGACCGACCAGCTCACGGGGATCTCCCCAGCGTCCGGCGGGGACCCGCCTCTTCAGCCAGCTGTCGAATTGGGCGTTCTCCTCGAGAGGTCTGGTCAGCTCGGTGGAAAAGTAGCCGGGACCGATCGCGTTTGACTGGATGTTGTACCGCGCCCACTCGGCTGCCATCGCCTGCGTGAGCATCTTGAGCCCGGTCTTCGCCGCGGCATACGCGGCTACCGTCTCCCGTGCAACGTGCGACAGCAGCGAGCAGGTGTTGACGATTTTTCCGCGCCGCCGATCGATCATACCCGGCACCACGGCCCGGGCGACGAGGAACGGCCCGGTCAGGTCGGTATCTACGACCTCCCGCCATGCGGTTTCGGACATCTCGATGATCGGCTCGCGGCGGACGATTCCGGCATTGTTGAAAAGCACCTCCACCGGACCCTCCGAGGCCTCGAGGTCCCTGACGGCCGTCGAGATGGAGGTGGAATCGGTCACGTCGAACGCGCATGCGACGGCTTTGTGCCCCGCCTTCCGGAGCCGCGCCACCGCGTCGTCCACCTTCGCGGCGTCGCGGCCGTTGACGGCGACCGTTGCGCCGGCCGCAGCGAGGCCTTCTGCCATGCTGTACCCAAGTCCACGGTAGGAGCCGGTCACGAGGACGAGCTTCCCGGTAAGGTCGAAAAGAGTCTGACTCATGTGTTGTTTCCTTCCGGATCAGTATCGCAGACTAGGGCGCCGCAGGTCCACCGGCAGCGATGGACCTGCGGCGAGGTGCGGTGTCCGGCGGCCGCGGCGCATGCTGGGACGGGACGCCCGCCGCGGCAGGATGCCGGCGTGGTGTCGCTGGTGGTGCCGTGGCGCGCGATGTCCGTTCCGGCTCTCAGCGGGCGAGCCAGCCGCCGTCTATCGCGATGGTGTAACCGTTGACGTAATCGCTCGCCGCCGATGCCAGAAAAACCGTGACGCCCTGCACATCGGTCGGGGTTCCCCACCGGCCGGCGGGAATGCGGCTGAGGATCTCCTTGCTGCGTTCGGCGTCCTTTCGAAGCGGGGCGGTGTTGTTGGTGGCCATGTACCCTGGGGCTATCGCATTGGCGTTGATGCCGTGCTTGGCCCATTCGTTGGCCATCAGTCGGGTGATTCCCATCACCCCGCTCTTGGATCCGGTGTAGGAGGGAACCCGGATGCCGCCCTGGAACGAAAGCATCGACGCCACGTTGATTATCTTGCCGCCGGTTCCCTGCTTGATGAACTGCTTCGCGGCCGCCTGGCTGAAGAAGAATACCGTCTTCAGGTTGATGTTCATCACGTCATCCCAGTCCTTCTCGGAGAACTCGATTGCGTCGCTTCTCCGGATGATGCCGGCGTTGTTCATCAGAATATCGACGTGGCCGAAGGTCTCGACCGCCTTCTTCATGATCGGTTCGATGGCGGAGATCGACATGAGGTCGGCCTTGATCTCGAGAAACTTCCGTCCCAGCTTCTCCACAGCAGTTCTGGTTTCGCCCGATTCGACGTAGTCCACCCCGACGACATCGGCGCCCGCTTCGGCGAATCCGAGACAGACGCCCTGTCCCAGACCGGTGCTGCTGCCGGTCACGATTGCCACTTTGCCTTTCAGGCTGAAACTGTCCAGTATCATAGTCTTTTCTCCTATCTCAGCTTATGTTCATGATGAGCTTCGGCAGAAACTCGGTGAACCAGGGTACGAAGGTCGAGAGAAGCAGTACGGCGATCATGGCGGGCCAGAACTTCACCATGGCTCGGGTTGTCTTCTCGATTGTGGTGCCTCCCACCGAGCAGCCGACGAACAGCCCTGTCCCGACCGGCGGGGTCGTGAGCCCTATGCCCAGGTTCAGAAGCAGCACGATGCCGAAGGTCACCGGGCTCATCCCGGCAGCCTGCGCCACCGGAAGGAGAATCGGCGTAGTGATGACGATGAGCGGCGCAACGTCCATGATCATTCCGAGAAGAATCAGGAGCAGGTTCATCAGAAGGAGCATGACCACCGGACCGCCGCCGAGAGCGGCGAAGGCTGCAGTCACCGTCGCGGGAACCTGAAGCCGTGCCAGCAGCCAGCCGAACGCCGCGGCCGAGCCGATCAGAAACATGACGGTGCTGATGATCTTCACCGAATTCATGAGCACGGTCCACAGGTCGCGCAGCTTCAGCTCCCGGTAGACGAAAAGACCGAGCAGCGCGGAGTAGATTACGGCGATTGCCGATGCTTCGGTAGCCGTGAAAATGCCGAGGGCGATGCCCCCGACTATCACCACCGCGGCAAGCAGCGCGAGCACACCGTCGATCACAACGCGTATCGACTGCCTGAAAGGCGGACGCTTCTCACGGGGATAGTGCCTTCTCACCGCGATTATGTAGGAGGTGATCATCAATCCGACACCGATCATGATGCCGGGAATGTAGCCGGCGAGGAAGAGCGCTCCCACCGACACGCCGCCCGCGCTCATTGCGTAGATGATCATGTTCTGGCTCGGAGGGATGATGATGCCCTGAGTCGAGGCCGAAATGGTGAGTGCGGTGGAGAACTCCCTGTCGTAGCCCTTCTGTGTCATCATCGGGATGAGGATCGGTCCCGCCGATGAGATATCGGCAAGCGCCGAGCCCGAAACGCCGCCGAAGAACATCGCCTGAATACAGTTCACCATGGCGAGGCCGCCGCGGAAGGGGCCCACAAGCAGATAGGCGAGGTCGACTATGCGGCGCGCGACACCACCCTTCGCCATGATCGCGCCCGCAAGGATGAAGAGCGGGATGGCAACGAGCGGAAAAGACTGCATTCCCACCACCAACCGGTGGGCGACAACGACCGCAGGAAAGCCCATGGACCATGCGGTCACAATGGAGGCGATGCCGAGGCAGTAGGATATCGGCACACCGGCAAGAACGAGCAGCAGGAAGGAACCGATCAGAATCAGAGGCGGCGACACGTTCTACCCCCTCCCGTCCGCACCGGCGCCCGCAGACGCGTCCGCACCGGCGGATGGATCGTCCTCTCCGGACCCGTCCCTGATCCGCACCAGCTTGTGAATGAACCGGACCGTCGAAAACAGACACATCATCGCCGCGGTAACCGGAACGATCATGTTCGTGTATCCAATCCGGATCGGGATGGATGACCACGTTCCGCCCATCGTCCCTTCGACCAGCGTCAGCCCGGTCAGAAAAAGAACAAAAGAGAAGAAGGCGACGGCAAGATCGGCGAACGCGTGCATGATTTGCCGGCCGACAGGCGGCAGCTTGTCCACGATGAGTCTCAGGCTGATGTGACCATCGGACCACACCGCCCCTGCCGCACCGATCAGACCGATCCAGGTCATCGCGATGAGAGATGCCTCCTCGGACCAGAACTGCCCCGAATGAAGCACGAAGCGAGCGAAGGCTTCCCAGCTGACGAAGAGCGTCAGCAATCCGATAAGTATCGCGGTCAGGGTCTGCAGGGTCTTTTCGACGCCGTCCAGTATCTTGTCAAACGACATAGTATTGCCTCGCGGGATGTTGCCGGTCGAAAGCGAGCGGTCGCTCGATCGCGGCCGCCCGGAGTTTCAATGTTCTTTCTCCTGTATGTGAGAAACAGGACGCGACGCTATTTGGTGTTGATGATGGCGTCGATGAGGTCCTTTCCAACCGTTGGCGCAAACTTGTCGTAGATCGGCTGCGCATACTTCTGGAACGCCTTGAGGTCGCTAACCTCGTTGATGATCAGGCCCTTCTTTACGAGTTCCTGCTTTGCGGTGTTTACATAGTCGTCCCAGATCTTCACCTGGTAGACCGCGGTCTTGGCCGACGCATCCATGATCGCCTTCTGGTACTCTGCCGGAAGCTCGTCGAACTTCTTCTGGTTCATTATCAGGATGTCGGGAATCGAGGCGTGGCGATCGTAGGAGAAGTACTTGCAGACCTCCTGCATGTTGAACGCCAGCACCGTCGGAAGGTTGTTTTCCCAGCCGTCTATGACGCCCTGCTGCAGAGCGGTGTATACCTCCGACTGACCCATGGGGACTGCCACCGCCCCAAGAGCGTTCACGACGTCGATGAGAGGCTGACTCTTCATGACGCGAATCTTGAGCCCTTTGAGGTCCGCGGGACTGTTGATGGGATGCTCTTTGACCGTGAAGCTGCGGAATCCTGCGTCGAGAAAGGTGAGCCCCTTGTAGCCATGGGTGGAAAGACCCGCCATGAGCTGCTTTCCGATGGGCCCATTCAGCACGTCCTGCTGCTGTTTCTCGCTGCTGAATATGTAGGGAAGACTCAAGACCTGGAGCTTCGGATCGAACTGCCCAAGCGGTGCCGAGGAAACCTTCGCCATGTCGATGGTTCCTAGCTTGACCCCTTCGATGTATGCCGATTCGTCGCCGAGCTGGCCGCCGGCATAGACCTTGATCTTCACGTGGCCATTGGTGCCGTCGGAAACCAGCTGCGCAAAGTATTCGAGCGACTTATTCACCGGGTGGCTTGCCGGCAGCACGGACGCGAGCGACCAGGAGTAGGTCTTCGCCGGTGCGCTCCCCGAGGCTGCCTGGCCGCCCGAGGCACTCTGTTCCTTACCGCCGCTTGCCCAGACAGCGCCGGCCAGCGCCATCAGCGCGATCGCAATCACAATTGCCTTCGAATGTTTTCTCATAACATTCCTCCTTCCGTGAACTATGCTCGACCGACAACGCGGCCGGGTGTTTTGTGCTACATGATGCCCGCGATAGATACTCCGTCCATGTCGGCGAAAGTCTGATTCTCTCCGGCCATCGCCCACACGAACGAGTAGGCACGCGTACCCGACCCCGAGTGGATGGACCAGCTCGGGGAGGCGACCGCCTGTCCCTCGCGTACCACAAGGTGCCGGGTCTCCTGCGGGCTGCCCATGTAGTGGAAAACCACATCGTCTTTGGGAAAATCAAAGTACAGGTAGACTTCACTTCGTCTCGAGTGCGTGTGAGGCGGCATGGTGTTCCAGACATTGCCGGGCTCGAGACGCGTGAAACCCATCACCAGCTGTGAGCTCTTGATTCCGCCGGTATGGATGTACCGGTAGATTGTGCGCCTGTTGGCCTGCTCCTGATTGCCGAGCGCTTCCGACTCGGCATCGGCCTGCGTCATGTGGCTCGTCGGATACTTCGCGTGCGACGGAACGCACACGAGGTAGAAGCGCGCAGGCTTCGAGCCGTCCTCACTGCTGAACTCGATCTCTCTGGTTCCGGTGGAGACGTAGAGCACGTCGAGCCCCGCAAGTCTGTAGCTCTTCCCGTCCGCCCTCACGGCCCCCGGCTCGCCGAGATTGATGATGCCGAGCTCCCGGCGGTCGAGCAGATTGTCCGATCCGGTGATGCTCGCATCTACCGCGAGCGGCGTCGGCCGTGACGGACTGACGCCGCCGATGATCACACGGTCGGTATCGACGTAGAAGAGATTTGGACCGTTGCCGTCGAAAAGTGATTCGATGAGAAATTTCTCCCTCAGATCCGCCGTCGTCATTGCGCTGAAGTGGACAGGGTCCACGCTGTACCGCGTTTCCAAAGAATGCCTCCGTTATTCGTTCAGCTACCGCATGCTCGCGATGAGACTCCATACCTCACCATCCACCTCGACGCCTTCGGCCTCCGCGCGCCGCCTGGATTCCAGCACCCTCTCTCCTGGATACCTTACCTCCGTCTCCGGCGCGACGGGCGTCGCCCCACGCAGCGCGGCTATCGTCTCCTCCACGAGCGATTCCGCCCAGCTCTCGCCGGCCTCTCCCCCGAACTGCGGACGGGCGGCGATGAACAGCTGAGACACATCGTGTTCGGTCGGCCTTCTGGATATCCGGTTCGTGGAGTCTCCGCCCGAGAGGATCGAGGCTGTAAGATCGAGCATCAGCGCGAGGCCCGATCCCTTCCACATGCCGATCGGCAGCGGCCGCTGCGTGCGCTCGATCTCTGCAGGGTCGGTGGTCAGCTCTCCACGGGTGTCATAGCCTCCCGGAAACGGCAGCTTTCCGCCGGCACGCCGGTAACTCTCGAGACGTCCGTAAGAGTACTGGCTCATGGCGAAGTCGAGCACGATGTGGCCCGCCTTTCGCGGCACAGCGATGATCATCGGATTGTTCCCGACGGCCGGCTGGACGGAGCCCCATGGCGGAAGGTTACCAATGGTGTTGGTCCAGCAGATGCCGATGAATCCCGCCTCGGCCGCCCTCCAGCCGTAGGCGCCGCCGCGCATCCAGTGGTTGGTCCGTGCAAGCGCCACGCACCCGATGCCGTACTGCCCGGCGAGCTCGATCGCCCGGCCCATGGACCGCCACGCGTTGAGATTGCCGGGTCCATGCCTGCCGTCCCATCGCTCGAGAGCGCCGGCCGTGCCGACGCGTTCAGGAACGGCGGTCGGTACGATCTCACCTCGATCAACGGCAGCGACATAGGCAGAAAACCGGTTCAGTCCGTGAGAGGGGACCCCATCGCGGCTCGCCTCGGCAAACAGCCGCGCGCTCAGCACGGCGTCCTCTGGCCGGAACCCCCGGCGGCGAAGAATCTGTTGGAGGACCTCGGCTATTTCTGCAAAGTCGACACGCACGTTTGAGCTTCCTTTTGTTTCGTATTATGAAACGAGGTTTCCATATCATGCTAAACCGGGTTGGGCCCTACGTCAAGGATTATTTGAGGTATAAAGAAGCTTGTTGATGCTCCTGGAACAGGTACAGGCAGTATCAGGACTTGGACACAGACCTGGACCAAGCGACGGTTTTCGCGGTCAGAAAGGAGCTAAGTTGTTTCGAGGGAAAAAGCTATCGGCTAATTACCAACACGGTTCCTGATACTCTCAGGAAGGCGCGCACCGAGCCTTGCGGAAATTGCCCGTGCCGTCTCCACCACCTGCGGGCCAACAACGTTGAAATCCAGGTCCACGTCGTCCTTTTTCCGTGTCGATACGCTGACGGCGGCGATGACCCGCCCCCGGTAGTCGTACACCGGGGCCCCGACACACTGTATGCCGATCTCCTCCTCCTCATCGTCCTGTGCCCAGCCGCGCTGCCGGCAGCGGGCGACATCTGCGAGGAAGCTGTCGATCGACGTGTGCGTGTGTACGGTGAAAGGAAGAAACTGAACGGGCGCGAGCGTCGTCCGGATCTCGTCGTCGGTCTTATCGAACATGAGAGCCTTTCCGAGCGAGGTGCAGTAGACCGGCTTTCGCTGTCCGATTATCGAGTACTTGCGGAGACTGTCGAACTGCTCGACCTTCTCGATGTAGACCACCGATGCTTCCTGGAGGATGGCGGTATAGACGGTCTGGTTGACTGCCCGGGAGAGCGAACGGACAAAGGATTCTGCCTCGGTCTTGATCTCGAGCTTGTTGAGATAGAGACTCGCGACATCGACAAAGCGGGGGCCGATGCGGTAGAAGTTGTTCTCGGCACCCTTATCGACGTACCCGCGCTCCTTCAGCACGCTGAGCAGGCGGTATACGGTGCTCTTGTGCAGGTCGAGCGTCCGGCCGATCTCGGTAATCGACATGCCTTGATGCTGTGTAGAGAGCAATTCGATAATGTCGAACACGCGGTCCAGTGATTGCACGGACACTGTGGACATCTCCTTGTCAGCTATTGCTGATGTTCAAAGTATACACCACCTCGGGCTCCGGGGGCCACTGTCTGTTGAGACCATCAGAACCGGGCTGTCCGGCCGGCAGATGATCAGTATTTCAAGCTGAAGTAGAAGTTACCCTTGTCCGTGGGAATCGTGAAATTTGCGCTCCCAAAAGTGCTCTTGAAATCAATGTAAAAACTCACGCTCGAGCTCTCGGAGACCGTAGCGGGCAGTCCGTAGTGGCCGGGCGCTGCGGTATCGGAGTAATCAAAGCCAGTATTATTCGAAATCTGGACGCGCGGACTGCCGGTAAACGTTATTGTCCGATAACTCACATTCACCGCTTCGAACTCATACCAGCCAGTAGGCCTGCTGCTGAATGTAGCGCTTCCGCTGTTCTGGATGACGGTTCCAGACAATACGTCCCTGACCTCCATAGCGGGCGCGTTGAACAGATTGCAGCCGGCGAGCAGCAGAACGGGTAGCAGTGCGATCGCCAGTCGCAGTGAGATCTTCATTTCATTCTCCTGATGCCTACACACATACGCGAAATTGCGCCGTTGTTCAACAGCGCGCGATATCCGCTGACCGTCCCGGCGGGTGCAGTCGGCAAGCCTTCATCCTGATTACTATAGAGGGTAGCCCGCGCAGTTTTACGCGAGTAATTCCATAACAAAATGTTATGGTATTTTCATTCTTCGTTCATGCCGTGACAACCGGTTGGTTCGTAACATATGGAAGTAATTGGCAGCACCCAATTTTCGTCAATTAGGACAGGATCGAAACCCATGAAAGCAGTTGAACGTCGTCAAAAAGGACTGATTCGGGCACTTGGAGCGGTGGCCGCGGCAGCCACGCTGATCGCGTTGCTGGTGGCGTGCAGTGGCTCGTCGGGATCCGCTTCCGGGAAGAGCGCACAGCAAAGCGCGCAGCACGGCGGGCCGGGTGGACCTGGCGGAAGGCCGGGGCGCGGCGGACCGATTCCGGTTCAGTCGCAGAAGGTGAAAAACGGCACTCTTCAGGCGCAGCACGTGACGGCGGGGACGGTGGTTCCGGTAACCCAGAGTCAGGTTGCGGCACAGACTTCAGGTGTCGTCGCGAAAGTACTGCACAGGGCGGGTGACTGGGTGACTTCCGGAGCGGTGGTGATCCAGCTCGACGATTCGCAGCTCAAGCTCGCGCTGGACAACGCGCAGGTGGCGCTCAAGAACGCCCAGATCAACCTGGTTGTGGGCAAACAGAACGCGGCGCAGGATGCGCCGAAGCTGCAGCTCCAGCTTCAGTCGGCACAGGCCGCACTCTCCTCCGCCCAGAAGAACTACGCCGCCGAGCAGGAGCTCTACAAGGCCGGCGGCGCCTCTTCATCGCAGCTCGATACTGCCCAGAGTCAGCTTCAGACCGCCCAGGCGAACGTGCAGGCGGCGCAGATTGCGCTGAATCAGAATCAGCAGGCCTACGAGCAGAACATCGCGCAGTTGCAGCTTTCGGTGGATCAGGCGCAGAACCAGTTAAAGCAGGCGCAGCTGAACCTTCAGAACGCCCGGATAAAGGCGCCCTTCGCCGGACAGATCGCCTCGGTCAACGTCGAGGTGGGTGAGTTCGTTGGACAGAATACGCCGGCGTTCCTCCTGGTAAGCGCCGACAGGGAGGTGACTTTCAGTGTGTCGCCGGCCGATGCGCCTGCCCTTACGCCGGGCCACACGGTGACCTTCACCATGTCGGGAAAGACCTACGACGCGCGCGTCAGTCAGGCGCCGTCCGCGCCGGTGAACGGCGTCGTTCCGCTTGCAGCAACGCTCACCTCCGCCGAGCAGTCGCTTCCCTACGGCTCGGTGGGCACCGTGTCCTACCCTGTCAATCTGGCAAGCGGATCGCTCGTTCCAATACCCGCGCTTCAGACCTCAGGCACCGAGACCTACGTCTACACCATAGAAAACGGGAAAGCCAAGCAGCAGCCTGTGGCCATTCTGGCGGAGACTGCCGACATGGCGGCGGTAACTCAGCTAACCTCCTCGTCCGAAGTCATCGTGAGCCCGCCGCCCGGACTCCTCGAAGGCGCTGACGTCGCGCCTCTGGGGCAGCAGCAGTCGAACCAGAGCGGCAGCGGCGGAACCAGAGCCACCGCGAACAGGACCAGCGCCGGCGGCGGAGGAAATCAATGAAAACGCTTCGCCAGATGGAGGAAAAGCTCTTCAACAAGGTGAACCCGGCGATCCGGTTCTCGGTCGGCCGGTATGTGCTCTCCATCGGCATATTCGTAAGCATCGTGGTCTTCGGCATCGTTTCGCTGTTCGGACTCGGCGTCGACCTCTTTCCCACCATCAACATCCCTGTTGTTGTTGTCTCGACCAACTATACCGGAGCCACGCCGAGCGTCGTCGACCAGCAGGTCACGCAGGTCATCGAGAGTTCGATCTCGACGATCAGCGGCATCACGGACATCAATTCGGAAAGCAGCCAGGGTTCGAGCCGGGTCATCCTCAGCTTCGATCCGAGCGTCGACAAGAACAGCGTCGCGAACCAGGTGGCTGCACAGGTTTCGTCCGCTGTCCGGCGGCTTCCCGACGGTGCGGGAACACCGCTGGTACGCACCTTCGACCCTAACGCCCGGCCGATTCTCCAGTTCGGCCTGACCGGCGGCGGCGCCGACCTCACCGCGGTGAACGACTACGCGGTCAACGTTCTCGCTCCCACGCTCGAACGAATCGACGGCGTTGCGAACGTGCAGACCGACGGCGGACCTACCCGGCAGTTTCAGGTGCTGCTCAATCCGGAGCGGCTTGCCTTCTACAACCTGACTCCCCAGCAGGTGGTGAACTCCATTACCAGCTCGGCCATCAACCAGCCGATCGGATCGATCACGACGCATCAGAACACGCTGAGCTTTGCGACGGAGAACGTCCCGCAGAATGTTGACCAGATTTCGCAGATTCTCGTAGACGCGACCCGGAACGTCACGGTGGGCGACCTCGGCACCGTCCGAAACTCGAGCGCCCCCACCGACATCGCCCGCGTCAACAAGATCCCTGCAGTCATAGTCTCGGTGCAGAAGACATCAAACGGAAACGCGGTGGCGGTGGCCAAGGCGGTGCGCCAGCAGCTGGCTAAGACACAGCTTCCGTCAGGCTACAACGTCATCATCAGCAACGACACCACGCTGCCGATAGTCGGATCGGTGGACTCCACCTACCGAGAGCTGTTCACAACAGCGGTGGTGGTCGCTTTCATCGTTCTGCTCTTCCTGGGCCGGCTCAACACCGCCTTTTCGGTGATTCTCGCGATTCCTATCGCGCTCTCCGCCGCGCCGGTGCTGTACCGGTTGATGGGCTTCAGCCTCAACCTGGTGTCGCTGCTCGCGTTGATTGTCGCCATAGGCGTCGTTGTCGATGACTCGATCGTCGTTGCAGAAAACGTCGAGCGACGACGCGCGCTCGGCGAGGGACGCATGGAGGCGGTCCTCAAGGGGGCGAGCGAGGTTTTCAGCGCGGTTGCGGCCTCGTCGCTCTCACTGCTTTCGGTGCTCCTGCCGGTGAGCTTCATCGGCGGCATCGTCGGATCCTATCTGCAGCAGTTCTCGCTGGGGCTGGCTGCCGCGGTCTTCTTCTCCTGGTTCGAGGCGCTGCTCTTCCTCACCGTCCGGATGGCCTACACGCCGGATTCGGAGCCCCGCGGCTTCCGTGACTTCTTCCGCAGCTTCACGCGCGTCGGGGAGTCGTTCAAATGGGGATTCCGGGCGTGGCGTAAGCCCTTCGGCATCGTTGTGGGAATTGCGCTCCTCATCGCGATAGCCCTGACACATCATTTCGTCTTTCTCCCGGTGATCCTGCTCTATCCGGTGGCGCTCAGCGTGGTCAACTACGTGGGGCGGATCGTCCTCTACCTCGGTGAATCGATCACGGCGCTCCTCCACGGCTGGACCGAAGCGGGCCTCATCTTCATCCGCGAGGCCTACGTGAAGAGCCTCGGCCGTATCATTACCGGCGGTCGATGGGTTCTAATCGGCGCCGGCGTCTTTCTGGTCGGAGCGGCCGTCTTCATGGTCCCGCACATACCCTTCAACTTCGTTCCTCAGAGCGACAGCGGCAACATGGAGGTCCACGTCAGGATGCCGTCGGGCACAGCGACACAGATAACCAATGCGGTCGCGGGACGCGTCGAGGACTTCCTGATGAACCAGCAGCCGGTCGAGACGATACAGACCACGGTGGGCGGAGGCTTCTTCGGCGGCGGCGGAGGAGGACAGGCCGATTTCGCCAACGTCAACGTGCAGCTGGTTCCGGTAGGGCAGCGTCCGAACGTCTACGACCTCATCGGCAAATACCGGGGAGCAATCCAGGGCCTGGTCAAGGACTATCCCTCGGCCCGTGTCTTCATTAGCGCGGGCGGCGGGTTCCGTGGAGAGGGCTCGTCCTTCAGTGTCAACCTCAACTCCACCAACCTCGAGACGCTCACCAAGCGGGCGAGCGAGATCGTAACTGCGCTGCAGCAGAACAAGTACGTAGGCGACGTCTCCGACGACCTGTCGCGCACCTCGGTCGAGAACGACTTCGTCCCGAACCAGACTCTCCTCAAAGGCACGGGCCTCACGGCGTCTACGATCGCGGGCGTCCTCAATACCTACACCTCCGGAACAAACGCCGCGAACGTAAGCGACAAGGGGCAGAGCTATCCCATCCAGGTTCAGATCGATCCCAAGTACCTGGCGAGCGAGCAATCGCTCCTGAGCCTGCCGATCTACTCACCTGCTTTGAAGACCAACCTGCAGATCGGTCAGCTCGGCAGCTTCGTCCTGAACACAACGCCGCTCAACATAAGCCGGTACAACAGGCTCTACACCGACCAGGTCACCATGAACCTTACCCCGGATGCGCCGCCGCCGCTGGAGTTCCAGCAGCAGATCGAGAAGTCACTCACCGCGCAGGGGCTGCTCGGAAACGGCGTGACCCTTTCCTCGGGCAACCGATTCGGTCCGGCAGCTCTCGCCGGCCGGCTTTCGGTGCTCGGCCCGATCATCTTCCTGCTCTCTCTGTTCCTCGCCTACCTGGTAATGGGCGCGCAGTTCAACTCGTTCCGGTATCCGATCTACCTGCTGCTCCCGGTGCCGCTCGCCCTCATCGGAGCGCTCTTCCTGGTGTTTCTGTCGGGAAACGGCATAGACATATTCGGCCTTCTCGGAATGCTCATGCTGATCGGTCTCTCGGCCAAGAACGCAATTCTCTACCTCGACTTCGTGGTGGAGCGGCTGGGGAACATGCCCTTTATCGACGCGCTCATCGAGTCGGCGCGCCTTCGCTTCCGCCCGATCATCATGACGACCCTGACGGTGCTCGTCATCAGCTTCCCGCTCATCTTCGAAAAGGGACAGGGCAGCGAGTATGCGCAGCGGCTTGGCGTGGTCATGCTCGGTGGAATCCTCTTTTCGGCAATCCTGACCTTCTATGTAGTGCCGTCCGCGTTCTACGTTTTCGAACGCAAACGTCCGGTTCACAAGAAGAATGCCCTGGACCAGGTCGAGGAGGAGCTCGAACGCGAAGAGAAGGAAGAGCGGGAGCAGGAGGCCGAATCGATCAGCGGCACCTACGGCCCGCCGCCCCGAACCACGGATAGCTGACGGACCGGCAATGCGAAGACCAACCGGTCGCGGTATGCCTGCATGATGAAGAAAATGATCTACCCGCCCGTGCTCGCCGCGGGCCTGGTTCTTCTCCTCGCCGGATGCAGTTCCGCTTCCGCCGTTGACGTTCCCGCGTTTGACCACGTCGTCATCGTAATCGAGGAGAATCATTCTGCCGCGCAGGTAGAAGCCGAGCCCTGGATCGCCTCGCTCATCCGGCAGGGCCTCCTGCTGACCAACTCACACGCGGTGACCCACCCGAGCGAGCCGAATTACATCGCCCTCTTCGCAGGGTCTCAGCACGGCATAACCGACGACGGCCACTATGACCTGACCGGGCCGAACCTCTGCAACTCGCTCATCGACAGGGGCTACACCTTCGGCGGCTATTCGCAGGGGCTCCCGGCGGTCGGCTACCGCGGCGACGCCTTCAACGCCTACATGCGCAAGCACGCACCGTGGGCCGCCTTCACCAATACACCGGACAGGGTGAACATGCCCTTCACCGACTTCCCGTCCGATTTCAGCGCGCTTCCGAGCGTGGCAATCGTCGTTCCCGACCTCCAGAACGACATGCACGACGGCTCGCCGGCGGCAGCCGATTCCTGGCTGCGTGCGAACATGGACGGCTACGTCCGATGGGCAAAGGATCACAACAGCCTCTTCGTCCTGACCTTTGACGAAGGCCCCGGGTCCGAGCCGGTCTCCACCACGCCGATACTCACCCTTTTCGCCGGCGCGCACGTCCCTGTCGGCTCGGTCTACTCGGGCTACTTCGATCACTACTCGCTGCTTCGAACCGTCGAAGCGATTTTCGGCCTTTCACCGCTCGGCATTTCCGCGCAGCGGTCGCCGCTCGCCGGCGTCTGGAACTGATGTTGCCGGCGTAGTGACGGTCGCGAAAGCACTCGCGGTCATCAGCCGGTTGCGAGCTCTCCTCCCAGCCGATATCATGGACTCATGTGGGAAGGTCAACGCACACTTGGAAAGCTTTCGGTAAAGGTCAGCGCGATGGGTCTGGGCTGCTGGGCCATCGGTGGTCCGTTCTGGCGCGGTGAAGATGCCGTAGGCTGGGGGGATGTCGACGACGGGCAGTCGGTGGCGGCAATTCGGCGCGCCCTGGAGCTCGGGGTGACGTTCTTCGACACCGCAGATGTCTACGGCACCGGTCACAGCGAAAAGGTGCTTGCAAAGGCTCTCGGGACCGACCGTTCGAAGGTCGTCGTCGCAACCAAGTTCGGAAACGTATTCGATGAGAGCAGGCGGCAGATCACCGGCGAGGATGCCTCCTCCGGATACATCCGTCAGGCCTGCGAAGCCTCCCTGAAGCGGCTCGGCAGCGACTACATCGATCTCTACCAGTTTCACCTCAACGGCTACGACATCGAACGGGCAGTGGAGGTGCGCGACACCCTCGACGATCTGGTCCGTGCCGGTAAGATCCGCGCCTACGCGTGGAGCACCGACGATGCCGAGCGCGCGCGCCTTTTCGCCGACGGCGGCCACTGCGCGGCAGTGCAGCACCAGATGAACGTCTTCAACGATGCGCCCGCCATCGTGCAGCTCTGCGAGGCGCGCCGCATCGCAAGCATCAATCGCGCCCCCCTTGCGATGGGGCTGCTGAGCGGGAAATACTCCCGGGGCGCCAGCCTGCCCGCCAACGACGTGCGCGGCGAGAAAAGCCCTGATTGGATGACCTATTTCAGCGGCGGAACGCCGAACCAGAGGCTTCTCGAGAGGCTGGAAAAGCTGCGCGAGCTTCTGATGTCGGACGGCCGGACTTTAGTTCAGGGCGCCCTCGGCTGGCTCTGGGCGAGAAGCGAACGGACCATTCCGATCCCGGGGTTCAGAACCGTCGAGCAGGTGGAAGAAAACGCAGGAGCCCTCCGTCACGGTCCCCTCCCGGCGGAGGTGATGGCGGAAATCGAGCAGGTGATGGAGCGCCGGTAGAGGGCGCCGGGAACCGGCGCCTGAAGCCGTGGGCGGCCGACGTCCTACTCCTTCGTCAGAACCAGAGGCTTCGGCACCTTGAAGTGCTCGCCTTTGAAATAGAGATGGTAGTGCACAGGCTCGGGGCTCGTGTAACCGTCCTTCCTTGCCGAAATCAGAAACTCGATTATCTTCATGTCTTTGAAGCGGAAGACGCCGTTGGCGTCGGTGTCCGTGCCGACGGGCGGCTTGATGAGCTGGAGCGTCTTTTCACGGACGAGCACCCGCGCGTCGGCAACCGGGCTGCCGGTTGAGTCCACCACCCTTCCTGTGATCACGCCGTCGTTATTCAGGTTGACGAACACCAGCCATCCGACGAGCGCGGCAACGATTACGAAGATCACGATGGAGTTGGCGATGCTGCCGCGAATGACGTCTCCGATCGATTTTACGAGCTTCATCCCTTGACGGCTCCGCTTATCATGCCGCTTATGAATCGCTTCTGGTTCATGAAGAAGACCAGGATGATCGGCGCGATGACCATGATGACGAACGCGTACATCTGCCCGCTCGTGTTTTCGAAGTAGCTTAGGAAGGTCGAAAGGCCGAGCGGCAGCGTCTGCATGTCCTTGTTGGATATGATGATGAGCGGCCAGATGAAGTTGTTCCACGACCAAACGAAGGTGAGGATGATGTTGGTCGCGACTGCGGGTTTGGACAGTGGAATATAGATTTTAAACAGGATCCGCCACTCCTTCATGCCGTCGATGAGCGCCGCATCGAAAAGCGAGCCCGGAATCGCATCGAACGCTGCCTTGAGCACGAAGATATTGATGATCGTCGAGGCGAGCGGAAACGCGAGGCCGATGTAGCTGTTGAGCATGCCCATGTACTTGGTAAGCAGGAACGCGGGAATGATGGTTGCCTGGAAGGGTATCATCATCAGACCAAGATAGGTGACGATGAGCAGCTTCTTCCCGGGGAATTTGAACCGCAACGCGTAGGCGGCCATCGCGTTGAACAGGATGTTCGCCAGCACAACGATGAGCGAGACGAAAACGCTGTTGAAGAAGTATCTCAGGAATGGAATCCAGTAATACACATCGACGAAGTAGTAGATGTTCGGATTCTTCGGAATGAGGGAGGGGGGATAGTTGAAGAGGTTCTCCCCCGTGAGGCTGGTCTTGAGCACCCAGTAGATGGGAACGATCATTACGATGCTGACAAGCACGAGAACCAGGTGATCGACAAACCGGACAACGCTTTTCCTATTCATAGTAGTTCACCCCGCCGGCTTCTCCCCCGGAAACTCTGTTCGAGACGGCCGTTATGACAAGAAGGAAAACGAACATCACGAGCGTCATCGCCGCTGCCGCGCCTATCTGATTGAAGGTGAATGCATTCTTGTAGATGTAGGTGACCAGAATCTCGGTTGCGTGCCCCGGGCCCCCGTTTGTCATGATGTAGATCACATCGAAGGTGGTGAAGGAGTTGATGATGCCCACAATGAAGCAGAGAAAGATGGTCGGACGGATCAGCGGAAGCGTGATTGACCAGAGGCGCTGTGCCGCGCTTGCCCCGTCGAGCTCGGCCGATTCGTAAAGCTCGTCCGGTATGGTTTGCAGACCGGAAAGCATGATGATCACGAAGTAGCCGAGCACCTGCCAGATGGTAGTGAAGATTACCGAAGGCAGCGCCCAGGTGAAATTGCTGAGAAATCCTATCCCCTCTTTCGTGAGGCCGAGCGACCGCAGAATGAAGTTGATAAGCCCCACCTTGTCGTCGTAGAGCCACTTCCAGATGATGGCGATAGCGACCGGTGTAATCGGATAGGGAAGAAAGATGAGGGCCCGGTAGAGGTTGCGCCCCTTGAGCGGCTTGTTCACAAGAAGGCTCAGCCCGAGCGCGAGAACAATCGCGATCGGCGAGCCACCGAAGAAGTAGAGAACCGTATTCTTGAAGCTTTCCCAGAAGATCGGGTCCGCAAAGATCTTCGCGTAGTTCGCGATGCCGACGAACTTCGGAACATCGACGAAATTCCACTTTTCGAAAGAAAGAACAAGATTCCAGATAATCGGGACCGCGCGGTAGAGAAAGAACACGATCAGTGAGGGTGCGAGGAGCACGATTATCATGAGAGAGCGCGACCGTCGCCGCTGCCGGGCCAGTATCGCCATGCATCCTCCGGAAGATCGGTGCGCCGGCGTGACGCCGGCGCACTGTTCATTGTTGTATCAGGTGAGACCTATTGTCCAGCGAGAATTTGATTGACGGAGGCCTCGGCATCGGCGAGCGCCTTCTCCGCAGACACCTGTCCGAAGAGTGCTTTCTGGATGTTCGAGTAGACCGCGTCCTTGATCTGGGCGTCTTTCGGCGTACGGGTGATACCCGTGAGATTTCCCGCCTCAGAGAGGTCCACCTTGAAGCTTTCGGCAACCACCGGATTGTCCTTGGCGAAGCTCGGATCGTTTATCAGCGCGTTGTCGGCAACCGAGTTGCCGCTCAGCGTCCCGAGCACGGTTGCGGCGTTCTTGGCCCATTTGTCGTTGGTGATGAGCTTCACGAAGTTCCACGCGACGTCCGGGTACTTCGACTTAGCAGCGATGCCGAAGCCGTGATAGTTGGGCACCGACCACTTGCCCGGGAAGGCTGCCACGCCGACGGTCTGATCGTTCGCCCACTTGCTCTGCGACTCGAAGGCCTTGAGCGCCGGCAGATGTGCGTTGAGCATGGCCGCGTTTCCAGCGCCGAACTCGCCGTTCGGCTCGACCCAGCGGCCCGTCCAGGAGACCTTCGAAATGACGCCGGATGCGGTGAGATCTGCGAGCGTCTTGAGCGTCTGCACCGCGGCCGGGGTGTTGAAGGCGGCCTTGGTACCGTCGGCGTTCAGGATCTCGACGCCGTTCGCGCGGAAAAGCGGCCAGTAGAGCCAGTCGAAATTGAGAGTGATGAACCCGCTCACGTTGCCGTGGGTGAGCTTCTTCGCGTCCGCGACGAGCTCGGCCATCGTCGTCGGCGGGCTCGTGATGCCGGCGTCCTTGAACATCGGCTTGTTATAGAACAGCACCGTGGACGGGGTGTAGAACGGGACCATGAAGTACTTCCCGTCGTACATCGATGCAGCCTTCAGGATATTCGGCTCGAACCGGTTCTTCATGTCCGCATCTTTCTGGAAGCGGGAAGTAAGGTCCATGAACGTTCCGTTTGCCGCGTACTGGTACCAGAGCGCACCCTGGATGTCGACGACGTCCGGCGGCGTGCCGGCTGCGAGCTGGGTCTGGTAGTAGGTGGGAAGCTCGGTACCCTTCTTGTCCACCCAGGTCACGGTGACGCCCTTGTTGGCGCCCTCGAACTCGCTGATCCAGCCGTTGATTGAATCGGCGTAGTGAGGCAGGTTCCAGGTCAGAACGGTGATGCTCTTGGGTCCCTGGGCGCCCGAGGCACTCTCGCTGGACCCCCCGGCCCAGGCGGTACCGACCGCGACGGCAAAAACGAGAACGGAAAACAGCAGCCAGCGTACGTTTCCTTTCATCTTGCAGTCCTCCTTTGGGAATTATTTACTTACTAAAAAAAACTATAAACCTGGAATTCCGGACTGTCAACTCACGTATGGCCGAGGCAGGCCGACGCGCCGCGTCAGCTCCAGTCGAAGAGCAGGCCCATCGCACGGTCACCCGCCTCGACCAGATGCCGGTAGGCCTCCTGGCAGGATTCCGGCGGGTAACGGCCGGTGATGAAGGGCTCGACGATGAGCCTTCGGGAGCTGATCAGTTCGACGGCAAGCTCGAGGTCGTTCAGCACCGATCGCCGCTCGAATGAAGCTGGATAGAGCGGGTAGAACTGACAGCGCAGCGCGCCCGTAATCTCGATGCCCTTCATGTGCGCCTGCCAGAGGTCGGGCGCAGGATTCATCTCCACTCGTCTTCGCGGGGTACCGAGCATGATGATCCTGCCGCGCGGTCGGGTGTATTCGGCCGCATCGAGGATCAGCCGTGCGTTCCCGATACTTTCGACGGTGACGTCTGCGCCGCGCCCGTCGGTCCAGTCGGAAACCAGCTTCGCGATGTCCTCCCTCTGCGGATTGACCCTGCGGCCGATGCCGCAGGCTCCCGACAGCTCGAGGCGCCGGTCGGAGGTGTCGACCGCAAGCACCTCCGCTCCCGAAAGCGTGAGAAGCTGCGCCGCAAGATTGCCGATCATCCCCTGCCCTACCACTACTACGCGGTCGCCGAGCCGGCATCCGGCAACACGTTCTGCCGTCAGCGCTATCTCCACCATCTTTGCCAGCGGCGCGAGCTCGAGCGAGGCGTTCGCCGGATATTTAGCGAGCGGTTTTCGAAGGTCCTGATGCGAGAACTCGAGCAGGGGCGAAGGGTCGACCACGAGCTCCGACACGTGCGGGGCACCGTTCACCACGAGGTCACCGGCCTCGAATCCGTCGACCTCAGCCCCGGTTTCGACGACCCGCGCGACATTGCAGTAGCCGGGATAGACCGGGTAGCCGAACTTCGATCCGGCTACCTCGCGCTGGACGCCTGAGTACCACGAGAGCTCGGTACCCGGACTTATGAGCGAGTAGAGAGTCTCGAGGCGCATCTCGCCTGGGGAGAGAGGCCTTCGATCCGGAGCCGGAAGGAGCTCCGCGACATTCTCGGCAGTGAATATCACCTGCGTCGGGTCTTCCCTTTTCCGCGACATGGAATCCTCCTACATGATATTTGCGAGAAGCACGACCGCCGGGCCGGACACGAGCATGACCGCGGCAAAAAGCGGATTGTGCCGGACGGACACCGAGAGGGGCCGCTCAGCAACCGCCTCTGAGACCACCGCTGTAAACGGCACGAAGGGCGATACCGACATAGCCACATACCAGCAGGTCAGCAGAAAGAGCGCGTAGGCCGGTGCGGTGAGACCGAGCGACGCGGGCGACACCACAAAGCCCAGGGCGGTGACCACGATCATCATGTGAACCCCTGCGAGGCTCAGAAGCAGCGTCACGGCGACGATGGCGAGAAGCATAAGATACTGGGGAAGTCCCGAGAGGTAGTGAACCCATCCGCCGATCGCACCCTTGAGGGGCGTGTGGGCAAGCACGGCGCCAAAGAAGCTCATTGCAAGGAGAAAGGCGAGAAACCGCCGGTATTCCAGAACCAGTGAGGCATGCCGGCGCAATTCGGAGATCCACCGCCTCGATTTTCCGAGCGTGGCCGACCAGAAGAGCGCGTAGAGGGTGATAAGGATGGCGGTCATCAGCGTGGGCGTGCGGAAATGGAAGAGAAGATTTCCCGCCGCAACGAGTGCGATCATGACAAGGATGTGAGAAAGGAAGGCGATGAGCGTGCGGTTCCCGCGCGCTGCGGGGGCGGCGGTTGTCTCCTTTTCGGAGCCGGTGCTTGCCGGAGCCCGGCGCGGAAGAAGAAACGCCGAGACTGCGGTAATCGCGAGCACCATCGGCACCGCCGCCGGAAGATAGGCGCTGTAGGTTACCGAAGCCATGAGCAGTACCATGTTGACGACACCGTCGAAGGGGGAGAAAACCATGTAGGAGGCATATCCCGCCGTGTAGAGGCGAACGAGGTAGCGCGGCGGAAGCTCCATCCGGCGCAGCATCTTCTGCAGCGCGGGGATCGAAGCGATGTTCATGACTACGGTCATGCACAGATGAACCAGCGCCAGAAGCACGAATCTGCCGCGGCCCGCGCGGGTTTCACCTCCAAGGAAGCGCCTTACCGCATCGAGATAGCGGTCGTCGCTCATCGGGAGTGAAAGAAACGGGATCGCGACGAAGAGCACGAGTATTCCCGCGTTCGCCGTGAGACTGTCCGCCCAGATCTGTGCCGAAAGCCCGTAGACAACGACGAAGAGCTGGCCGACGGCGAGCCCCGCGATTGCGAGCCAGAAGAGCAGATCCGGCTTCCGGACAAGCGAGCTTGCAAGAAACACAATTGCGCCGATGAACAGCAGCCGCCGCTCGAGGGCAGCGCGCACGACCCCCGCCTCGGCGAGCACAATCACCAGGGTGACCCAGTACATCGAGGAGGCATAGAGCGCTTCGACGGCCGCGGCCGGCCGACGGTCTGTCGTCATATCACCACCATAGCATGAACTTCCCGGCCGACATACGTGTCCGCCGTGCAGTGCTATGATGGTGATGTCGCGGACTCCAGTTCGCGGTCGCGAGGAGGTGTGGTTCTATGAGCAGGGTGATGCAGGTAGGACTAGTCGGTTACGGAGCCTGGGGCAGGCTTCACGCGAAGTCGATCGGCGAGATAGCGGATGCGCGACTCGCCGCCGTCGCATCGCATTCACGCGAATCGGTCGAGCTTGCCCAGAGGGAGAATCCGGGCATAGCCGGATACACCGACTACCGAAAGCTCATCGAGGACCCTGCGGTCGAGATTGTGGATGTCGTCGTTCCGACCCACCTGCACACGGAGATCGCGGTCGCTGCACTCGAGGCGGGCAAACCGGTGATCCTGGAAAAGCCGATGGCGCCGACGGTTTCCGACTGTGACGCCATCATCGCCGCGTCAAAAAGGAGCGGCGCGGTTCTGTCCATTGTCCACGAGATGCGGGTTTCGCCGCAGTGGGCCGCAATCAAGCGGATCATCGACGAGGGGGGAATCGGCACGCCGCAGTATGCGATGCTCAACCTCTTCCGCTTCCCCTACCGGAACGGCGCCGGAGGCTGGCGGTACAACAGGGACACGGTCGGGTCCTGGGTCCTCGAGGAGCCCATCCATTTCTACGATCTTCTTCTCTGGTACTTCGAGCAGTGCGGGACGCCGCTGTCCGTGTCCGCCTGGGGAACCTCGCGTCACGGCGGCCGGGGAATGTATGAGAACTTCGGCTCCACCGTTCGCTTCGCCGGCGGCGGCTTCGCGGTTGTCGCGCAGACGCTCGGAGGTTTCGAGCACCACCAGGTGGTGGAGATCGTCGGAACGGACGGATCGATACGCTCGCTCTGGTCGGGTGCGATGGACAGGACCGACAAACCGGCTTTCAGTCTTTTCCATCAGACCGGAGAAGACCGTGCGCCGAAGCCGGTAGAGATCGCCTCGACGTCGGGTGAGATCTTCGAGCTGCGCGATTTTCTCGAAAAGAGCATCAGTTCCATCGACAGCGGATACCCCTTCTACCCCGCCGAGTCCGAGCGCCGGCTGATACAGCTCTGTCTCGCGGCCGACGACGCTGCAGCAACCGGACGGGAAATCGACCTGACGGGAAACTGACGGCGCCGCGACCCTCACGCCATTTTTCTTGATCTCTTTTCAGGGTCATGCTATGCTTTAGTTACTGGTTCGCTGGTGCGCGTGACACAATTGTCGAGCGTCTACCGACGAAAACTTGTGTTGCTGTCACCGGCGGTGCGGAAATGGCCTTCTACGTCTCCAGCCTCTTCCTCCTCTCCAAAACTCCGGCGTACAAATAGGGCACGGTTGATTTATCGTTGATAAATACCAGTCACCGCATTGATTGGGGCAGAGTCCCCGGAGACAGCCAGGATGTCAAAGAAACTGTATGTCGGTAATCTGAGCTACAGTACCGAAGCCGCCAGCCTCGAGTCGCTTTTTGCGCAGTATGGCGAGATCGTGTCCGTCAACATCATCACTGACCGGATGACCGGACGCGCTCGTGGTTTCGGATTCGTGGAGATGGCAACTTCCGAAGCAGCTGAAGCAGCGATTGCCGGCCTGAATGGCGCCGAGCTCGACGGCCGCCAGCTCCGTGTGAACGAAGCACAGGACAACCGCGATCGCAACCGCGGCCACGGGGGCGGCGGCCAGCGTCCGCGAAACAGCGACCGCTACTGACCCTGAGATGAACGGAGGCTTCCGGACCTTCCGGAAGCCTCCGCGGCAAAGCAGCCCTCCCCCCTCGCACAACACCTGCATTTCCGAGATTCTATATGTCGAAACCCTCTTTCCCGAGACGGGTTAACTCTGTGTGCTGAAGCTTCCCGGAGTGTTCCCGGTCACCCGGCGGAATATCCTGCAGAAATGCTCGACGTTCCGGTAGCCCACCTGGCGGCTCACCTCGTAGACCTTCAGCGGCGTCGACATCAGGAGCTTCTTCGCGGCTTCGAGCCGTGTCTCCATCAGGTACTCCTTGAAGGTCTTTCCCGTTTCGCGTGCGAACTGGTAGCTCAGGTGGTTCGTGCTCACCTGAAGCGAACCGGCGACATCGGAAAGGCTCAGATCCGCATCGGCGTAGTTTTCCTGAATGTAGCGCCGCGCCTTCACCACGAGCCTGCTTGCCGAGCTTCTGAACCGGCGCGCCGAATCGTAGAGCGCGGGAACGGAGCCGATCTCGTCTCCGGTAACCGAAACGTAGGAAGATATCTGCACATTCAGAAAATGCGACAGGTTGCGCTTTATCTCATCGAGTATTTCGGAGGTTGCCCGGTCGATCTGGTCGAAGGGAGCACCATCGAAGCCGAGCAGAACGCAGAACTCGTCGTTCGCGGTCTGAACCGCCTCTCCGTATCTGTAGCGGGACAGCACCTGGTCGACCGCGTTGAGAAACGCGCCGGAAAACGATTCGATTGTGTCGCCCGCGTAACGGAACCGTACCGATTCGTAGTCATCCACCCAGAGAATCGCGAGCCGAAGCTTGCCTCCCAGCCGAATCCCCAGAAGCGTACGCTGTGAGTCGAAATCTTCAATAACGGCACCGGTCACCAGGCGCTTGAGGATCTCCTGCTTCAGAAGCGCCGCGTCCCTTCGAACCAGGTTGGCGCGGAGCGTTTCGTCGGTCTGCTGCTCCTCTATCCGCGACACCACGGTCTCTGCCACCTCGAGCACGCGCGCCGGATCCAGGTCCGCCTTGAGAATGTAGTCGCGGATACCGGCCTTGAACGCCTCCCGCACGAGCGAGAAATCGTCGTGCGCGCTGAGGACTACGATCTCGGCGCGGTTCCCTTCCAGCCTGGCCCTGCGGATGAACTCGAGGCCGTCCATCTCCGGCATGACCATGTCCAGAAAGACCACGGCGACCTCGGGATTTGCGCGAAGAAGCTCCAGCGCCTGTTCGCCGTTCTTTGCTTCCAGATCGCAGCGGAACCCGTGGTCCTCCCACGGAAGCATTGTCCGCAGCGCGATCCTTACGAGGGGCTCGTCATCAACGACCATCACCCGATACATGGTCCACCTCTGTGCCGGCCCGCTCGGTCTCTTCTAGAACGGGCAGCAGAACTGACACCGACGTTCCTTCGCCGGGAGCGCTGCGAATCGACAGGCCGTATGCCTCGCCGTGATTCAGCTCGATGCGCCTTCTCACGTTGGCGATACCAACGCGATTGAAGGTCAGGTCCTGCGGGATGTCTCCTCGGATCGACCTCTCGATCTCCGCCGACGTCATACCCCGGCCGTTGTCGCTGATCTCGATCGCGAGCGCATCGCTCTCACGCCTCGCGCGCACAACGATGTATCCCTTGCGGTCGATATCACGGAGCCCGTGAAGGATGCTGTTTTCCAGGATCGGCTGCAGCAGCATGCGCAGCATCCGGCAGGAGCTCACCTTAGGGTCCACCTGGTAGGTGACGTCGAAGCTGTCGCCGAAACGGACCTTCATGATCTGCACGTAGCTCTTGAGAGTTTCGATTTCCGCCGTCACCGGTGCGAGCGACCCCGGGCCCCCGGAGAAGGCCTCCGAGACAACCTTCATCAGGGCGGCGGTCATTTCTCGAATGTTGTCCGCCCTGCTCATTACCGCCATCAGACGGATCGCATTGAGCGTGTTGGAAAGAAAGTGGGGATTGATCTGGAGCCTCAACGCCTCGAGCTCGAGCGCCGCCCGCTCCTTCTCCTTCTCCTCCTTCTCAGCCGTCAGCCGGTTCACCTCGCGGACCATCGAGTTGAAGGATTCGGCAAGGTTTCGTATCTCGGCCGGCGCTTTGACGTTCACCGCCGCACTGTAGTCGCCCTGTGAAACCAGCTCCATCTTCTCGACGACCAGCCGCACCGGACGGAGTATCTGGTGGAAGAAGAGCTCCACGTACAGCGCGAACAGCACAAGTAGCGCGATCACCGCAATGCGGGCCCCGCGCGCGTATGACTCGATGCTTCGCGTAACCTGGTCGTAGGAGATTGCGCTCACCAGTGACCAGCCCGCCGAAGGAATCGCTGCAGCGGCGACCAGGTAGGGCTTGCCGTCGAGCACCTCGCGGCCCGAGATGTGACTGCGATCCCTCATTCTGGTCAGAAGCTCGGAAGCGGCGCCGTCGCTCGAGGCGCCGTTGCTGAGAATAAGCTCACCGCGCGAATTGATCAGGAACTGCATGTGGCCGACCTCATGCTCGGCCTGGATCGAATCGAGGTAGGGGATGCGCGAGGCGACGAGAATCGCGTAGACCCCCTCGTCGTAGGCCTGCCGGCTCGGACAGACCGCCACGGTAAGCACCGGCAGATCGGTCCCGCGGAGCGAGTAGCTTTTCAGGCTCTGGAGGATGTAGACGCGGTTCTTGTTTGCCGTGACTGCTTTGAACCATCCGGTGCGGTCGACCGGCTGCTCGAAGATGCTGGGATTGTTCCGAAAGACATAGGTCGGCTTGTCGGCGAGGAGGATTTCCACCGCGCCGGTACGGTTCGTATAGTCGAAGAAGCCCCCTACGTGCTCGTCCATCACCTGGGTCTGCGCGAACGCCTCTTCGGTCGTATCCGCCGCGCTGTACCGGGCGGCCGCGGTGATGAGCCGCTTGTCGGCCGCGAGGGTCGCCGTCAGTAGGGCGAGGCGTTTTGCCTCCTCGTCGATGCCGGCTGCCGTCTGAGCGACTCCCTCTGAGATTCTTCGCGCCGACGCCTCGAGGAGGGCGCGTTCACTGAGCAGGGTAAGGAGCACGCCCACTCCCCCGACGGGGAGCAGTATAATGAGAAGAAACGCTACGAGGAAACGGCGCGTAAGGGTATTTCGAAAGATCGGAAAGCTCGTTCTCACATCATCACGACTTGACCGCCCCGGCGGTAACGCCGGCCATAATCCAGCGGTTGAAAACAAAATAGAGGATAATCGGAGGTATTGCAACCAGCGCCATACAGGCGAACTGGACGGCGTAGTCGGAGGAGTACTCGCCTTCGAATCGGATCACCGCGAAGGGGAGCGTGCGAAGCCGCTCGCTCGCGAGGAAGGTGTTAGCCATGATGAACTCGTTCCAGCCGTTGAGAAAGGTCATGATCGAGACGGTCGCAAATGCCGGTCCGGTCATCGGCGCCACTATGCGCGCGAGAAGCGAACCCATCCCCGCGCCGTCCAGGTATGCCGACTCTTCGACCGACCGCGGGAGATTCTTCATCATCCCGGAGAACATCAGCGTGTTGAACGAAAGGTTGAAAGCTATGTAGGGAATGATCACCCCGATGCGCGTGTTCAGCAGTCCGAACACCTTGAACCAGACGAAGTTGGGAAGCAGGGTTGTATGAATCGGAATGATCATGCCGAGCAGCACAATATTGTATACGACTATTCGAAGCTTCCATGTCATCCTCGTGCAGGCGTAGGCGACGCAGAAGGACAGAATCGTCGCGCCGATCACCGACCCGCCGACGATGATCACGCTGTTCATGAAATAGGTCGGAATGTTTCCGTTGATCCACGCACGGGCGTAGTTCTGCCACTGAAAGGGATGCGGCCATGTCAGTATCTGGGGACCGAAGAGCTGCCCGCTCTTCACCAGGCTGTAGTCGAACAGCCAGAGGAGCGGAAAAAGCTGCAGTACTGCAAAGATGGTGAGAAACGCATAGAGCAGGTACTTGCCCGCCCGCCTGCGGAGGGCGAACCGGTCCGGGCTTTCTACGCGTGCGTTGATCGCCAGATCCATGGCTCCCTCCCTCTCAATCGATTTCCGGGCTCTGGTTGGTGAGCCTGCGGGTGATGAGCGTCAGGACAAGGGCAACAACGACGAACACCACGCTCACGGCGCTCCCGTACCCGTACTGGCTGTAGGTGAAGGCCTTCGTATAGAGATAGTTGGCTACAAACTGTGAAGCGTCGCCCGGCGCGCCGTTGGTCGACAGATAGATCACCTCCATCTGCTTCAGGCTGGAGATGACGTCGATGATCAGAACGGCCTGGATTACCGGCATGATGTAGGGGATGACGACCCGGGTGTACATCTGCAGCGGATTCGCCCCGTCGATGATCGCCGCCTCCTCGATCTCCTTCGGCATCGTCATGAGCCCCGAATAGTAGAAGAGCAGGGCCCAGCCGAATCCCCACCAGATCATGATGAAGATCACCGCTCCGAGCGCCGTCGAGGGATTGCTCAACCAGGCTATCGACACCGACTTGAATCCGATGTCGTGAAGCAGCTTGTTGAGAAGCCCGTAGTTGGGATTGAAGATGCTGACCCAGAGCTTTGTAATAACCACGACGGTCAGAATCGCCGGTATGAAATAGATTGTCCGGAATGTGCGCGAGCCCTTTCCAATTCTCCGCAGCGAGGCTGCGATGATGAATGCAATCGGATTCTGGATGAAGATGGTGACCAATGCGAGGATTATCGCGTTCAGAACCGAGCGCCAGAAGGTCGAATCGGCAAAGAGGACATCGCCGAAGTTCTTGAGACCGACGAAGGTCATCTTTCCGAAACCGGCCCAGATCGTCATGCTGTAGTACACGCTCAGAAGAATCGGCGCGACAATGGCAAACAGCATGATCGAAAGCGACGGAATTGTGAGAAATGCGATGGTTCTTCGATCCGCGAAAATCGACCTCATCAGGTTCCCCTTGCAGACGCCCAGGCAGCACCGGCCGAACCGGCGCCGCCTGGGAAATCGCGAAATGAATCAGGCTCGAATTACTGCGCTTTCGCGGCTTCGGCCGCTGCGGCATCGAGCTGCTGCGTAAACTGCTCGGGAGTGAGCACGCCGGAGACGAGCTCACGCGAGATCTGCTGGAAGGTCTCCTTGAACTGCGGAGTGGACTTGTCGAGCAAGGTCGTACCACTGGTCGATGTGGCCGCGCCCGAGATGGCCAGAATGCTCTTCGCCACGTCGGAGTCGCCCGGGTTGGCCTTCACAACCTCGGCAGGGATCGCCGCCTGGTTGTCCCAGCAGATTTTTCCCCACTCGGTCGCGAGCGCCTTCAGAAGCGCGCGGTCCAGGTCGGCGTACTTGCTGGTCGAGCTTGCCACGAAGTTTCCGCCGTACCACGCCTCGAGACCGGTGCTTGTTCCCTTGCCTCCGCTCACGAGCGGGAAGGAGGTGACTGCGAGATTTTTCTTGAACTCCTCGGGGAAGTTGGTATCGTTCGCCAGACCGAGCTCCCACGAGCCCATCAGGTACATTGCAGCGCGCTGCTGGCCGAAAAGGTTGCGGGAGGCGCCGTAATCCGAGGTGACCAGGTCGGACTGGAACGCACCGCCCTTGGCCATGTTCTGAAGAATGCGTGCCGCATCGACAAAGGGCTTCTCGGTGAAGCTGCCTTTGCGGGCGAGTGCCTGGTGACCGGTGTCAAACGTACCCGTAATCCGTTCAGCGATGTTCTCGAAGGTTATCGCGAGCGGCCACGCGTCCTTTCCGTCGGTGACGACAGGGATGATTCCCGCCGCCTTGAACTTGGGCACCGTGTCCATGATCCCCTGGATGGTGTCGGGCAGCTGAACGCCGACCTTCTGGAGCAGCGCCTTGTTGTAGTACAGCAGCCACATGTCTGCGGTGACGGGGATGCCGTAGAGCTTGCCGTAGTAGACATTGCTGTCGAGCGCGCCGGGTAGATAGTTGATCCCGCTGTAGTCCGAGCGGTTCAGCTCCATGACCAGCTTGCTGTCGACGAGCGGCTTCAGAAGCGTCGAGAAGCTCCAGTACTTGAACACGTCGGGAAGCTGCCCGGCGGTGGCGTAGAGCTTGATCTTCTGCTGATAGGGCTGATCGGGATAGCTTTCAGTCTCGATGGTGACGTTCGGATGATCCTTCATGAACTTGTCGAGAATCGTCTGCTCGACCAGACCCATGCCGTTTGTGCGGTCAGGCAGATTGTCGCCGAACTTCAGGGTGACCTTCTGCGCGGCAGCAGACTGTTCTTTCTGGCCGTTCGCAAAGAGCACGCCCGGAAGCAGCAACGCCAGAACGGCGACGAGAACCGGAAAAAGACTCTTCTTCATGGAATTCCCTCCTGTGCGGAATTAACAGCATTGATTATCCGCCCGGTTCTTCGCATCCGTAAATGATCTAACTTACGATTTATTGATCTAACTCACGACAATCAGCTCACCGTGAAGCCGTTGTCCCGAATCGCGGCAGCGTACCACCTGCCGCTCTCCTTGACGGTGCGTTTCTGAGTGTTGAAATCCACGTGTACAATTCCGAAGCGCTTCGTGAACCCAAATCCCCATTCGAAGTTGTCGATGATGGACCAGACGAAGTACCCGCCCACGGGCGCACCCTCGGAAATTGCCTGGTAGACCGCGGCGGTGTGCCTTCTGAGGTACTCTATTCGCACGGGGTCTTCGACGCGGCCGTCCGCTCCTACTGCATCCTGGAGCGGGGTGCCGTTTTCGGTTACGTACATGCGCGCCGGACGGTAGTCGCGGTGTACCCGCATGAGGATCCGGTAGAGCCCCTCAGGATTGATCTCCCACTCTTCGAATTCGGCGTGCGGGACGAACGGATAGGCAATCCGTTTCACGTGGATGAAGTCGCCCGCAGGATCGTGGGCGATGATGCGCCGGGTGTAGTAGTTGATCCCGAGAAAGTCGATCCTTTCGGCGATCGTCTCCATGTCGCCTTTTTCCACCTTCGGTCCCCTGTCGCCGTACCATTCGACCATGTCCGCAGGATACGTGCCCTTGAAAACCGGATCGAGGAACCAGCGGTTGAACGCACCATCGTGTCTTCCCGCCGCAGCTTGGTCCTCTTCGGAAGGCGACGCCGGTTCCACCCATTCCAGGTTGTGAACGATGCCGACCCTTGCATCAGCGCCGCCGGACGCGCGGATTATCCGTACCGCCCTGCCGTGCGAGAGAAGAATGTGGTGCGCAGTCTGGAGCGCGGTGCGAAGGTCCTTCACTCCCGGAGCGTGGTCTCCATACAGGTGCCCGACAAAGGAGACAACCCATGGCTCGTTGTGCGTCATCCAGTTCCTGACCCGGTCGCCGAGTCTCTCGACCACGATCTTCACGTAGTCTTCGAAGTGGCCCACCGTCTCGCGATTCTTCCATCCCCCCGCTTCCTGGAGCGCCTGCGGCAGATCCCAGTGATAGAGGGTCAGGTAGGGCTCGATACCGCGTTCGAGCATCGCGTCCACCAGCTTCTCGTAGAAATCCAGACCCGCGCTGTTCGCGCCTCCGTCGGAAAGCCGGCCGGAGGGCACGATGCGCGGCCACGAAACGGAAAAACGATAGTTCCGGATACCGAGTGACTTCATGATGTCGAAGTCCTCGGCATACCGGTGATAATGATCGCAGGTGACCGCAGGTGTCGATCCGTCGGCGATCGCACCCGGGCGGGATGCGAACTCGTCCCAGATAGAACGGCCCTTGCCGCCCTCGTCCGCGCCGCCTTCGATCTGCGCAGCCGCTGTTGCAGCCCCCCAGGCGAAATCTGCGGGAAATTGTAGTTTCTGATTCATTTCATGTCTCCTTGAATGTGGCGCTGTCCGGAAGGACAGCGAAGGATATTACTGCAAGCCGTCGAGGCGCGCAACCCGTTCGGGCCGCCCCCCTCCCACACGCGCGGCGGCGTTCCGGTGAGTGGTACCGTAAATCATTGCCTCATCGAGAAAAGCGTCTACGTTCTCGAGCGGTGTTCCTGCCACGATTCCGTTCCCTGCGAGAAATCCGATCCGACCGCCGAACTCGCGCGCCACTGCCGCCTCGTCCATTGTGTGCTTCTGGACAGGATGGAACATGTCCACACCGGCGGAAATAAGGTCGGGGAGAAGCAGGGTGTTGTCGCCGCAGCTGTGCAGCCAGAAATGCATTTGGTGATTGTGAACTGACCTGGCAACGCGAACGCAATAGGGGTAGATGAGCCGGTGGAAGATTTCAGGGCTCATCATGGGGCTGGTCTGGTGCCCCAGATCATCGCTCGAAAAGAATCCGTCAGGCTCGAGCAGGCGCGCTGCGCAGTCGATGTAACGGCAGTACTGTGCGCACATCGCGTCGTTCAGGCGGATCACGTTTTCCTCTTCCAGGTAGAAATCGGTGAGCGTGTTCTCCATTCCCTGCAGCATCCAGGGGCGTTCGAAAAACAGGTTCCAGAAGCTGAACAGAAGGTAGCGGTCCTCCGCGTGAGCCCTCTCCGCAACGGGAACAAGCGCGGCGAGATCTGGATCCTTCTCCGGATCGGGCAGCCTGTCGATGAACTCATCGAGCCTGGCCCAGTCGTCAAGAACTATTTGTGAATCGTGTGCGCCGCCCCGCTCCCAGTTCCACGACAGATTCATGCGGTCCGGGTCGACCGGATTCTCGATGAAGGGCTGCACGACATCCTCCGGATAACGGTCGAATGCGCGCAGACGCTCGCCATACTGCTCTTCGAGTCCCTCGCCCCACCACTTGGCGCGAACGAACGGAATACGGGACGGGCGCTCTCCCTCGACGGCCTTTATTACTTCCGCGTGCGGAAGAGGCTCAAATGAAATCTGCATAATCGAAAATCCTCTAGCGGGAGGAGGTTCCCGGACCGGGCAGGTCCGGGTCAAAACGCTTGAGGAACGCCCGCGCCACCCGTTTAGTCCGCGGACTCTGCGAGTGAAGCTGCATCCGGACGAACTCCACGATTCTCTGCGCATCGGCGCCCGGACTCGTGCACAGACCAAGCGCTTCGATGACGTCCGACTGCAGGAGCGCGTGATTCGGGTTTTCCGGGGTAACCGCCGTAAGCAGGTATTCGGTGATCGCCGGCCGCAGCGCGGGAGCGGCGGCGGCAATCCTTCCAAGCCCCTGGAGAATGTATCGGGAGTTGACCGTTCCCTCGGCGGGAAGAATCGACTCCATTGAGCGGACCACGTCTTTCAGCCGGTCACCCTCTGCAGAGGTGCAGACGAAAGGAACAAGTACACTGACCGCGCACGCCCGCTGATAGGAGTAGGGACTCTCGAGCATCGCGGAGAGTCTCTCCCAGTGCTCCTCGAGTACCTGAGGCACATCTGTCGCAAGCTGCGAGACGATCCTCAGACAGTTGAACCGGAACACCGCATCGGAGCTGCAAAGACCGTCGACGATCTGCGAAAGCATCGCCGGAGATTCCGCTGAGGCAGAAATTCCCGAAGATATATCTGCTTTCTTATCCTTGTGAAGCGAGGCGAGAAGCTTTTCCGACTCCCCTTTCTTTTTGCGGGCCACAGAAGAACTCCGGTCAACGAGAAAGGATGCTCCAGCAGATGCAGCATGAACATGGCACTCGGTAGTCTCAGTATATTCCCCACGTCGCTAGGCAGCAAGCGGAGTTTGCTACTTATTGTATTGTCGCCGCTGTACGGTATAATCTTGCGGGAAGAGACGGCCGCGGGGCGAATGCTCCGGCGGCAAAGGAGAGCATACAGTCTATGCACATACTCGAGCTGATCAAGGCTGCCTTTCTCGGGATCGTCGAAGGTGTTACCGAGTTCCTGCCGGTAAGCAGCACCGGCCACCTGATCATTGTCGACCACTTCATTCATCTTGCCGGCAGTCCCCAGTTCGTCACCGCCTTCTTGGTGGTAATACAGCTCGGGGCCATACTGGCGATAGTCGTGCTGTTCTGGAAAACACTCTGGCCGTGGGCAGTACCCTCGGCCGAGCGCTCGCGCACCTGGCAGCTGTGGCTGCGCGTCATCGTCGGAGTCATCCCCGCGGCGATTCTCGGCTTTCTTCTGGACAAGTTCATCACCGAGCGGCTCTTCAACCCGCTTGTGGTGTCGATCGCTCTGGTGTTCTACGGGATTATGCTGATCATCATGGAGTACGTGTTCAAGCGCGGCGACAGGACGCGCCTTACCGACGTGCATAAGATGTCGCTTATGGTAGCGTTCGCCATCGGGTTGTTCCAGACGCTCGCCCTGATCCCCGGCACCTCGCGCGCTGCAGCCACGATAATCGGAGGCATGATAATGGGACTTGGCCGCGCCGCCGCCGCCGAGTTCTCCTTCTTCCTCGCGGTGCCGGTGATGGTAGGCGCGAGCGGACTTACCCTCGTGAAGCAGGGTTTGCACTTTACCGGCTTTGAGTGGCTGCTGATGTTCGTCGGGTTCGTCGTCGCCTTCATCTGTGCAATGTTCGTCGTGCGCGCCTTTCTCAACTTCGTCAGAAAGCGCGACTTCGTCCCCTTCGGGTACTACCGCATCGCCCTTGGCGTGGTAGTCATCGTCATCCTCCTGGTCCTGAGGCTGTAACGCTGCATGTACCTGCACGGGCGGACGGAATTCATCGGCAGATACACTCTCTCAGACCTGTTCGACCGGACCTTCAAAATGGTCGCCCGCACCTGGCGGACGAGCCTCGGATATTCGGTGGCACTCTATGTTCCGGTCTCGTTTCTGATGGCGTTGACGATCTCGCATCTGTTCGGCACGATATCCGATCTGGTCCACCTGCATCTGCCCGAAGAGTCGGCAGGTACGGAGATACTGATCCGGCTGGCCCCTTCGATCGGATGGATGCTCCTGCTCGCTCTCGTCGCAGGACTCGGCCAGCTCTTCGTGAACCTCGCGGTGGGCCACAACGTCGCCATTGCCGCAGGCGGCATGGCGCCACCGCCTGCAGCCTATGCGCGCATAACCTGGAAGCGTTCCTTCTGGCCGGTGGTGCTGCAGGGGCTCATCAAGGTCGCCGCGGTATTCGCGGTTATGGTAGCCGCGGTCATTCTCGGCGGGATCGGCGCGCTGCTCAGCCTCCTGAGTAGACACTCCGGCACGATCATGGCCATCGCAATTATCACCGCCTACATCATCGCAATCGCCGCGATCCTCGCTCTGTCGGTCTATCTCTTCTTCGGGGCGCAGGCGGTGGTGTTCGACCGGTACAATCCGTACGACGGGCTCGTGCACAGCGTACGGCTCGTCAGAGGCGGATTCTGGCGCGTGCTCGGCATATCCCTGCTCATATCGATGATGTTCTCGTTCGCGATGGGACTCATTACCACGCCGATCATCACGATAAGCCTGCTTCCCGCCATCTCGCAGGCAATGAGCTTCGCGGCCGACAACAGCGGAGGCGGGGCAGACGCCTCGCTCCGGATGCTGGACGGCTTCCGGGGGATGTCCGGCGGCATCGGTGTCGCAATGGCGATACAGGGAGTCGCCACCACGGTGTTCTATCCGGTGTTTTACGGTCTGTTCTACATCGACCTCAAATTCCGAAGAGGCGAGCTGCCGCCGCCCCTGCCGGCCTCTGAGCCGCCGGCGTCCGAGCCGCCGGCACCTGTGCCGCCGGAAACGGAACCACCCGCCGCCGGAGCCGAAACGGATGGAGCTTGACGGCCGATGGGAAGGCGGTAACCGGAATCCGCTGACCGCAGCCGTACTGCTGGTAATCGGTCTCGGCACCTTCTACTTCCTGGCTCAGTCGCTGCTTCTCAACGGCTACGTCCTGATCGACGAGCTCGCCCACCGGAGCTCCATGTCGGCAGGCGACATCCGCTCGGTCCTCCGGCAGTTCTACAGTCGCTACCGGGTACCGATACTCGTCATTCTTGCGCTGACCCAGTATCTGCTGCTCTTTCTGCTGACGGTGATAAGCGTTCGCCGGTGGCACAGCCGCAGTGTGTTCGCCTATCTCGGCTATCGCCGCCTGCCTCCGGGCGGTGTGGTACTTGCGATCGCCGGTGTTCTCGCGCTTCTGCCCTCCGTGGAGTATATCGGCCGCCTGATCTATTCGCTCGTACCGGGTCTCCAGAAACTCGCCGACTCCTCACCGCTCGTCCGGCCGCGTTCCGGTGCCCAGATGCTTCTTGTCTACTTCGCCATTGCCGTCACCCCGGCAATCTGTGAGGAAACGCTTTTCCGGGGTTACTTCCAGCGAACGCTCCAGCGGAAAATGCGGGCACCCTGGCACTATCTCATATCGGGGACGGTGTTCGCGCTCTACCACCAGGAGGTCCTGAGCCTCCCGTCGCTGATCATGGTGGGGGTCTACCTCGGGTTTCTCTATTCGCGCTACCGATCCATCTATACAACGATGGGCGCCCATTTCGCCTACAACGCCACCCTGATCTACCTCTCAAACGCGAATCTGAGACCCTCCCCGTTCATCGACGAAAGCGGTTTTACCCCGCTTGCAGTGGCGCTTTCCGCGGCTCTCTTCGTCGCCCTTGCAGCAGCGATAGTAGCGACGACAAAGACCGGGACGAAGCCGGGAGATTCCCAGGCTCCGTGAGGTATCAAGAAGCCTGTTGATACCGTCTGACCATATTCGCCCATTGTCGACAGTTAGCCTGCAGTCACCGGGAATGTTCGGCTAAATATTTTTACCGAAAGAACATAAGGCGATTTATCAACACGCTTGCTGAAACCTTGCAGGCTACGCCTTCGTCTGCGCAGTCTCGCTCCGACGATTGAGCGGCAGCTCGTACAGCGGATCGGTCTCGTCCGACAGCACCTCCGGCACCTTGGTCCGCGCAATCTTTCGCGCGTGCCAGGGCGACGCAAACGGATTCTCCTTCCGCGCAAGCTTGAGCGCCTTCGACCGGATCAGGTAGGTCATCGCGGTTTCGAACTGCTTATCGGTAAAGGTCGGGCTGGTAACGGTAATCTGCAGATAGCGCTTGTGGTAGCTCTCGAAGAGCTCGCTCCGCATCTTCGCCGAGCGGCCGCTGAAATCCGAAAGCTCGATTTCCTGCAGCAGCTCGTTGTAGCGCTCGATGGCCCGCCGGTGGTCCAGGTGGCGCTTGTCGCCCTTGAAGACCTCCGTTACCAGGCTCGTGATGAAAAGCACGAATCCCGCCCCACCAATCGTGATCTCGACCACCGCCGGCGTCAGCCATCGTACCAGATGCGTCAGCGAGGTGAGATCCGAGAAGACCAGAAAGACGATGTGGGCAGGCAGGACGATGTTTATGATTCGTATTGTCGTCGCCACGTACCGCGTGCGAAGCTCATAGTAGCGGTGAAGCCCCCTTTGCAGCCGTATCTTTTTGACCAGATCGACGTAGATGGATTCTTCGCTTCGCACGTGAACGGGCACCGGTTCGGTTGTTGACTCTTTCGGCATGGGACGGATCTCCATGGTTGGGTAAAGGATAGTAGCGCGGTGCCTACGAGAGAATATATATCACTAAATCACTACGCTTTCCGGGTGGTATCAAGAACCGTGTTGATATTTCGGTCTTAAGTCTTCATGCGCAAGGATTTGTGCTGAATAACCGGAATATCGCGCGCCGCCGGCCTGTTCGGGGCAGACTTGTTGATATACTTCGACCATGGAAGTAATCGCGGCAGTTCTTACCGTACTCGGGCTGGCGCTCTTTGAGATCATCAGCAGCATCGACAACGCGATCATCAACGCGGAGGTGCTGGGCACGATGGGCGACCGGGCGCGGAAATGGTTTCTGTTCTGGGGAATAATCTTCGCCGTTTTTGTCGTCCGCGGCCTTCTGCCCTGGTTGATCGTGTGGTTGACGCTGCCGGAGATGGGTCTCATCGGTTCATTCACCGCGACCTTCTCTTCGGACTCCCGGATCCAGAATGCGATCTCTGCCTCCTCGCCCACCCTGTTGATTGGAGGAGGCACATTTCTGGTGTTCCTGTTCTTTCACTGGCTCTTTCTCGAGCACAAGGAGTTCGGCCTGCCGGGAGAACGTTTCTTTCAACGAAACGGCGCATGGTTTTACGCGGTGGTGTCGGCGATTCTCAGTGTCGTCGTGTGGTTCGCGCTCAAGCAGGGCTCCATGCTCGCTTTCGGTGCCGTCATCGGCTCGACGGCGTTCTTCATTACCCACGGATTCAAGCAGAATGCCGAGCAGCAGGAGGGCAATCTCCGGGATTCAGGTCTGTCCGACCTGAGCAAGATTCTCTATCTCGAGGTGATTGATGCTACCTTCTCGATTGACGGCGTTCTCGGCGCGTTTGCCTTCACGCTCGCGGTTCCCCTGATTCTCGTGGGAAACGGCATCGGTGCGGTGGTTGTGCGTCAACTGACGATCGGCAACATCGAGAAGATCCGCCGCTATCGATACCTCAAGAACGGCGCGATGTATTCCATTCTGTGCCTCGGGTCGGTGATGCTCGCCGACAGTTTCCACATAGAAGTACCGAGCTGGGTATCGCCGATCGCGACCTTCGTTATCGTCGGCTTCTTCCTCTGGAAATCGCTGGGCGAACGTCGTCGCTCATCGAGCAGCTGAGGTAAAATCGGCGAACTGCGCTGCCGAAAGCTGTTCCACGACTTCGATTCTTTGTCGTGGTATATTGATTAGAGAACACTATGAACAGCCGTGCATTGAGGATCCTTGCTGCGACCTGGCTTTCGGCCGCGCTTTTCGGGACAGTCAGCGCGTCCGCACAGCCGGAGTTACGGACACAGGAACGAACGATAACCGTTGTCGGTGACGAATGGCCGCCCTTCAATATGATCCCCGACGGGATTGCTCCCAACCGGAGACGCGAAGGCTACATGATCGACATACTGAGGGCAGTGTTCGAGCCGCAGGGAATCTCGATCATATACCAGCTCGTGCCATGGAACCGGGCGCTCTCAGACACGCGGGCGGGAATCTATACGGCAGTCGTCGGCGCCTCGAAGGTCGACGGCGCCGGACTTGTGTTTCCGGCCGAAGAGCTGGCAATAAACCGGCTCGGCTTCTACACGCTCTCGACCTCCGTCTGGACCTTCGACGGGGTTGCCAGTCTGAGTGAAGTCTCACTTGGCGTGATAGCCGGCTACGACTACCGCGAGTGGTTGAACGACTACATCCGCAGGTACGGCGATGACGAGAGAAGAGTGCAGATAATGAGCGGTGATCGCGCGCTCGAGGCCAATTTTCGAAAGCTGTTGAACGGCAGAATTGACGCGATCGTCGACAGCGAAACCTCACTGCGCTATACTGCGTGGCAACTGAACGTGGAAGCGAAGGTCCGTGAAGCTGGACGGGGCTCCGAACCTACCAACATCTACGTAGCATTTTCTCCGGAGAGTCCCTACGCCGTCGACCTTGCCGACATGTTGTCAAACGGAGTCCGTGAGCTCCGTTCGAACGGTCGTCTCGCGTCGATCCTTGCTGCATACGGCCTGACCGACTGGAAAAACAGGTGAAGGACGCCCGCCTCGCAATAGTTGCAAGGCATGGTCTCGCTTCTCGCCTTGTCGCCGTCAGCCTCGGCCTCTATCTGAGTGCTGCGGTTCTGGTGACTGCCGCAGAAGCGTTTCTCGTTCGAGCCAATGCGGAGCAGAACTTCGAGCAGCAGCTCAACTCGCTGACTCAGGCGATTCTGCCCCAACTCGACATAGCGCTCTGGAACCTCGACACCGAGCTCATGCGTACTATCCTGTCTTCCGCGCTGCGCAATCCCGTGTTCGCGGGGGCAGAGATACGCGGCCTGGAAGGAAATATCATCGCCCGGTCGGCGGAACCGGGGATCGTGCTTCCGCCGGGCTCGAATGATCGGCCGGGCGACAAGCTCGGTCCTCCGCGGAGTTTTGTCATCACGCACCGGCTCGCACCGAGTCAGGTTCGCGCACTCGGTACTCTGAGAATCTTTCCCTCATCAACGGTCACCCGAAGGCTGGTCGCTCAAACCGTTCTGTTCGGGGCCGCGCGCGCAGCAATTCTCGTCGCCCTGCTGTCACTGGTGATGGTGATCGCCGTCAATCGCCTGCTCGGCCGTCCTCTTCGCAGTCTCACCGAAAGCATTCGCGCGATCGACCCCGAGCACCCCGAAGAGGCAGCCCTGCTCCGCGAATCCCGGCGCACCGACGAGCTCGGACTTCTCGCGAGCGCCTTCAACACCCTGCAGGGGAGACTCCAGGGAGTATTCGGCTCTCTGCGCGACAGCGAACGCAAGCTGCGCGAGCTTAATGCGACGCTGGAATCCCGGGTGGAGGAGCGCGGCCGCGCGCTCGCAGCGGCACAGGACAAGCTGGTCGAAGCCGGAAAACTGGCTGCCCTGGGACAGCTCGTTGCGGGAATCTCGCACGAGCTCAACACTCCGATCGGTGCGGTGGTCTCGGCGGCGCGAAGTCTCGAAGCCGCGATCGACCGCACCCTTCCGAACATCGCCGCTACCTATCGCGAGCTCACCGACGAGGAGGTCGCAGCAGTGCAGTGGCTGATCGCAGAATCGGCCTCCGCCGCCCGGGATTCGGCCACACTCGGTTCCCGGAAAGAACGGAAACGGATTCAGGCACTGCTCGAGGCCGCGAACGTTCCTCCCGAAGAGGCATCATCGGTCGCAGCCGAGCTCGCGCGATTGGGCATTCCGGGCGAGCTCGACCCGGTACTGCCGCTCCTGCGCGGAGGCCGCGGCCGCCTTATGGTGCACATCGCGGCGGAGTTCGCGGCCATCGCCTCCGCTACGCAGATCGTTACCCTCGGAGCGGAAAAGGCCGCGTCGGTAGTCCGCTCTCTGCGCATATATTCGCATCAGGACGAACCGTTGAAGCCCACAAGAGTGGACCTGCGGGAAGAGATTGACCTTACCCTGCTTCTTCACCAGAATGCGTTAAAACACGGCATCGAAGTGGTCCGCATGTATGAGGCGGTGCCGAATGTCTGCTGTTTTCGCGATCGGCTGAACCAGGTCTGGATGAACCTGGTGAGCAACGCCATCCAGGCGATGAACTACCACGGCCGCCTCGAGATCAGGATCTGCCCGGCGGGCGGGAAGGCGGAAAACGGCGGAGGCGTACAGGTCTCCATTCGGAACAGCGGTTCCGTCATCCCGTCTGAGATCGCAGACCGGATCTTCACGCCTTTCTTCAGCACGAAGCCTACCGGCGAAGGCGTCGGGCTGGGCCTGAGCATATCGAGGCAGATCATTGAGGAGCACGGCGGGACCATCGGATTCACCACGGGCAGCGAGGGAACCGAGTTCACCGTAACAATTGATCCCCAGTTTGAATGCGAGTAGCAGGAAGAAGAAGTTGGCCGAGAAAACGATCGTAATAGTCGATGACGAAGCGATAATAGTGCTGGCGCTCAAGCAGGAGCTCCAGCGCGCGTTCGGCAATGAATACTTTTACGAGTCGGCGCTGAACGCACAGGAAGCGCACGATCTGATAGAGGAGACCGCCGCAGACGGCGGGAAGATCGCGCTCATCATCACCGACTGGCTCATGCCCGGTACACGGGGCGATCAGTTCATCAGAGAGGTGCACCTGCAACACCCCGAGATTCCGTTCGTCGTGATCACCGGCCATGCCGACGAAGCGGCGGTCGAGCGGCTCGAGTCGCACGCGCGGCTTGACGGCTTCATACGGAAGCCATGGCGCGCGGAGGAACTCGTGGAAACCGTCCGAGGCGTCCTCGACGTGGTATAAAGAACCCTGTTGATAAGAAAGGATGAACCGGTCCGGCGGTCAGCCGAGGAAGGGAATCCTGATCTGCCAGGCAAATACCAGCGCGAGAAAGATGAGCATAGCCATCGACTGATGAAAAACGGTGATGATGCCGGGCTTCGACGGGCTCGCGTTGACCGATTGATAGAGCATGAAGCCTATCAGCGCCTGTAGCAGCGCAAGGACGAGCGCACCATTGTACGAGCCGACGTAGTAGGCAAGCGTGAGGACCAGGAGCGCCCAACCGAGGCCGTGCACCACAAAAACCCACTGCCCCTTTGTCTTCGGTATTACGAAGGCGCCTATGGCCCGCTGGTATCCGCGCTGGCCGGTTACCATCCCTCCGAGGAACACCATGAAAAGGAAGGCATGAACGGGGATCGTGGTCTCCATCAGTTGCCACACCGACGGTGAGCCCGGCAGCAGCTCCGCAAGATAGGCAAACATCGTGCTGTAGGCGAGAAGACCGTGAAAGCCATGAAGGAAGGCCGGGGCTTTGCCGGCAAGCACGTTCAGGGTCGCCATGCCGAGAAGTGCGGTCGAACCGATCAGAATGAGCCCCGAGATCGCATTCACATCACGAAGAAGGATGGCGAGAACCACCGCATTGACGCCGAGGGTGGTAGCGATGATCCTGTGCCACGCCTCAGGATCGCCGCGCAGTGCGAGGTGGAATATGTCGTTGCGATAGGGCCAGTCGGTGCCCAGGGAAAGCCCGTAACCGTAGCCCTCCACCACGCTCCCGACCATTATCAGGCCGGCCGAGGCTACCGTCTGAAGAATCAGCAATACATTGGCGATCGTGTTCATTCCCTTTCCTTCTCCGTATGATCGACGATTCTCACCCGCGTGGCAAGAGGTTTGCAATATCAACAGGCTTCTTGATACCACCAGGGGATCGGATTGGGATATTCTGTCTACTGTTATTATCTTTTTCTCAGAGGAGGTGAACAGCAATGATTGCAGCACCACAAATCGACTACACCTCCGAGGCGCGATGGCGAAATGAAGCCGATGTAGTGTTCATGCCGGAGCCCGAAGAGGCAGGATCGAGCGAAGCGCCCGGCGCGGTGGGAGAAGAGTCCGGGTCGGGAGAGCTTCCCGGAGAGTCGGAATCGGAAACCGAGGAAAAGGGCGGAATGGCGAAACGCTACGAGGAGCCCCGGCTTCCCTCACATCTGGGAAAACACGTCGACATCTACGTCTGACACGCACGCACCTCGTGCCGGCAGCGCGGCGGGTGGACTCGCTTCCATTATGGGGATATAGTTTACCGTAAAAAAACCGGTACACCCTGATGCGAGACAAATCGATCCTCTGGAACATTCTGACGAGCGGCGCCGGCGAGGGTGTCGGACCGGACACGAGTAGAAAGCTGATGATGACCAATGCGATGCTTGTGGCGGGCATGAGCATACTGGTCTACTTCGTGGTCACGAATTCAATTTCCCGCAGATGGGTTCTCGCGGCTGTTGATTTCGGGATGATTGCAGCGCTCGCTGCTGTCTTCGGCCTTCAGCGACGCAGAATCGCCTCCAGGGTCCCGACCTACCTCGGGCTGTCGGCTCTCGCGTTCTTTGTATTTTACCTTCTAGTATTCTTCGAACCGCGGCTTCATGCCTATCTTTGGTTCTTTGCGCTCCCGCCGCTTCTGCTCTACCTGCTCGGAACTGTAAAGGGTTCAATCTTTTTTCTGTGCGTCTACGTGGCTCTGACTCTGGTGATGACGGGCATTGTGCATGCACTTCCGACGCACTACTCGTCGATCTTCATCGCTACGATTCTTCTGTCGCTTCTCGCCACCTACGTTCTCTCATTCTTCTTCGAGTATACGCGGAGCCGCACCTTCGGCGAGCTTCAACAGCGGCACAGGGAGCTGGAACGATCTCTCGCCGAAGTTCGCGCACTCTCGATGGAGCTCCAGGAGAGCGAGTCCATCCACAGGACCCTCATCGAGAGTGCGGCAGACGGAATCGTTCTTCTCAACGGTGAGAATATAGTCCTCGCAAACGACCGCATCTGCCGTATCCTTGGTTTTTCGCAGGACGAGCTTGTCGGGGAAAGTTACGTCAACTATGTGGATCCTGCCGAGCGTTCCCGGCTTCAGGAGATGTACGCCCGCAGGCTGCGAACCGGCAACGCGCCCGAGCTCTACGAGACGGTCCTCCTCAACCGCGAGGGATTCCGGATCCCCGTCGAGATCAGTGCGGGGCTCATCCACTACCAGCGCAGAGTTGCAGATTTTGTCGTCGTGCGGGACATCAGCACACGAAAGAAGGTCGAGGACGAGCTGAAGTACTTCGCCTATCACGATCCGCTCACCTCGCTGCCCAATCGCAAGGCCCTGTTCGAGGATTTGCGCCAGATGATCGAACGGCGCGCCGCGGAGAGCTCCACCTGCGCACTGATGTACCTCGATCTGGACGGATTCAAGCGGGTGAACGACGAGCTGGGACACGAAGCAGGTGATCACGTGCTGGTCACAGTTGCCGGCCGCCTGCGGGATTCGCTTCGAACCAGCGACAACGTCTACCGTATCGGCGGTGACGAGTTCGTCCTGCTTGCTCCGCTTTTGAATCAGCGCACCGATGCTGTCTCAGTAGCCGAGAAGCTCATCCGCTCGGTCTCCCGGCCGCTGGAATATGACGGCAATCGGTGTATGATCAGCGCGAGCGTGGGAATCTGCCTCTTCGCGCCCGCCGGAGAAACGTCGGAACAAATCCTGAGGCGGGCCGACAGTGCGATGTTCGAGGCAAAACAGAGGCACAGCGGTTTCGAGTTTGCATCCGATTGAAAGCTTCGACTCTCAGCCGACGTCGACGACGCGGTTTTTCCCCGCTCTCTTGGCCGCGATCATCGCCTGGTCTGCGTCCCTGATAAGCGCATCGAGATCGACTTCCGCGCGGTAGTGAGCCACGCCGATGCTGATCGAGGTGGAGAGTTTCTCGCCATCGTATTCGATTATCAGCGACTCCACGCCTGAGCGGATCTTCTCCGCCGCCACGGCCGCACTTTGAGGCTCAATGCTCGGCAGACAGATCAGAAACTCCTCACCGCCCCATCGGGCGCAGAGGTCCTCCCTGCGGAGACTCGCCTTCATCGAGAGCGCGACCGCCTTGATTGAGGTATAAAGAAGCGTGTGGATAAATCGCGGCCAGGTTGTCGGATTCGAAAGCTCCGCAGCTCTGCGCCAGAACACCGGCATTCGCCTCATCGCCCTTTTCTTGTCAACTTGACAAGGACGGGCCTCCCTGCTATCATTGTCTTGTGAAAACGATGCAGATCGGCGAATTGAAGAGCAAGTTCTCTGAAGTCATTGAACGAGTCAAACAGGGCGAGAAAATCGTTGTCTCTTACGGGAAAAGCAAACGGAACGTCGCAGTGATTGTTCCCTATGATGAATACAAAGCAACAAATGCCGTTCGAATTGGTCTTCTGGAAGGAAAAGCCTCATATGAGTTTGCCGAAGATTTTGACATGACTGGCGAGGAGCTTGTCGGCAAGTGAACTACCTGGTGGATTCTCATTACCTCATCTGGAGCCTGCTGGAACCGGCAAAAATGCTTCCCGGTCACCGGGCGGCTCTGCTCGATCCTCAATCGACAAAGTACGTGAGCAAGGTCACCTGTTGGGAGATCGCACTGAAGTATCAACTGGGAAAGCTTCAGCTGAAGGGCACGACCCCGGGGGCTCTGATGGAAGCGGCTTCGGAGGCTGGCTACGAGGTCTTCGATATAGTGGAAGAGGACCTCATCTCATCATACAGGCTACCGGCCAGTGCAGTTAATCAGGATCCATTCGAGCGGCTTCTGGTATGGCAATGCATTCGCAACAATCTCACATTAATCAGCGCAGACAAAAGGCTCGGAGAGTACAAAGAACACGGTCTGAAGCTTGCCAAATCGAAATGAGCCGGCGTACCGCAAGCAGAGTACTTTACACGGCAAAGTTGATTTGGTACATTTAACAATATATCTGGTTCGCCCGGCCCGACTTTCCAATACTGCTCCGCGGCCTGGCCTACGGAGGTCGAATAGTGACACCACGCACCGTTGGAATAAGCGACATTGCGGTTTACGTACCAAATCAAAGAATGGACCTCGTTTCCCTTGCGGCTTATCGCGTGAGAACAATTCCAAACCTCGCCCGCCACTTCGAGAGGGCGCTGAGGACAACCGGCCAGCGGGCAATTCGGTTCCCGCGGCCCTGGGAGGACAGCGCCACCATGGCGGCGTCCGCGGCAGCGGAGCTTCTCCGCCGCCGGCGTTCAGAAAAGTCCGGTAATGATTCGGGCCTTCGATACCTTGTGTCCGGCACCGAGACAGGAATCGACCATTCGAAACCGGTATCGGCCTATGTCCAGGGGATGCTCAACAGCGCCGGATTCGCGCTGCCCAACTCCATTGCAAGTTATCAGCTGCAGCACGCCTGTGCCGGCGCCACTGCCGGAATCATCACAACCGGAGCCCTCCTCGCCCTTTCCCCGGCGCATGACGAGTTCGGCGTGGTCACCGCAAGCGACATCGCCCGTTACGAGGGAAAATCCACCGCAGAGGTGACCCAGGGCGCAGGGGCTGCTGCGATAATTGTTGAACAGAACCCGAAGCTTCTCGAGCTCGACCTTGCGGCGCCCGGATACTGCTCCGAGGATGTGGACGATTTCTTCCGGCCGCTCGGCTCCGTTACCGCGCGCGTGAAGGGGCAGTATTCGATGCAGTGCTACCGCAACAATCTGCAGGGTGCGCTCGACGATTACGCGAAAAGGCACGACATGTCGATCCGCGAGCTCTTGCTCAACACCGATTACTTTGTGCTGCACGCGCCGTTCCGGAACATGCCCGGACTTGCGCTGGAGAAGATGTTCGAGCAGTATGCGCAGATGAATCTTGCCAACGCCCGGGCTCATCTGGAGCGGGGAGGCTTCTATAACGCGCTCGAACCCATCGCTGACACCGGCAACACCTACACCGCATCGGTGTACATCAACCTGGCATCCCTCCTGCTCGAACGCTATCGGGCCGAAGGCGAAGGAATCGTCGGCAAATCAGTCCTTATCGGCTCATATGGCTCGGGAAACACGATGATCCTCATCGGCGCCCGCGTTTCAAAGGAAGCGCCGTCGGTGATTCGCTCCTGGCCGGAGGACCTCGTCGGCCGGGGAGACCGTGCGTCGATCAGAGACTACGAAATGTGGATGGCGCGGGCCGACCTCTCCGAGGAGGAGACGCCGGTCACCGACGATGTGCTGCGGAACAGCGCTGCCCCAGAGGTCGAAATGGCCGACGATTCGTCGACACGCAGCGCTGGCAATCAAGAAGGCGGCGAAACCTTCTATCTCCGGAAAATCAGAAGCGACGGCTACCGCGAATACGCCTACGGGAATCCGAATGTCGTCACCGACGGCGAGGCTCAGGCCGGAGAGGCCGAGCAAAAGGCTACCGCGGACGCCGTGCGCCGGTAGAATCGGCGGGAGAATCAACACGCTTCCTTATACAGGCTAGTTGATATTCGCGATCGGTTTGGTGCCCTCGTTGTCGATCCTGAAGCGCACCTCGTTCAGTCCCTCTTCCTTCATCGCCTTTCTCATCCGCGAGCGGTCGCGGGAGTCGGGACAGTAGACCATCAGGAAGCCGCCCCCGCCTGCGCCGATGATCTTGCCGCCCAGGGCACCGTTCTTCCGCGCAATCTCATACCAGCCGTCGATCTTGGGATCGGACATATTCGATGAGATCCGCTTCTTGATCTCCCAGTGCATGTGCAGCGATTCACCGAACCAGTCCACGTCGCCCGCCTCGAGCTTTTTGATGCACTCCCGGCCGATCTCCTTGATCTGATGCATCGAATCGACCACCACAGCATCGTTTTTCGAAACCGACTTCGTCTGGTGCGTGAGAACCGCCGAAGACTTGCGTCGGATCCCTGTGTGGAAGTACATGCAGTTCGATTCGAACTTGTCCATCACGTCCGGTCCGAACTGATACTGCTTGACGGCCACCTTGCCGTCGGTGGCGATGTCCATGCTGATGATCCCGCCGTAGGCGGCGATGTACTGATCCTGCTTGCCGACCGGTTCCTTCAGAATCTCCGCCTCGATATGGAACGCCTCCTCGGCCAGATCCTGCGGCGACCGCCATTGCCGCTTGAAGGTATGAAGCGCATTCAGAAGCCCGACCGCGAAGCTCCCCGAGCTGCCCAGGCCGCTCTCGGCCGGCAGGTCGGCCATCGACATGATTTCGATGCCGCGGTCGATCTCAAGCATCCGCAGCGACTCGCGAACGATGGGATGTACGATCTCGTCGACCGTTTCCACTGTCTCGGTCTTCGAGTACTTGATCTGGTAGTTCGATTCGAACCGCTTGTTCACCAGAATGTACATGTACCCGTTCACCGCTGCGCTGACGAGAAAGCCGCCGTACTTTTCGTAGTAGGAAGGCAGATCGGTTCCGCCCCCGCCAAGTGTGATCCGAAACGGCGTCCTAGTGATGATCATCTCTACCTCCAGCTTCCTCTGATACGTTCGCAGCAGCAGCCGGACGGCCGCAGTACGCGCCTGCTGACGCGAGCCCGCGCACTTCGCTCGGTCCTCGGGAAGACCCTGCGGAAACGCTCCGTGCGCGGCTCGCTCGCGCGGCGCGCGAGCAATCAGGTTGCTGCTAACGTATCAAAGTAGACTAAGCCTGCATAGTCGGCTACACTTCAGCGTTACGGAACCCTATGAATCAGCTCGTTGCGCTCCTCTTTGGCATAGCCAACACTCTCGCCATCCATTTCGCCAAAGTGATGCAGCGCTTCGGCATCCATGCCGTCACCGGCGGGGAGAAGTCCCTTCGCAGACAGGTCATCTACTGGTCCGGATTCATGCTCAACAACACGAGCTTCATCTGGATCATGCTCGCGAACGAGTTTGCGCCGCCCTCCTACGCCACATCGATGTTCGGACTGGGAATCATCGCACTGATGATCACTTCGCGCATCGTGCTGAAGGAGCAGGTCACCAAGCGCCACTATGTGGGCGCGATCATTCTGATCGCGGGGACGCTCGTGCTCGGCTACGACGGGATCGTCAACCCGGTAAAATCGCTGTCCAACATCAGCCTTACCACCGTGTGGATCTTTATCGGAACCTTTCTTGTGGTGGTTTTCTCAGGACTTCTGCTGACGCTCCGGGGTAAGTCGAAGTGGCTCATCGGAGTCGCTTTCGGGATTCTCGCGGGCGGGCTGGGCGGTCTTGACCCGGTGCTCAAAGGCATCGGCCAGCAGTTCGGCGGTGTGGTAGGCCTTCTTCCGCAGAATCCGGCGGGTCGGCTCCCCTTTATCGCGAGCTTTTTCTTCGGCTCAGGGGCGTTTTTCACGGTACAGTGGGGCTTCCATCGCAAGGCCGACGCATCGGTGATCGCGCCCTTTCATGCGGCGCTGTACGTGCTCATGCCGCTGATCGTGCCGCTTCTCGCCATGCCCGGCTTCCCGCTAACCGCATGGAAGCTCATCGGCATGCTTCTGACAACCGGCGGCGTCTTCCTCGCGGGGGCACCGCGCCCTGCAGCAGCGGAGCTTATGCCCGCCGAGCCTGCGACGGCGGTGAACCTCCCCACCGACTGGCCCTTCGGCCCGGATTCCGAAAAGAGTATCAGCGAGCCTGTTGATAAATAGCGCTATTTGTTTGCAGCGGAGCACTTTAGCTGGAAATTCCCGGCCGCGGCAGGCCAACTGTAGACACCGCGCGTAATTGGCCGCGCGGCATCAACAAGCTTCTTTATACCACCCTAGAGCCGGAACCCTGATTTCTGACCGTCTTCGTAGAACATCTTCACCGTGTCGAGCGAGTACTCATCGAGATCCTTGCCCACGAGGTCGAGCTTTTTCAGGATGTCGTGGGTGACGGTGATAATGTGGCAGCCGACGCTGTCGGCGTGAAAGACGTTGAGAAGCTCTCGCGGGCTCGCCCAGATGAGCTCGAGGTTCCGGTGCGGCTTGAGCACCTCCACCGCGCGCGCCATCATGGCGACCGGATCGCGGCCGGTGTCGGCGACGCGGCCCGCAAAGATCGAAATGTAGCTCGACGGGCTTCCCTCGAAGCAGTCTATGATGCCCTCGGCCTGCTCGACCGTCATCATTGCGGTGACGTTCAGCTTGTAGCCGCGGCCTGCGAGGCTCCGGATAAGGTCGCGGGCAGACTCGCCTTTGGTGTTGGTGATGGGGATCTTGACGTAGACGTTGTCGCCCCACGAGGCGATGATGTCGGCCTGCTTCGACATGGTGTCGAAGTCGTCGGCGAAGACCTCGAAGGAGAAGGGCTTGTCGCGAATGTCGGCGAGAATGGTGCGGGCAAACTTCTCGTAGTCGGTGATGCCGGCCTTCCGCATCAGTGTGGGATTTGTGGTAAACCCTTTGATGTAGGGCTTCTGGTTGAGCGCGAGAATCCCTTCACGGTCCGCGCCGTCTGCAAAGATCTTGGTCTTGAGCTCCTGAACCGATTTCACATTCATTTCGGTCACCCCTTGTTGTTCAGTATGATTTCCGCGGCGTCCGCGACCCGCCTCACGCGGTAGTCCGGCTCGCTTCGCATCGTTTCGTCGTACGAGTAGTCGACAAATATGGTCCGGCAGCCGGCACGTTTGCCGGCCTCGACATCCTTCCAGCGGTCGCCGATCATGTAGCTGCGGCTGAGGTCGATACCGAGATCGCGGGCCGCCGCAACGAGCAGTCCCGGTTTCGGCTTGCGGCAGTCGCAGCCGTCGGCATCGTCATGGTAGCAGACCTCGAAGCGGTCGATGCCGATCTTTTCGCCTATGAAGCTGTTGATCGCTTCCACGGTTTCACGCCTCGCGGTGCCGCGCGCCACATCGGGCTGATTGGTCACGCACACCAGAAGGTAGCCTGCCGCGGCGAGCCTCCGGCACAGCTCCTGTGCCCCCTCGACGAGGCGGACACTCTCCACATCCGGCGCCGGATAGGGCTTTCCATCCACCACCACCGACTCGATGAGCACTCCGTCCCGGTCGAGAAATACCGCACGGTTTTCGGCTATTTCACCGATTCCCATTTGGTCGCTTGCGCCTGGAGCGAAGGATGCGAGACCACCAGGTGCCACACCACCGCCTGGAACGCCTCGGAGTGCGGCGTCACGTTCTTGGCGTTCACCGTCGGTATCACCACCGCGACATTCGCAACCTGCGCGGTGTACCCGCCGTCGCGGCCGACGATGCCGACGACCTTCGACCCGACCTCCTGCGCGTACTGCAGCGCACGGACGATGTTCGGGCTGACGTTCTTCTCGAGGTTGCCGCCTCCGACCGAAAAGACGAAGATCATATCGTCCTTCGTGAGCCGGCTGCCCTTGAGCCATTCGACGAAAACCGATTCCCAGCCCTCGTCGTTCGTGCGGGCGGTGAGCTCGGAAACGTTGTCGGTGGGAGAATAGGCCTCGATGTGCGCGAGCTTGCGGAAATCGTTCACCGCGTGCGACGCATTCGCCGCGCTTCCCCCGACGCCGAGGAAAAACAGGCGGCCTCCGCGCTCTCGCAGCGCCACGAGCTCCTCCACCATCTTTTCCACAACCGCCGGGTCGATCATTTTGATGATCTCGCCCGCCTCACGAAGATGTTGTGCCGAGTAGCTCTCCATAACTACACACTCCTCTGTTGTTGAAGGTACTCCCGGGTTTCGGTGAGCCCGGCGACGGTACCAATTTCGTAGAACCTGTTGGAAACCTCGAACCCCTCGAGCTGGTTTTCCGCGGAAAGCTCCTCGAGCACCACCGAAAGATCGTAAAACTCGTCCACAGGGATGCGGCCGAGGACCGACCCGTCGAGAAGCGAAAGACCGTAGTCGATGTAATTCATTTCAGGCACGGGACTGCGCTTGTTGTAGGAAACGAGTCGTCCGTCCCTGAAGATGACGTTGCTCGAATCCCACTGCCCGTCGTTCCGGAACACCGTCATCAGGCCGAGCTTGCCGCTCTGTGCGAAACGCTTACCCACCGCCGCGTAGTCGACATCGAGAAACGAATCGCCGTACTGGACGAAGAAGGGGCTTGTGAGCATCGTCCCGGCCTTCTTGATTGCGCCCCCGGTCCCGAGAAGCTTCGGACCGTCGTAGGAATAGCGCACCGAAAGCCCGAAACGGCCGCCGTCGCCTATCACCTCCTCGATCATCTCGCCCAGGTGACCAACGCTCAGAACTACGTCACCTATCCCGCGGTTTGCGAGCCGCTCGAGCTGGTATTCGATGAAGGGCCGCCCGTTTACGTCCACGAGTGATTTAGGAATTTTTTCGGTGATCGGCCGGAGCCTGGTTGCGAGCCCTCCGCAGAGGACCAGTATGGATGTTTCCAAGAAATTCCCCGCACTTCAACGAATGCCTGCTCGGCTACAGTATGCCCGCATCATACTACAGAAGCCCCTGCGCCTCAACGGGATGCGGGCGTGAGCATAAATTCTCCACTTTACGTGGTCCCGCGCGGCAAAGAGAAAAAAAAGGCGGTCACCCCGACGGGCGCCGCCATCCTATTTCTGGTTCCGCGTTGAGCTCTAGTCGTCGGTTCCGCTCCCGGAAGATCCGTCATGCGAAGCGACCTCATGCGAACTTCCGGCGCTCGACTCGTGGTCCGTTGAGCTCGACCTGTGACTCTCACGTCCGGATTGAAAGGCGACCACATGGTTCACGCCGTCTTCCTCGACCGAGGCAACCTTCAGATCAGAGCCATCACTTTCCTTCTTCCCGTCATCGCGCGCGAGGCCGTTGAGCGTGATCTGCTTGCCGACCTGGAGATTGAGCCTGGCCGCCAGCGAATCAGGAATCGACACTGAATAGGTCTTCCCGTTGGAAGAGAGTACGATGGTGGTCGTCCCGCCGGTACCGCCGGTGAAAGATACCACCGTTCCCGGGATATGAACCGAGTGCTCCTGCTGTCCAGAGGCGAACGCAAATGCTGCTGAAAGAATCATGACCGCTGCGCCAACAACAAGTTTGTACTTCATTTGAAGCACCTCCACAGTTTGTAGATACCTGAATGATATCGTGCTACTCATGATTTTTCCGTGAAGATGCAAGTTAAACTTTGGTGTTTTAGTCAGCTTAGTGCGATTGCGTTTACAGCGGTGACACGTCGTTGCCGCAAGCTTGTATCGCGTTACTGCGCGCCATTCCGCCCGGCCACGTAGCGTGCGATATCCTCTGCGCCGCCGTGCGGGGGCGTCGAGGTGAACGCCTTGAGAGCCGACAGGTACGCGCCTTCATCCGAGACAAACCGGTCTATCCGGCGGGCGAATTCGGCCGGCTTCGGCACGTAGAAACCGTATCCGTGGTTTACGATGTAGTCCCTGTTATGCGCCTCATTCGGTGCACCGAGCCCGATGACGAACAGCGGCCGTCGGTAGCGAACCGCCTCCATTGCGAAGCTCGCACCGCACTTGCCGGCCAGGACGCTTGCCGCAGCGTAGGCGGTACGGATGTCGGGAATGTAGCCGGCGGGAACGATGCGGGGGCGGCCCGAAGCCTGGGGATAGCGGCGGGAGAGCTCGTCGTAGAAGCGCTTGTTCTTGCCGGTGAGGACGAGTACCTGCGCGCCGTTCGAACCGCCGTGAGCGTAGTAGAAGTCGAGAAAGGGATAGGCGTTGCCGATCCCCTCGCCGCCGAAGGCAACGAGCACCGTGAAGCGGTCGGCCGCAAGGCCGAGCTCCTTTCGCGAGGTGGCCGCGTCGGGCAGCTCCTGCTCGAGGCCGGGCTGAAGGACGAATCCGATCTCGACAAGCTGCCCGCCGCGCACCCCGATACCAAGGAGCGCCTCGCGGGCCTCTTCTGTCATGTAGAAGTAGGTATCCGCACCGGAGCGGATCTGCGGGACGATACCCGCCACCTCGCCGTAGACGTAGTAGAGCGGCAGATCGAGCCCGGCGTCCTTTCGGGCCGCGTTGAACACGTGCGCGGCCCCCCAGTGGCAGGCAACCACGACGTCGGCACCGGATTCGCGCAGAAGCACCGCCGCGTCCTTCCGGCTCTTTCTGTTGCCGCGCGCGATTCCGAGGCTCACCGTCCAGGGTGCGATTTTGTTGATGCCGAACAGGAACGATTTCACCGCCCGGGGCGCGGCGAGAATCGTCTTCCAGTTTTCGACGTACATTTTCGAGAGCAGGTCGCCGGGCATCTCCTCTCCCAGGTCCATCAGGCGGACCTCCCACGGTTCGGGGAGCGATTCAAAGGCGCGCTTGATCGACCTGGCAAAGGCGAAGTGACCGAGCCCGATGTTGAAATAGGGGATGAGGACCTTCTTCATGCGGCAACCCTAGTCCCGGGCATCGAAGATCCAGCGGTTTCCGTCGATGTACTCGACGGTTTTGACGATCGCCTCACGGATGGTGAGCTTCGGCTTCCAGCCGAGCGCCCGGATCTTTGCCGTGTCGAGCCAGATGAACGGATTATCGCCGATCCAGCCGCGGTCTCCGCCCGAGTACTCGAGCTTCGGGCTCACGCCGAGCGCTTCGCCGATCACGCCGATGGAATCGTTCACCCGGACATACTCGTCGGTTCCCAGGTTGAAGATGTTCACCCGGTCGGTCGCGTGGTCGAGCGCGAAGAGAATCGCATCGATGCAATCCTGGATATAGAGATACGACTTGCGCTGCGTCCCGTCGCCGAGAACCTTGAGCCGTGTCGGCTCGGCGAAAAGCTGTTTGCAGAAGTCGAAGACGTGGCCATGCGTGTACCGCTCACCGAGGATGGAGACGAAGCGGAAGATCCACGCCTTCATGTCGTACGCCTCGCAGAAGGCGCTGATGAGCCCCTCCCCTGCGAGCTTCGAGGCGCCGTAGAGCGAGGTCTGCACCGGAAAAGGCGCATCCTCCGGCGTCGGGATCACCTTCGCCTCGCCGTAGATCGATCCGGTGGATGAAAAGGCTATCCTTTTGATCCCGTGCGCGAGCATCGCCGCAAGCACATTGTATGTCGCTATAGTGTTCTGCTCGAGGTCGCGGCGCGGATGCTCTGAGCCGTGCCGCACGTCCGCATTTGCCGCGAAGTGAAAGACCATGTCGTGGCCGGCCATCGACCGTTTGACTTCGTCTTCATCGAGAAGGTCGCCACGCACCAGCGTGAACCGGCCGTTCTTCTGCGCGTTTTCGAGGAACCGCTCCTGCCCGGAGCTGAAGTTGTCGTAGCAGGTCACTTCGTGCCCGTCGGCCAGAAGTCTGTCGATCATCGAGCTGCCGATGAACCCGGCGCCGCCTGTAACAAAGCATTTCATTCGAATGTCGTCCTTTGACTGGAAGTCGTTACAGTGTAACGATCAGGAGGGGGTTCATCAACAAGGTTCGTGATACCGGGGCCGCAAGGTGGCGGTTACCGCTCCATGAAGGCGTCGACCGCCGCAGCGAAATCCCGAAATTCGTCGAGATGATTATGGGAGATGTCAAACACTATATTCCAGTCGATATCGTCATATTCATGAACCGACACATTGCGAAACCCAACGGCACGCCCCAGATCCTGTGCGAGGCTCGGCGAGATCACCTGGTGGCCGGCGAGGCTGGTGAACACCTCCGCCATCGTGGAGGGAACGGACTCGCAGAGCTCCGTCAGGAGGTAACTGCCGACATCGACGCAGAGCTGTACCGCCCGCTGCAGATTGACCGAAAGTATGTCCTGAGTATCGAAGTCAGAAAGAAGTTCTGAGAGTTGCCCAGGACGACGCTTTTCTACCCGCTCGACGCATCGAGACAGGGAAAGCAGCCGGGCGCTGATAACTTGCCGGTCGATCATCGACCCTCCACGAATCGCCGCACCTGAGCTTCCTGGATTCGCTCCACCGCGGGAAGCAGATCGGCCTCGAAATCGAGAGCCTTTATGGCGAGCTTCGCGTAAAGGGTGGTGTCCAGCTTCTTGATGGCACGTCCTGTGGTTAGCACGCGATGCAGGATAAGCCCTTCGAGCCGCCGGAGATCGCGAAGCTGAACCTCTCTCCCGCATGCCAGGCCAAGTTTCGTGGATAGATCGACGAGAAACCGGTATTCAAGGACATCCCTTCCGGCGACCGCGAGATCGACGTCACTCCGCACATTCAGCCTGCCGCGAGCGGTCGAACCATAGACTACAGCGAGTACGATTGAGGATTGCCTCTCGAGCTCCGTGGTGAGTCGTTCGATAATTGCCTTCGCGTCTTGCCGGCCTTCGTCCATGCCTCAACCCCCCGGAACTCAATAATACCTGAAACGCCGGCGGCAGTCACGCAGCCTGTCAAGTTGCGGCCCGCCCGGTTTTCGGCTATCATCTCATTCATATTCACACGATGATTCACTATGAACGATCTCGAGGAGGAAACCTGTGGCAGCACTACCGGAAGAGGTGACCGCAGCCTGGGAGAACCGCGAAGGGCCGATGGTCTTCATCACCGTAGGCCCGGACGGCAATCCGAACGCGGTCTATGCAACGAGTATGTCGATCTACGACGGTGAAACGATCCTCGTCGCAGACAACTACTTCGAAAAGACGCTCGCCAACATCGAATCGGGAAGCAGAGGGTCGATTCTCTTCTTCACGAAGGATCGCAAATCCTACCAGGTGAAGGGCGGGATCGATTATCACACCTCCGGGCGCCTCTTCGAGGACATGAAGCGGTGGAATCCGGACAGGTTTCCGGGAAAGGGAGTGGCGGCCCTGAAGGTGGAAGAGGTCTATTCAGGAGCTACAAGGCTGTAGATCCGGACACTCGCGCCGGGAGAACCGCAGTTGTGACGATTCTCCGGTTTTGCGTCCGGGAAGCGCACAGACGCCGAAAACCCGCTCTCGATGTTATGAGCAATCAGGATGAACTCTCACGTGCAAACCATCGACATGAGCGCTCTGTCATGTGCAGAAACCGTGATACCACGCACATGAGCGAGTGAGAACCGATGGTGACTGGAATGCCCGGATCGACTTCATGCTCACTGCGGTAGAGCAAACAGCGCAGCTTACTCTCGATACAACCCGGCGCATTGTTCAGCTCGTGGATAATACTACTGTATATGCACGACAGAAATTGACGAAAACCACCTGTTCGAAAGAACCTGTAGAGCTGCTCTTTGTCCAGCCCTGAGTCGAGATCGAGCACCTGGTGGCGATCGATTTTGCAGAACGCCGTACAGCCGGCAGGTACCTGTAGGAGCTGCAGGCGATCGGGATCGTTCAATCCTGCAAAGCGTGGAGAAAAACGATATACATCAACGGCAAATTGATGGCATTGATAAAGAGGTCGGGCTCACCGCAGCCTCGACCCGACGGAGCCCTGTCAGTCCTGCTTCGCAGGACTATGTGGGGAGCTGACTGCGTTGCAACCGGCGGTCGAAAAGCGTATCATCAGGTCGAAACCACCACCACATCTGCGGAGGAACAATGCAATACCGAACCCTCGGCCGGGAGGAGCACGTTTCGGCGCTCGGCTTTGGATGCATGCGTCTGCCGACGCTCGGAACGCCTGCGGCCGGAACGCCCGCCCAGATCGATGAAGCGCTCGCCACAAGAATGCTTCGCTACGCAATCGACAACGGCGTGAACTACGTCGATACTGCCTATCCCTATCACGACAGGATGAGTGAGCCGTTCGTCGGCCGGGCGCTGCGCGACGGATACCGGGAGCGGGTGAACCTTGCGACCAAGCTGCCGGTCTGGTTGACTGAATCGATCGCCGACTGCGACCGCATTTTCGACGAACAGCTAAAGAATCTGGAGACCGATCTCATCGAGTTCTACCTGCTGCACGCTCTCGATCGGGACCGGTGGGCAAAGGTCAGACGCATCGGCATCCTCGACTGGGCGCTCGAGCAGAAGCGAAGGGGCCGCGTGCGTTACCTCGGCTTCTCCTTCCATGACGCCGGCGCGGTCTTCCAGACAATCGTCAACGGATCGGATGAGTGGGAATTCTGCCAGATTCAGTACAACTTCATGAACGAGCAGTTCCAGGCGGGCACCGCAGGGCTCGAGCTCGCCGCCGCGCGGGGGCTCGGTGTCATCGTTATGGAGCCGCTCCTCGGCGGCGCGCTGATCAATCCGCCGCCCGCGGTCGGCGAAATATGGGAGAGGGCGCCGCGCAGGCGGACTGAGGCGGCCTGGGCGCTCGACTGGATCTGGAACAAGCCGGAGGTCGGGATCGTGCTGAGCGGAATGTCGGACTTTAGCCAGGTCGAGGAAAACGTGGCGCTTGCCGCTTCAAGCCGCGTCGGATCGCTTTCCGCCGAAGAGCTCGCGATCTATCCGAAGGTGAAGGAGAAGTACGATGAGGCGCGCCCGATCGCCTGCACCGAGTGCAACTACTGCATGCCCTGCCCGACCGGCGTGAACATCCCCGGCAACTTCGCGCTGTACAACGAAGCGGTCGCCTTCGACAGGCACGGGACGGCAAAATGGCGCTACAACAATTTCTTCACCGAGGAAAACCGCGCCGCCGCCTGCATCAGCTGCAACGAGTGCCTCGAAAAATGTCCTCAGGGCATCGAGATTCCCGACCGGCTTGCGGAGATCGATGCAGCCTACGCAACCTGACCCCGTCGCGGTCACGGTCCCGCGTCGGGCCTCCGCAGCCGCCGCGGAGCGGCGCGCCCGCCCGCGCTGGTCAGACCCGCAGCCTGATGGCGGTCTTGCGGTAGATTACCTCTTCCGTTTCAAAGTCGAGCCTGATGTGCCACACCTGCATCGAGCCGGCCCCGATGATGACCTCTTCGGCCAGCTCGTCAAAAACGACGAACTGGTCGGAAAAGACTGCCTTGCTGTCCGCGAAACGGAGATCCAGAATGACCTTGTGGGTCGCCTGAATCAGATCTCCCGGCCGGGCGGTCTCGAATACCCACTCTTCCGGATCCACCACCGGGACGAGTGCTGCAATTTGCTCCGCGATGTCCCGCCGAATGATTGAGTAGCTCGCGCCCGAATCGAACAGCGCGCGGCACTTCGCAGACCCCTTCGATCCAGCGAGCGTCACATCATGTTCCAGTATACTCACCGTGCTCTCCTCTCTGGGTATACTGGGCACTCTGAGGT
>CAZNYW010000011.1:0-83634 GCA_964577375.1 uncultured Spirochaetales bacterium | reverse complement strand
TACTTACCGCGGAATTACTCCCCTGATTCTATCCACAGGGTTCTTGATACTTCCCGCCGGGCGCCGTGCACGGAGACCACTTTGTGCGCCTTCGTGTCGTCCAAACTGCCGGCAACTCCGTAAACAAAATAAGAACACGCGACATGTCATCTATGCAGATTTGACGTGCTTTTTCGCCAGAAGGACCGCTTTTACATACCGATTGTTTTTGGAGGCAATATCGTTATGCTGCGTGTGCTGCTCCTCTTTCTGTTGGTTGCTGCCGAGGCATTCAGCCAGAGTTACAAGGGTCTGTCACTTTCGACCGACTATCCCTCGATCACTACGACTCCCGGGAAGCTTCTAACTCTTCAGCTCAAGGTTCACAATTACGGGTTGCCGCCCCAGCGCGTCAATCTTGAAATGCTGCGAAAGCCACCCTCGTGGGATTCGGCCTTCGTCGGCGGCGGCAATCTGGTGCAAGCCGTTTTCGTAGCACCCGGAGACTCAGCCGATGTGGAACTATGGCTACAGCCGCCCAAAAGTGCCGGGCCGGGCAGTTACAATGTCCTTCTCGAGGCGGTCGGCAACGGCGAAACATTCCGCCTGCCGGTAACTGTGGTCCTCGGGAAAACACTACCGCAGCGACTGTCGGTAACCGCCGATTTCCCGTCGCTGGATGGCACGCCTACGACTCAGTTCACCTACAAGCTGACTATCAAGAATACCAGTGCGACGGATTCGCTCGTGAACCTCAAAGCAAACGCCCCGTCCGGATTTGTCGTCCATTTCGCCCAGGAGTTCGGCAACAAGGAGCTCAACAGCGTCCCCATTCAGGCGGGTAAGTCGAAGAACGTGTCGGTGAAGATCGCACCGCCGGACAAGGTTGCCGCGGGTACATACAAGGTTCTCGTCAGCGCCTTCACCGAGGCGGCAAACGCCCAGCAGCCCCTTTCGCTCGTCATTCAGGGCACGCCCTCATTGAGCCTCACCGGACCCGACGGAAGGGTCAGTCTGGATGCAACCGCAGGTCACGAAGATGCGATCCAGCTCACCGTCAAGAACTCGGGCAGCTCGGACGCGAAGAACGTTCAACTCTCGGCGTCCGATCCGAGCAACTGGAAGGTTGTGTACAAACCAAACGAGCTGCCCGACCTCGCCGCGGGGCAGAGCTCCAAAGTAACCGCTCTGATCACTCCGGCACCAAAGGCTCTGGCCGGTGATTACATGGTCACCCTCAGCGCGAACGCCGGTTCGAACGTATCGACGTCTCAACAGTTTCGGGTTACCGTCCATACTTCCACCATCTGGGGAATCATCGCGGTGCTCATAATTGCCGCAGCCCTTGTCGTAGCGGTTCTCGCCATTCGGCGCTACGGAAGACGATGAACGGCGTGCCGAACGCGTGGAGCCGGCTCATGTCCTGGAGCCGAAGCCGAGCTGCTGCCGCTGTCCTCCCGGCTCCCCGGCCTGAAGAGCTCAATCCCGGCTGCGTCATTCAGATGATGGGTCTATCCAAGCGGTACGGCGACGTAATCGCTGTAAAGAACCTTAATCTGGACGTGCGGAGCGGCGAGGTCCTCGGTTTTCTGGGACCAAACGGTTCAGGAAAGACGACTACGATTCTGATGACTCTGGGTTTGACCGAACCGACGGGAGGCTGGGTCCGTGTGTTGGGATACGATCCACTGCGGGATCCGCTCTCGGTCAAGCGCAAAGTCGGCTACATGCCCGATTCGGTGGGCTTCTACGACCAGCTGACCGCAGTGGAAAACCTGGACTACACGGGTACTCTCGCAGGACTGGACAGCGCGCGGCGAAAGGACCGAATTGCTGCCGTTCTTGAACAGATGCAGTTGTCGGAGGTTGCGCGCAAAAAGGTCGGTACCTACTCGCGCGGTATGCGGCAACGGCTCGGCCTTGCCGAGGTGCTTGTGAAGGAACCGGAGCTGATTATCCTCGATGAACCGACTTCGGGGCTCGATCCCGAGGCCGCTCGGGAGTTTCTCGTAATCATACGGTCACTCAAAGTGCACGGAATAACGATTCTACTGTCGTCGCATCTCCTGCATCAGGTGCAGGCAATTTGCGATCGTGTCTGCCTCTTCCACAACGGCGACAAGGTGCTCGAAGGCAGTGTCGACGAGATCACCAGGCAGGTAGTCGGCGGCACACATATCGTGTCGATGGTCACCTCGGGCCGTGATGTCAGGAGCGAGGTCGGGGCCGTGGACGGCGTGCTTCGCGTGCAATCCGACGACGAAGGCAGGCTCACCGTAGAGGCCGACAGGGACGTTCGCGCAGATATCTCACGCGTGGCAGTTGTCGCCGGGGCAAGGCTCCTGAGCCTTGCCGACACCCGTCCTTCACTCGACGACGTATACGCGCGATACTTCGAGCAGCTTCGCGCAGAGAACACCCACGAACCGATGGAAGGTACTGCATGAAAAGCACGCGCGAAAAGAGAGTAGGTTCTCCCTTCACGGGACTGCTTACCGTGACGTTGAAGGAGATGTCGGATCACATGGGCGGAATCCGAATCAGGTTGCTTCTCGCCCTGATTGCGCTTACTACAATCGGCGCCATGTACAGCGCCGTTCAACAGATCCGGAGCGTTGTCGGCCAGGATCCCTTCGTGCTTCTCCATGTGTTTTCGGTATCGCAGAGTCCCCTCCCCTCGTTCATCTCTTTTCTCAGCTTCCTCATACCGCTTGGTGCAATTGCCCTCGGATTTGATGCCATCAACAGCGAATACAATCGACATACCTTGAGCAGGGTACTCGCTCAGCCGATCTACCGGGATGCGCTGCTGATCGGCAAGTTTCTGGCGGCGTTCCTGACTCTGATGTTTACGCTGATCATTCTCTGGCTGCTCGTCATTGGCGTCGCACTTCTCGTTCTTGGGGTACCGCCGAGTCCGGAGGAGGTGGGACGAAGCCTCGTCTTCCTCGTCGGGACGCTTTTCTATTCGGGCGTGTGGTTGACCGTGGCAATGCTCTTCTCGGTGCTGTTTCGACAACCGGCAACATCGGCGCTTGCTTCGCTCGGCGTGTGGCTTCTCTTCGCGATATTCTGGAATATGCTCGCCGGCCTCGTAGGAGAGCTCGCATCCACCCCATTGGGCCAGGCGCTCACCCAGATGTGGTTCGCCCGAATATCGCCCAACACGCTCTTCGCCGAAGCGACCGCCGGGATGCTCGATCCGACGACCCGCTCACTCGGACCGATCCTTTACAGTCAGCTTCAAGGTGTAGTGCGCGGGTCTCCTCTGCCGTTCGGGCAGAGCCTCCTTCTGATCTGGCCGCAGCTGACCGGTCTGATCGCCGAGGTCATTCTTTTGTTCACCGGCACCTACATTATCTTCCAGCGGCAGGAAATTCGCGCCTGAATGTCGACGCCGCTAACGCAGCAACTGGGTCAGCTGAATCAGATTTCCGCACTGGTCCTTGAGCATCGCGATCTTCGACGCCGTGACGTTGGTCGGCGGCATGGTGAACTCCGCCCCGAGCGATTTCGCCCGCTCGTAGTCGGCATCTACGTCGTCGCAGTAGAACATGACGGCCGGCTGGTTCTGCTCGAAGAGCGCCTTCTGGTACGCTTTCGCGGCAGGGTTGTCGTTCGGCGCGAGCTGAAGCTGCGTGCCGTCCGGTTCGTCCGGTGAGGTGACCGTGAGCCAACGATAGGGGCCGTTGGTGAAGTCGTCCTTCTTCGAAAAGCCGAGCACGCTGGTGTAGAAATGCAGTGCCTTCTCCTGATCCTCGACATATACACTGATCAGCTTGATCTTCATCTGTTTCCTCCTCGTCTTGCTGTCGCATCGCTGCCGCTATGACGGTTGTGGCTGCAGAATTGTGACACCTCCGCGCCGGATGCGCCCGAGATGACCCGTCTATTCGCCGGCCCGAAGCAGAACCACGCCGAGCCCGGCCAGTCGTTTCCGGTCGGCAATCAGCTCGATGTCGATGATCCTGCGGTCGGAAAAGGTAAACTTGAACGCCACGCGCACCTTCCCGTTTGGTGCCCACGCCGCCGCGGCAACGCCGCCAATCGTCTCTCGCAGGATCGGCTGCACGCTGATCGGCAAGCCGCGGAGGATCCCCGGCATGAAGCTGTCGTTCGCGCTGTATCTTTCTCGACCGCAGCATATCCAGACAGATGCGCGCCACAACTGTCGTGAGCCATCCGGCGATGTTTTCGATCGCACCATGGTCAGAGCCGCTCAGCCGCAGCCAGGTCTCCTGAACGGCATCATCGGCCTCGCTCAAGGAGCCGAGCATCCGGAGCGCCACCTGCCTGAGACGGTTTCTGTTCTCCTCGAACCGCTGTGCAAGCCAGTCCTGATCGCCCATGTGATACTGACCTCCGGTCTCTTCCGTCCTTCTGTTGACGAACAGAAGTTACTCTTTGTGACTGGACACGGACAGAGTAATTGGGTTTGCCGCAGAAATGTACGGCCCATCGAACGGGTCAATATTGACGCCTGAGAGCTGCGGCCGCATAATACGCGAAAAACCGATACGCGGCGCAGTCACGGCCGTTTGAAAGGAAGCATGACAGGTGAGCAGGAGCCAGTTCGACGCGGCCGCTTCGCAGTGGGATACAGAGCGGCGCGTCGCCCGTGCGAGACGGATAGCCGAGGAGATAGCCCGCGCCGTCGGGCCCGCCGGTCGTTCGACTGCGCTCGAGTTCGGATGCGGCACGGGGCTGATCAGTTTCAGTCTCGGATCACGATTCCGTCACATCACCCTGCTCGACAACTCGCCGGCGATGATTCAGGAAGTGAGGCGGAAAATTACGGCGGACGGGCTCACCGGCATGGTTGCTACCCTGGGAGACATTGCCGCATTGAACGATCCGGCATTCTGCGGGCGGCCGTTCGACGCCGTCTTCTCGTCCATGGTTCTTCACCACATCTCCGACGTCCAGGCTGCACTTGCCTCGCTCTCAGGCGCTCTTCGAAAACCCGGGTGCCTCTGCGTGGTCGACCTGGTCAAAGAGGACGGCACCTTTCACAGGGACGAGGCAGATTTCACCGGGCACAACGGTTTCGAGCCCTCAGAAATCGTCGAACGGTTCGAAATGCTCGGCCTTCTGGCCGTCGAGGCGCGCGAATTCTATCACAGCACCAAGCGGATTGCCGGGAGAGATGTGCCCTACTCCCTCTTCATCGCTACCGGCTGGACCGACGGAAATTCACCCGCCTCTCAGCTCCTTCCCTGACTCATGTGAGTCTCTTGCCCAGAAGCGTCTGGATCGAGACCGATACCACGATGATCAGACCGTAGATTGCGCTAGTCCAGAAACCGGTCAGACCCGCAGCGACGATTCCCGCGTTGATCGCTCCGATGATAAACGAAGCGACAAATGTCCCGAATACCGTTCCTGTCCCGCCGAACACCGAGGTTCCGCCGAGGAATACCGACGCGAGGGTGTTGAGCAGGTATCCCTCTCCGAGGGTCGGCCAGAAGAAGAGGACGGCCGAGCTTACCACGAATCCGGAGAAGGCGGCGAGGATACCGGTTATGACGAAGGCGCGCGTCTTTGTGCGTGCGACATTCACTCCCATCAGTTTGGCGCTTTCGACGTTGTCGCCGGTGAGGTAGACGTGCGCGCCGAACCGGTGCCGGTTGAGAAAGAACCACGCTGCTGCGGCGACGACGATCGTCCAAATGAACTGCATCGGAATAACTCCGCCAATCTTTCCCACAAGCACGTTGACCAGGCCGGTGTGCTCTATCGCGGTCATGTCGAGGCCTTCGCCGCTGGTGATGATGAGCACAACGCCACGCCATAGAAACTGGGTTCCGATAGTCGCAACCAGCGACGGCATTCCGACCTTGACGACGAGCAGGCCATTAAAATAGCCGGCTGCCATGCCGCAGAGCAGACAGGTAATGAATCCGAGCCACATGCTTCCGGTGGCAAGATAGACGACGTCAAAACCCGCCATTCCAAATGCCATGATCGACGGAAACGACAGGTCGATCTCGCCGGTTATCACCACAAGAGTGAGCGGCACGGCCATAAGGGCGAAATAGGGCGTGGTCGTCATGAATGACACATAGATGTCCGGCGCCAGAAAGGTGCGCGGGGAGCCTATCAGAAAGAGAATCCAGACAACGAGCGCCACTGCAACGATACCCAGCTGCAGAGGATATCGACGCATCCACTTCGTCAACCTTCCGAGACCGGCAGTGCGCGACAACGGCCGGGCAGCATCATTCGTAGAGCTCATTCTTCCTCCCCCTCTCCGAAGCGCAGCTTCCCGGTCTCCGCGACGTGGTGCAGCCGCTCGATCAGCTGCTCGAGCGTGAGCTCGTTCTTCATGAACTGTCCCGCGATCGTACCCCTATCGAGGACAACGATCCGGTCGGCGACCGGATAGACATGGAATATGTTGTGGTCTATGAATATGGCCGACTTGCCGGCCTTCTTGACGTTTTCCACGAAGTCCAGACACTTCTTCGTCTCGGAAAGGGACAGGCCCATTGTCGGCTCATCGAGGATCACCAGCTCGGCCTTGAAGTAGAGCGCCCGCGTGATCGCCACGCCCTGCCGCTCCCCGCCGGAGAAGGTTCGCACCGTCGATTCCGGTGTAATGGCCGAGGAGGTAAAGCCCATCATCGCGTGCATCAGCTTTCGGGTTTCCTCCCGCATTTCGGCAAGCTTGAGCACGCCCCATCTGTTCGACAGCTCCCTCCCGAGAAAGATGTTGCGCCACAGGGATTGCTTGTCGGCAAGTGCCCGTTCCTGGTAGACGACCTCGATTCCGAGCTCCCTGGCCTTCGGAACGGTCAGCCGGTCGACAGGTTCACCTCGCCAGAGGACCTGTCCACCGGGGTCCGGATGGTGATATCCGGTTATCAGCTTGACAAGCGTGGACTTGCCCGCCCCGTTGTCGCCCAGAAGCCCTACTATCTCATTCTCGTGCACCTGAAAGTTGACGTCGTGCAGGGCGGCTACCTCTCCAAAGGTTTTGGAGACGTCCTTCAGTTCCAGCAGGTAATTCATCGGCTCGCTCCATCTACGGTGCTCATACGGACACACGCACTGCGCGGCGCGGTCGAAACCGTGCCCTGGATGCAGTGCGGTGTGATTAGACGCTAGTCGCATCGCGCGATTGCGCTGCGACGCTCCCCGTTCTGCTTCAGCGAATGTTCTTCTTCGCGAGCGGGGCTATGAAATCGACGTTGCTCTTGTCGACGAAGCCGGCTCCGGTATTTATGTGCAATCCGGAAAAACCGTACTTCTTGGTAAGGCAGATCTGCAGTATCGGCAGGTATCCCTGGAGCCATTCCTGCTGATCTATAACAAGCTGCTCCCAACCACCCTGGATTGCCGCGACGGTTGCCGGCGTCATGTCGAATCCTGCCATGATGATGTCGCCGGGTTTCTTTCCGGCTGCCTTCATGTAGGTTTGGGCCGTCGCGGTCAGTCCGCCATGGTCGGTGATGACCAGCTTCACGTCCGGGTGCGAGGAGACGTAACCGGCAAAGGTCGGCGCCCCTGCAGCGGGATCCTTGTTTGTCGCGGCATCGATCTCGAGGTAGTCGACATTCAACCCTGCTTCCTTCAGGCCGTCGATCGCGCCCTTTGTTCTTTCACCGCGCGTTGGCTGTGAAAGCAGGCCCCAGACCATGGCGCGGTCGCCCTTCTTCAGGTTGAACTGCTTCACCGCACGGGTCGCGAGATCGTGTCCTGCCTGATACAGCTCAGCGCCGACATAGCCGAAACCCTTCGAGGCATATTTCGCCTCCGCCTTCGGAAGAGGAGTATTGTCGCTGGTGACGATTATCCCCTTCGCCTCCGCCTGATCGATGAGCGAATCGAACGATCCGTCACCCGGATGGCCCATGATTGCGATCCCGTCCGGATTTGTGGCCATCGCCTCCTGAAACTGCTGAATCATCTTCTGCGGGTCCCAGTCCGACCACACGTAGTCGACCTTCACGCCGAGGTCCTCGGCAGCCTGCTTCGCGCCGTTGTACACGTGGACTGCGAAAGCTCCTCCCTGCGGACCGCCCGGGAAGAAAACGATGTGCAAACCCGAAGCCCAGCCTGTAGTTGCTGCGGCGGCAGCGTTTCCAGTCGTCGATTGGGAACTCGAACCCGCCGCCTGCTTCGACTGCTGGGAGCAGCCCACGAACAGCGCTGCCGTTGCAACCAAAATAGCCAAACCTACGGCTATTCTCTTACTCATGCTCGCCTCCTGATGATCTGATGACCTACCCTTCAACGAAGGGTTATTTTCGAATGTCACCGCAATTCCTGGTACGGAGAGACGCAACCCATGACTTGATGGCGCATCCCGCGCCGCCTTCACACTCCGCGACGCTGCCACAGGACAAATATCATCGTAACCCTATCAACGGCTATAAACAAGCATAATTCTGGAGACTTTTTCTCGGTATGTGCACGGTAAGTTTTCACCATTTCCGCGGCAGGAGCGTGCTGGCGTCCGGATCCGTCGCAAGCTCCTCTGGCGCCGTTTTCTTGACCTGCTCGTCGATTATTATTACAAATCCAGTAAGAGTAAAGCATGAATATCGAAATCTGGTCGGATGTTGTCTGTCCCTGGTGCTACATCGGGAAACGTCGCCTCGAGAAGGCTATTTTGGAATTCCGTCACCGTCAGGAGGTGAAGATCAGGTGGCGAAGCTTTGAGCTGAATCCGCAGTCTCCAACTACTGAAGAAGACCTGCTCGAAGAAACCCTCGCCCGCAAGTACGGCATGAGCCGCGAACAGGCGCGCGCGGCCAACGATCGGGTTACCGGACTGGCTGCTGCAGAGGGGCTCGAGTACCATCTGGGCAATGCGCACGGAGCGAACACCTTCGACGCTCACCGCTTGATTCATCTCGCGGATGCGATCGGCCTTCAGGGAGAGATGAAGGAGCGCCTCATGCGTGCCCACTTCACTGAGGGGAGAGCCGTGGGCGACCGACAGGAGCTGGTTCGACTCGCGGCTGAGATCGGAATCGACGAAGCGGACGCTCGTAGCTGTCTCGAAAGCGACCGATACGCGACGGAAGTACGAGCGGATGAGGAAAGGGCGGGTGCACTGGGAATCGGCGGCGTTCCCTTCTTCCTCATAGAGGCGAAGTGGGGAATTTCGGGCGCCCAGCCGGCAGAGGTTCTTGTCGACGCACTGGACCAGATCTGGTCACAGCTCCATCCGCTCCCGTCCTGACGCTCCGGGATCGGTTCAGTTCTCTTTCCCCCGCGCGCCACGATGAAATGGGTGCGGCGACCGCGAGTATCGGATGGCCAGCCAGATCAGCACGCCGGCGTAAATCACGTAGCTCCCGATAGGCAAGACTCCACCGATGAAGATGGCAATGAGATAGGCTCCGTTGGTTACGATGTAGGCTGGTATGATCGATCTTATATGACTGCCGCCCACCGGTTCCGTCGTGAGGTCCGGTCGGTCTTTGAGCCTGAGCGTAACGAAAAACCCGGTTATGTTTGCGAGGATCAGGTCGACGCCGTAGACTGCAATCGGTATGTGCTCGAGCGGGTAACGACCGAGCAGAGCCGTCGGAAACGGGATGACGCTCACGAAGAGCAGCCACAGCATGTTCAGCCAGACAAAGGGGCCGTCGACGCTCCGGACGAGATGAGACATCCGATGATGGCCGAGCCAGTACAGAGCCACAACGAAGAAGCTCATCACATAGGTAAAGACGCGAGGCAGCAGGTGATAGAGCGCGGGGCCGATCTCGGAAGCACGCACATCGGGTATTCGGATGTCGAGGATCAGCAGTGTGATCACGATGGCGAATACTCCGTCGGAAAACATCTCGAGTCGGTCTTTTCGCATCTCTCACCTCCGGGCTACGAGCTTTGGGGAATAAGAGTGACAATCAGCTGAACGAGCGGTGGAGCAATTACGGAAGTCACGATGCCGTTGAGGCAGAGAGCGAGACTGGATGCCGCACCTTCGACACTCCCGGTCTCGACGGCCCTCGCGGTCCCGATCCCGTGGGAGGCGGTCCCCATTGCAAGCCCGAATGCTATCCCTTCGGTGATTCCTACAAGGCGAAGTATCACCGGGCCGAGCACGGCGCCGAAGACGCCGGTGAGCACCACCACCGATGCCGTCAATGAGGGTATGCCGCCGATCGCTCCCGAGATATCCATCGCAATGGGAGTGGTCACAGACTTCGGTGCGAGTGATGCGATGAGCTGTCGGCCGCCTTCACTGAGGGCGGCGGGAAGCGCGGCCGACAGCACGCCGACAAGGGAGCCGAACAGCACGGCAACCGAAATCGACATGGCGTTTTTCCGCAGTTCCCGCAGCTCCTCGTAAAGGGGCAGACCGAGAGCAACAACGGCGGGACCAAGCAGAAATGTGATGATGCTTCCCCCGCGCATGTAGTCTGCATAAGAGACCCCGGAAGTTCTGAGGACGGCGATGATCACTACGATGCTCACGAGCACCGGATGCAGAATCAGGAGCCGCGTCCGATGAAAGAGCGTCCGCGCAAGCGCAAATGTTGCGAGAGTCAGCACGATTCCGAAGAGCGGTGACTTTACGAAGGTCTGCAGCACGCTCATCCGGCATCTTCTCTCTTTCCGCCGGCCCTGCGTCGCAGGACCAACCGCTGGGCACTCCGCTGAAGCGGCCCCGCGCACAAAAGGACCACCGAAGTGGAAACGGCAACAGCAGATACTATCGGGAGCCAGACGCGGGAAAGGAGATCCGCGTACGCCATTACTCCAACACCCGCTGGAACAAAGAGGATCGACATGTTGCCGACCAGAAGCCGGGATGCAGGCCGCACCCGCTCCGGCCGTGTAACGCGTAGGGCCAGCGCTGCCGCGAGAAGCACCATGCCCAGAACGCTTCCGGGAAGCGGCACGCATGTCAGGTGAAGAAGCTCGCCGGCCAGGAGCGCTGCAAGAATCGGTACCAGACCCCCGAACAGGGGTTGCAATCCTTCACGTTCCGTTTGTCTGCCGGAGGTCCGGTCGCCGTCGCGCCCTGTCGCCATGACCTATGGTGCGATGTTCGCCGAATGGTGTCAACTTCCACCCGCTCGAACTTCTCCTCGGGGGGCTCCCGCGTCGGACATTTTTCTCCGAGAACGGGGTTCAAAGGTTTATAATTGATCAGCGCGAGAAAGTTGACTGCAGCTATGCGGGTGCGCGGTACCGACTCCACACCGATTCAACGCGCCCGATCACCGATGAGCTCCCTCGCGAGGAGGTCATCGAATGCGCAGGTCACATCGCGTATTGATTATCATAGCCGCAGCGCTCGCCGCGCTCGCCATCATAGTATTCGTCGCTGTGATATATGTAACGCGTATGTCCTTTCCCCAGACTCGCGGGACCGTCCATCTCGACGGTCTAAACTATCCGGTGAGCATTGAGCGGGACAGGTACGGCATTCCCCATATCTACGCGCGGACTACTCACGATCTTTTTTTCGCCGAGGGATATGTGCACGCGCAGGACCGGTTCTGGCAGATGGAATTCTCCCGCCGCATAGGAGAGGGAAGGCTCTCAGAACTTTTCGGCCCTTCGCAGCTGCAGACTGACATCTTTCTGCGAACCCTCGGAATTGCCCGCGTGGCAAAACTGGAATACGAGCAGGCGGACTCTCAGACCCGCGCAGTTCTCGAAGCGTATTCTGCGGGAGTCAACGCCTATATCTCGCACCGGAGTCCGCCTCGGCTCGGTCTCGAGTTCCTGCTCCTCAACCTCACCGGCGTAAAGACAAAGGTGGATCCGTGGACCCCGGCGAACTCTCTCGAGTGGGCAAAGATGATGGCACTCAATCTGGAGGACAGCTGGGAGGGCGAAGTCCTCATGAGCCGCCTCATGCATACCATAGGCACCAGGGGTCTGCCCGAGCTGTTTTCCCCGTACCGTCCGGAGATGCCCTTCACGGTATCGAACTCCGAGCTCACGGCCGCTCCCAATGTCGGCGCGGCGATGGTGGCCATGCTCGGAAGCGCAAAGAGCACCGGCTCCAATGCGTGGGTCGTCTCCGGGTCCCGCAGTGCGTCCGGAAAACCGATCCTGGCGAACGACATGCACCTCGACCTTCAGGCACCCTCTATCTGGTACGAGATCGGACTTCACGGCATCACCGCGGACGGAAAGGTTGGCCCGACTGCTGAATGCCCCTATAACGTCTACGGTTTCTCCCTGCCGGGCGATCCGGGAATCGTCGCAGGACACAACGGACATATTGCCTGGGGGATGACGGCGCTCGAGGGCGACGTCCAGGACCTCTACACGGAAAAGATCAATCCGGAAAATCCCGATCAGTATCTGGTCGATGGTACCTGGCAGGACATGAAGAGTGTGTATGAGGAGATAAAGATCAAGGGCGAACAGGAACCCTATCGTCTGAGGGTGCGCCTCACCCGCCACGGTCCTGTTCTCAGCGACCACGGGTCGCGAAGCGCGCTGGAGGGATTCCTCGAACAGGGGATCTCACCCTTTCCGGGCGACCTCACCCTGACTGCGGTCACGCTCCGATGGGCAACGCTCGAGCCGTCGAGCGTTCTGAGCTCCATGCTCCGGCTCGACCGGGCCCGCAACTACGGCGAGTTCCGCGCCGCGCTTCGACTCTGGACCGCCCCGGACCTGAATGTCATGTATGCTGATACCGACGGCAACATTGCGTTTCAATCGGTCGGCCGCATCCCGATCCGGGAAATCGGTTCCGGTGAGGCCCCGGTACCCGGGTGGAACTCCCGGTTTGAATGGAAGGGGTTCATACCCTTCGACGATCTGCCGAGGTCGTTGAACCCGTCGAAGGGCTACATCGTCAATGCCAATAACCCGCCCGCCGGACCTGCGTACAGGTTCCTCCTCGGCACGGAGCTGGACTACGGATATCGTGCGCGCCGCATCGTCGCGATGATCGAGTCGCACAAGGACCAGATGAGCCTAAGTGACTTCGAGGCCATCCAGGCCGACAAGTACAACTTCCTCGCGCCGGAGTTAATCGCGGCACTGAAAAGTCTCGACCTCTCTCCGACCCCTCTCGAACGGCATATAGACGAGGAGAAGTTGAAGGAACTTGGCAAGAGCGACCAGCAGAAGTTCAGGGAAGACCGACAGAAGGAGCAGAAGCGCATTGAAGCCGCACGCGGTCTTCTGTCCTCGTGGGACGGTCGCATGTCCGGCGACAGCGCTCAGGCGGCGCTCTACGCCTACTTCTGGGAGCAGCTTGTCACCGAGATCTTTCGCGACCAGTATCCGGAATCCGAGTGGCCGATGGCAGCCGGGGCACGGGCGGAAAACGCAGTGCACTATCTCCTGCGGCATCCCGACTACCTGCTGTGGGACGATACGACGACGCCGGCCAGGGAGACCCGCGACGAAATACTCGTCCGCGCGTTCAGGATGGGCTATCGCAAGCTGGTCAGGAAACAGGGCACCAATCCGAAAGCGTGGCGGTGGGACAGATCTCATACAATCACCTTCGTCAACCCGACCCTGGGAAAATCCGGTATCAAACTGATCGAGAACATATTCAACCGCGGTCCCTATCCCATCGGCAGCGGAGCCACGCAGGTCGATGCGCTGGCATGGAAGCGCAAGAAGCCCTTCGAGGTGGAGCACATCCCCTCGATGCGGTTCATCATCGACATGGCTCATATGAACGACGCTGTCTCCATTATCCCGATGGGAGAGAGCGGGCACCCCGGCAATCGACACTACAACGACTTCACCGACCGGTGGATCAAGGTGCAATACCACCCGGAGCTCTTTGCACGGACCGACGTCGACAAGCACCTCGAAGGCAGGCTGACGTTGCAGCCGAAATAGCGGAGGATCGGCTGCGCGCTCGCCGCTCCGGATCAGGAGCCCGTCGCCGGGAGCCGCACCGTGACCCGTGTTCCGCTGCCGTCTCCGGATTCGAACTGCAGGCTGCCATGCATGTCACGCACGATGCGGTTGGTGATGGACAGACCCAGCCCCGTCCCGCCGGTCTCGGCGCGGGTGCTGAAAAACGGCTCCGTGACGCGCGCTATATTCTCTTCCGCAATGCCGACGCCTTCGTCCTCCACGCGCAGAACGACTTCACCGTTTTTTTCATCTGCGAGCGTTGAGACACGAATCGCGCGGTCCCGTCCCGGGAGTGCCTGGCATGCATTTTCAATGAGATTGAGAACTACCTGTTCGAGCGCGACGAAATCACCGCGCACCACAAGAGCCTCCGACGCGATCTGAATCGAAAACATCGAAGTTCTCTTCTCGATCATGACACGCGAAAGATCCACCACCTCCGCGACCACCCGGTTGAGGTCTACCGGAACGTTCTCGGGCTTTTTCCCCTTCACAAATCGCTTCAGCTCGCCAACGATATGATCGATTCGGAGGGCGCTCTTTTCGATGTCGTGAAGCGCAGAATCGCAGGCGTCCTTGAACTCGTCATACGGTCTGCCGGAAATGGTCACCGGACCGTCCAGTGCACCGGCGCGTTCGGCAAGCGAGAAGAGCCGCGGTGTCCCCTCCATGAGGAACCGCGCGTTCATCATGATAGCCTGATTGGGATTGTTCACCTCGTGAGCGGTCCCGGCGACAAGCTCCCCCAGGGAGGCGAGCTTGTCGGTGCGCATCAGCTCCTGCTGCTGACTTCGAAGCAGCTCTTCGGCAAGTTTCCGCTGCGACACATCACGCACGATCACGACGACTGAGGGCGTCCTCTGCCACATGGTCGATGCCGCGCTGATCTCCACGGGCAGCAAGCCGTGGTCGGTGCGCCTCACGCTGGTCTCGTACGACTCCGCGCTCCTGAGTCCGCCCGTCCTGATGCGGAGTTTTTCCCACAGCCGCTCCGCTTCACCCGCGGGCACCAGCTCGGCGAAGCGCCTTCCGCACAGATCTTCCGCTGCTGTTCCGACCATCTCACCCGCGCGGCTGTTTGCGAACAGGATCACTCCATCGCGCGAGATGATCACGATCGCGTCGTACGCATTTTCGGCCAGCGCCTTGAAATTTCCTTCCATGCTCTGCAATGAGGTTATCATCCGGTTGTAGCCGCGCGCGAGCTGTCCAATCTCGTCGTCCGAGACGACGTCGACAAACCGGCGAAAGTTCCCCGCAGTCACGCGTCCGACACCGTCGAGCAACGCATTCAACGGACGGATCAGCGTCCTGCCGAAGATGAACGGGAATCCGAGAACGACGACCGCGCAGGCAATCAGCACCCCGAGCGCAAGCTTCGCAGCGAACTCGTGTACCGCAGACCGGTAGGCAGCGTAAGAGAAGCCCACCCAGTAGGTCGTATCACCGTAGCTCGACGCATATGAGAAGTAAAACGAGCCTGTGTCGTGAAGATCCACGTAGTGGAAAACCGGGGCCGAATCATCCGTCATCCGGAGCGGAAGCCGACCCGCGCTTGCCTCGTCGATGAGCGAAGAGACCGTACTGGCGGCGGCAGGAAGCAGATATCGTATCGTGCCGCGGTCCCCGGCCGAGGATATGACGTATTTCACATCAGCCGGCAGACGGTGATAGTTGCGGGTTTCTACCGCCAGACGGGCAAGTGAGGCGTCGGTCCGATACCCCTCCATCAGCGTCCGCTCCACTATCGGCATCACTGCATTCGAGGCGATGCCGAATGTGACCAGCAGCACCGACAGTGAAATCCCGATCATTCTCGCAAGAAAACTGGTGGGCCGCGGTGAGTTGTTGATATAGGTCACGAAGATCAGGAGACAGATCAAAAGCGACGCAATGTTGAAGATCAGCGCGTAGGTCACTCGCGAAATCAATCGTGTCTGCAGCAGTACAAACTGCATGGAGACGGGGATGGTCGCGAGCGTGAGCAGGGCAAAGTCCCGGTGCGAACGCGCAATCCGGCCCGCCGGATGAAGAACTCTCCGGAACCAGCTGGTGTACCCGCCGGCGGCACGCTCATCGGTCAGCGCGACCTTTCGAACGAATACGACGAGTGCCCAAAGGTACTCGCCCAGCGCAATAAGGCTCACCCGTGCGTCGAAATCGTAGGTGAAGTACTCGGCGCGAAAGTCGTAGATCGCCGGATAACGGGCGGGAACGAAAAGCGTCACCCAGGCAACAATGTCGGCTGCAAGTGCTCCGATCAGGATCCAGCGCGATTCGCGACGGTAGGGATTTCCCCCGAACCAGTAGGCAAACTGGATGAGACACGTTCCGCCGAACACAATCAGATTCGCCATCTGTCCGGTAGCGAGGCCGAAATATGAGAAGATCGAGTACCGGAGAGTATAGGACAGCAGAAGCAGAAAGAGCGCTCCGAGATACCCGGTGAGATACCAGGTATCCTTGCCCTTGTGTCTCATGCCGAGCAAATATCCGGTAATGACTCCAAGCAGGAGCGTCGTCGTGAGCGAGCCGACGGCCATCGCGTTCAGTCGAAACCAGGTCATCACCGTCTCCCGTGACGACGCGACAGTCTCTTGCTCAACGCTTGAGGACTGATGCCCATCATCCCTGCAGCAATCGACTGATTTCCGTTCGACCGGCGCAGCGCCTCGTCCGTAAGTGCTTCTACCGTCTCCTTCAGACTCGGCAGCCGTTCGGGAAACTCGAGGCGATTCGGTTCTCCTTCAGGCGTCGGATCGGTTTCCCTTCGTCCCATCGCCTCGCGAAAGGTGGAAAGGGAAAGCGTCTTCTGTTTCTGCCGGCTCACTGCGCTGTAGACCATCGATCGCAGCTCACGTACGTTGCCGGGAAAATCATAGGTATTCAGCAGGGTAAAAAGCTCCCGTGGGACGGCAAGTCGTTCTTTGCCCAGATCCGCGGCCGCCTTGTCGAGAAAACAGTTCAGCAGATGAGGGATATCCTCTTTACGCTCGCGAAGGGGTGGAAGTCTCACCTCGTGGGTCTGCAGGCGATAGTAGAGATCGCGCCGAAAGCTCCCGGAAGATACCTCGCGGGAAAGATCGCGATTTGTTGCAACCACGAAGCGCGCACTGGTCAATCGCGGGAGGTCCGACCCGAGCGGGTAGTACTCGTGGCTCTCGATCAGCCGCAGAAGCTTGATCTGGCTTGCACCAGAGAGATCCCCGATCTCATCGAGAAAGAGAGTCCCCTCCTCGGCCTGCTGCGCCAGCCCCTTTCTCTGACCTTCGGCACCGGTGAACGCTCCGCGCGAGTGGCCGAACAGGGTATCGGAGAATATGTTGTCGTCCAGACCGGCGCTGTTCACCTTCACGAGTGAGCCGATTCTCCCGCTGAGGGCGTGGAGCGCCTCGGCGATCAACTCCTTACCCGTGCCGGTTTCGCCGGTAACAAGCACGGTTTCCGAGGTGGGCGCAATCGACTCGACAAACCGGAAGATCGCGTGCAGCCGCGGACTCACGGTAACGATCGATGCGAATGCTTCGGGATGTTCTATTCCATCGGAAAGCAGATGCTCCTTGAGATTCGTGTACTGCCGCGACAGCCTTCGCATTTCGAGCGCGCGTTTCACTCCGCTGATGAGGCGGCTCGGCTCTACGGCCTTCACCATGTAATCGAACGCACCCTCTTTCATGCACTGGACTGCCGTTCCCAGATCATCGGACGCAGTTACGATGATCACCGGGATCTCTGGATGGCTTTCCTGCAGTTGCTTCAGCAGAACCTCCCCCCGGATATACGGCATTGCAAGGTCGAGAAGAACGACTTCCACCTGTTCGCGCTCGACGACCGAGCGAACTTCCCGCGCGTCCGAGCAGGTAATGATGGAGGTGACTCCGGCACCGGCAAGAACGTTTGAAATCCCGTTGAGAATCGTCTGTTCGTCGTCAACGAGCAGCACAGGACGTTCAGTTAGTGTGCGGTTCTTCATGACACAGCCCCCGGCGTCGGATCCGAACGATGCAAACTTGTAGGGTGATAGCTAACTATAGTCCCGCCCACCGGTGACGTCAACGATCAACACGAATCAACTTTGGTTGAAATCGACGCCTGGAATATCCGCAAGTTGATACCGGTGTTCCGGTATATGTTTGGCTATCTCTTTACTGAAAAACGATTTGCGCTTCCCCTATCTCTGGCATGGAACGTGCTTCTGCATGAGCATGAAAACACAAACGAACCATGGTGGCAGAACGGTCGGAAATACCCTTCGGTATTTTGGAATCTCGGTGCTCGGTCTGGCTGTGATAGAGGTCGTGCTCTGCTTCGTCGGCCCTCTCGCGTTTCTCCAGAAGCCGAATCTCGTTCTTTTTCCTCTTCACAGCTCAACGTTGACAGGCGCAGAGGTCGAAGAGGTCGACAACTTTCTCGAACGCCAGCTCACGCTCACCCGGTCCTACGCGGTTGTGAGCCACCGCTTCATTGTCGAGTACTTCGTCAGGACAAACCCCGACTTCGACAGAGCCCAGATCGAAGAGCTGGATTTCAAGAGTGCCCAGGTGCTGGCAAAAAAGCTTGGACTGCGCCGGTTTGCGCTCGGATGGGTATACAATACCTCCACGAGCTGCGACCTCTACATCGCTATCTGGGACCCGACTGGAGACACCGCGCTCTTGCGGACCGATTTCTCCGCGCCCGATTTGCAGAGCCTGCTGCGCGGTGTGGGCACCGACGGAAGACCGCTGGAGTTCCAGAAAAAGCTCAGCGCGCCGACCAAGGGGCTGGGCCCCGCCGATATGCTCGTCCTGCTCGTATTTGGACTGCAGGCGTGGGTTGGAATCGTCTTCATCGTCGGACGGCAGCGGTTCCTCTTCCTGGAAATTGTGTGGGCCGCCCTGTCGATACTTTTTCTATTCAACTTCATCTATGCGACAAATGCAAACATGGACTACATGCAGCGATACATCGCGACAACGGGTCAGCTTCGTCTGGCAATCAATACCACCGCCGAACGAATGGAGGCGGTAGCCCGCTATGTTCCCTCCTTGCTGCTGCTCGGACTGTTCTGGCTCCTGCGCGGGCGGACGCTCTCAGTTCCCTTCAGGCTGCCTGAGGCAAAGTGGTTTCGCCTGGGACGGCTGCGTGAGCTGCTGCCTCGCCTGACGATTCCCCTGACTCTCATTTCCGCGGCGCTTTTTGCCCTGTCGTTTCCGTCGGCAGTTTCGCTGGAGGGCGCGGGGCCACTGGCCTGGATATCGCTTGTGCCCGTTCTCTTCGTAATCGTAACTGCCGACCTGCGGCGCGCAATCTTCTGCGGTGTCTACTTCGGAATCATGCAGGGCCTTTTCATCAACTACTGGCATGGTACCTACGACTACATTTCTCTTCACATGATAAGCATCACGATAATCGTGGAGTACCTGCTGTTCATGGTTCCGCTCATTCTGCTTGCCAGAGCCTCGGGAAAGTGGGGGTTCATTCTGGTCCCGCTTGCGTGGGTACTGTTCGACTGGCTGAGGACTACCGGAATGGTCGGCTACCCCTGGGGTATCGCGGCTACGAGCCAGTACCGGTTTCTTCCGCTCATCCAGATCGCCTCGGTTACCGGTATCTGGGGGATCGACTTCCTCGTGGTACTGATCAACTCATCACTTGCCTGGATGTTTGCAGCTCCATTTACCGGCTGGCGGTGGTCGCCGACGACCGCGTCTTCGCGGATCGGTCGCAGGATATTCGCGGCCGGACTGCCCGCAATCGCAAGCGGCGCCCTTCTTTTTGTCTCGATTGCCGCCGGGACGATGATTCTCCTGCACGTGAGGTCCCGCCTCACGGCGGCGCAGCCGGACGGTCCGATCACCGTAGCGCTGATCCAGCCCAACTGTGATCCCCGAAAAAACCCCTACACCGACAGCCTCGACCGGCTCTATTCGCTGACCGACCAAGCTGTCGCGTCGATACCGGGGAAACCCGATCTGGTCGTCTGGCCGGAAGGTGCGTTCATGCTCGATATCCGCGAGTGGACCGACCCTGACCGCGCCGACAGCTACTGGGGAAAGATCGTGGCTCAGTTTCTCGACTATCAGCGCGGCCTCGGCACCTGGCTCCTGACCGGTACACAGGACCATGGCTTTGCGAAAGAGTCGGGAAAGCTGGTAGCCAAGAACTTCAACTCCTCCATACTGCTCGGTCCGGACGGACAGCGCAGCCCTGCCTATCACAAGATTCATCTTGTGCCCTTCGGAGAACACTTCCCGCTGGACAAGACCAGGTTCGCCGCCCTGTACAGCATGTTCAAGACGTACGAGATCTCCGACTGGGGCGTGGGCGATTCCTACTCCGTCTTTAGCCACCCGGATGCGGATTTCTCGACGCCCATCTGTTTCGAGGACGTCTTTCCCGACGGTGTCCGCCGTTACGTCCTGGGAGGCGCACAGATGATTGTAAACATCAGCAACGACTACTGGTCGTTGAATCCTGTAGAGGGCCGACAGCACGGCATCTTCGCCCTGTTCCGCGCCGTTGAGAACCGCCGCCCGCTTCTGCGCTCAACGGAATCGGGTTACACGGTTTCCATCGATCCCACCGGACGAATCGAGGCAGGAGCCCCCGATGCCTACACCGAGGGCTATCTGATGGCAAGAGTTTCGCGCGCCCGTTTTCCGTTGACGATCTACACAAGGTTCGGCGACTGGTTTCCGCAACTGTCGGGTCTCCTGATCGCGGCAATCGCCATTGCCATGATCGGCATGAGGCTCCACCGGTGGATGGAACGGCGGCGTACCGTTCTGACGGCCGGCGAACAGCAGCAGCCTGCCTTCCGGGAGGAGGCGCCGCTTCAGGCGGAATCCTCCTCACCGGTGGTCGAATACCGCAACGAAATAGTTGCTCACAAAGGAAGATAGTGTATGCCGGGCCTCCGGACTTCCCGAAATGTGTCCAATAGACTACGGTGCTTGACACCGTGTCGCTGCACATGCACGAATGTAGTCAGGGCACGCAGTTGCAGGATCATAGCTACAGGTGTAACTTGCATGGAACGACCGAGGCCCGCACACGGGGAATTCACAGACGGCTACGGACGCACGCTCAATCTGAGGGGCGTCAATCTCGGGGGCAGCAGCAAGGTTCCCATCCGGCCTGATGGAGCGACGCACCTGGAGTCAGGGTTTTTTGCCCACCGTGACGTCAGCTTTGTCGGCCGGCCCTTTCCGCTTGCCGAGGCGGACGAGCATTTCGACCGCATACACCGGTGGGGCTTCCGCTTCGTCCGGCTTGTCGTCACCTGGGAAGCGATCGAGCACGAAGCCCCGGATCGCTATGATGCCGACTATCTCGACTACCTTTGCCGCATTATAGAGGCTGCCGACCGGCATGACGTGGCAGTCATCATCGATCCGCATCAGGATGCGTGGAGCCGCTTCTCCGGCGGCGACGGGGCGCCGGGTTGGACTCTGGAAGCGGCAGGCTTTCGCCTCGAGACGCTCCACGACACCGGTGCGGCCTTCCTGCACCAGTTACACAAAGGGGATCTCCCCCGCATGATCTGGACCACGAACCGGTCGAAGCTGGCTTCGGCCACAATGTTCACGCTCCTTTTCGGAGGGAACGATTTTGCTCCAGGACTCTCGGTCGGCGATCTGCCGGTCCAGGAGTTCCTTCAGAATCACTTCATCGCGGCTTTCACGGTGCTGGCCGCACGCGTGAAATCCTGCGGAAACGTGATCGGCTTCGATTCCCTCAACGAGCCCTCCTCCGGTTACATCGGCCGGAAGGATCTCGAAACGCCGGGCCCCGAGCCCCGTATCGGCGCCATGCCCACGCCGGCCGAATCGATGCTGCTGGGCGAAGGCTTCTCGCTCCGGGTGCGCAACTACCGTTTCACCGCTCTCGGCTCTCTTCGCTGGGGCAAGCGACTGGTCAATCCGCACGCTGTCCGCGCCTGGCGGGACCGGATTGCATGCGTGTGGCGCCGGGAGGGAGTCTGGGACATTTCCCCGTCGGGACGCCCGGCCATCCGCCTGCCCGACCATTTTTCCCGCGTGGGCGGCCGCCGGGTGGACTTCTCGAATGATTACCTTGGTCCGTTCCTCGATCGGTTACACGCTTCGATCCGCGGCGTATTCCCCGACGCGCTCCTCTTCGTTCAATCGGAACCAGGTACGCATCTGCCCACCCTCGCCGGGCGTTCCCGAGCCGGGCGGGTGGGTTCCCCCCACTGGTATGACGGCGTGCCGCTCATGCTTGGCAGAGCGCCTGTCTTCCTCGGAGCGGATCCCCGCCGCCTCCGCCCCATTTTCGGTCGAAACCGAATCCGTCGGTCCTACGCGAGGCAGGTCGGTGAGCTGCGCAGTGAGACGAAGGAGACGTTCCCCGGCGCCCCGTTCCTCATCGGCGAGGTCGGCATCCCCTTTCCTTCCGGCAAATCCGATGCCCGTGGACGATCCGGCGAGCGCGCCATGGACCGGAGCCTCACCGCGATGGACGACAGCCTCGCCTCCTACGCACTCTGGAATTACACCGCAGACAACCATCCGGCTTTCGGAGACCGGTGGAACGGCGAAGACTTTTCGATTTTCGCTCCGTGGTATGACGCAGACAGGAAGGAGCGGCATGGTCGGGCGTTGAACGCGGTTGTACGACCCTACCCGACTGCGATTGCGGGGAGGCCCCTGTTGCAGCGCTTTGATGCCAGGACCCGGCGGTTCGAGCTGCGCTTCGATCGAGACGCTGCGATTGACGCACCGACTGAGATCTTCCTCCCCGTCTATCACTATCCTTCGGGCTGCGAGGTGACGACGTCCCGCGGCCGGATCGAAAGTGATCCGGAGCGTCAGGTTTTGCGCTTCTTTCCGCTTGGTGACGAATTGCACCACCACATCGTCATTCGGCCGAAGAGTTCTTCCCTTTCCGGCGGGCGGTGATCCGGTCGTGAGAGAGCTCGAAGCCCAGGTCGTGCTCGAAATGGTAGAGTTTTGCAATTTCCAGCTCGACCCGGCCCAGTACCCTGAAACGGTACATAAGGCCCGCAGCTACTGCGCCGATCGCCGGGCCTGCCCAGTAGGCCCACCACGCCTGCCAGTCGGCGGTCAGCACTTCCGGAGGAAGTGTGCGCGCAGGATTTGTGCTGGTCCCCGAAATCGGAGCCTCGAAGAAAACCGCAAGGGCATAGAAGACCGGGAATATCGCGGGCGTAAGGTCGCGCAGGCGCCGCCGCGTGACGAAGCCAAGAAGAATGGAAACCATGAGGAAGGTCGTCACGGCTTCCGCAGCGAAGGCCGCGGACGCTCCGTACGGCGAACCGGGCAGAGTTGCGCCGAAGCCTGCTGCCCTCCCGGTTTCACCCCACGGAAGAAGTGCCGCCCCACCTGCCAGTCCGCCCGCGATCTGTGAGATCACGTATCCGATGGCGACCCCCGTGCGCATCTTTCCCATCAGCCAGAACGACAGCGTCACTACCGGATTTATGTGCGCTCCGCTGGTCTTCCCGAGAACCGAAACTGCGATTGCCGCTCCGGTGCTGCCGAACAGCAGTCCGGTAATGAAACGGCGCACACCCGCGCTCGCGATGATGCGCGTGACAGGACTGGCAGGGGAAAACATGACAATCACAATCGAGAGCCCGACTCCAACCAGAATCGCCGTCCCGGCGAACTCCGCTGCAAACAGCTTCAGGGGCAGCGGCTTTCTGCTTCTCTCGCTGCTCGGCACGCGCTTAGGCCTCCCTCGCCTCACCGCCGGCGAAAAGTACTGCGACAGGCCGTTCACGGGCCATACCGCTCTCCCTTTGCGACGAGATACCGCAGGAGGACGCCGCCGGCGGTGTCGGACTTTTCTGCAGACTCGAGCTCCAATCGCCGCGCCTGTCCGGCGGCAAGGCCGTTACCGTCCGCCAGCGTCGGCGCCTCGGCCCCCCCGAAAACAGCCGGAGCCACGTACACGCAAAGCTCGTCCACGAGCTCGAGCTCGAAAAGCGACGCGATGAGCGTTCCGCCCCCTTCCACCAGAATGCGCTCGATACCGAGCATGCGCAGTGAGTCGAATGCGCCAACCAGATTCACCCTTTCCGAGTCGTCGACGAACACCTCCATGCCGGCCTGCAACAGCTTTTCCACCTTTTCAGCATTCGTCTTCCGTGTGGCAAAAACAATCCGACGGGCGGGTCCGGCAGTGGCAAAGTCGCCGGAGAGGTCGATATCGGCGGCGGTAACGACAGCGACCTTTGCCGGATTCTCGCTGCGGCCGCAGGCCTTGCGTTCGGCCCGGAGCAGGGGCGATCGGACAACAAGCGCCGGATCGTCGCGCAGCAGGGTATTCCCGCCGACGAGCACCGCATCGCAGGCCGCGCGCAGTCGGTCGACCCGTTCGAGATCCGAAGGCGATGAAATGCGCGCACCCCGCCGCTCGACAGAGTCGATCTTGCCATCCACCGTCATAGCGGCATTGACCGTTACGTACGGCGCTTGGATTCCGTTCATTGTTTGACGTTCTGAAGCGACATCGTCAGAAACTGCTCGAATTCGTCGGCGGGAAGCGGCTCCGAAAAGAGATATCCCTGCAGCGCGTCGCAGCCGATGGTGCGCAGGATCTCCTTCTGCTGCAGTGTCGTGACACCCTCCGCAATGACCCTCTTTCCGCGCAGTTTTACGAGATGAACAACGTGATCGAGGAAGGAGATGTCTTCTGGATGCTCAATCAGTCCGCGAACGAAGGACTGATCGATCTTCACCGTGCTGGCCGGAAGATCCTTCAGGTAGCTCAGGCTCGATTGTCCCGTTCCAAAATCGTCGATGTAAACCTGAATTCCCATATCCTGAATTTCGCGGATTCGTGGTATTGCCTTGTCGGCGTTCTGCATACACTCTGACTCGGTTATCTCGAAGCGAAGCCGGTTCGGCTGCAGCGGCGTCGGCCCCCCGATGGCCGCCTGTGCGATGTCGAGGAGATTGGGGTCTTCGAAATCGCTTGCGGTCAGGTTCATGGTGAGGTAGATATCGGGGCGGTCCGACATTCGGCGAAGCATTCGTGCCGCGGCAAAGATCACCCATCGACCTATCGCCCGGATCAGACCGCTCTCTTCTGCTATCGGAAGAAAGGTCAAGGGCGGAACGAGTCCCGCTTCCGGGAGCTTCCACCGGATGAGCGCCTCGCCCCCCTCAACGTGTCCGTCGAAATCGACTATCGGATGAAAGTAGAGCTCGAACTGATCCAGCTCGAACGCGCGATGCAGCTTGGTCTCCATCTCGAAGCGCTCGGTGGCACGGGTCTGCATGTTGTGATCAAAAAGCTTGTAGGCCACACCGTTATGCGCTGCTTCCCGCAATGCGGAGACCGCGGAACGCACAAGCGTTGCCTGGTCCTCCGCGTCGTCCGGATAGATTGCTGCGCCGATCCGGTACTCCATCGCCACGTCGTGACCGCGGTAACGGTAGGGTGTCGACACCGCCTCGAGCAGTTTTTCTGCGACCGTCGTCACGTCGGTATTTCGCGCGAGGCGCGTCAGGACAACCACCAGTTCGTTCTCGTGATAGCGGAACACATGGTCGTTGTTTCGCACCGTCTCACGAATACGGACGCCGGTATTCTCGAGCAGGTAGTCGCCGACGTCCGAACCGTGCGTCCGGCGGATTTCGCTGAGATTCTCGATACCGATGAAAAGAAGCGCTCTCAGCTGGTTGGATGGATTCTGCTGCGCTTTGAGAATTTCCATATCGAGCAGCATTTCCAGTGACTTGCGATTGTAGAGACCGGTAATAGGATCACGGTACTCGTAGTTGACTATCCGGTTCTCGAGGTCACTCAGGCGGGTAATATCACGCGAAAAAACAGCCACATGTGACGGAGTTTCCGAATCCTCACAATAGGGCCGGTACTCGACCTGCATGTAACGGAAGTCGCGGCCGAATTTGAACCTCTGGATATACGATATCTGCTCGCCCAGAAAGCATCGATCCAGATAACCTTTGAGCTTGGACTCGAAAAGTTCCTTCCCCCAGACATCGGACACGGTCTTTCCGACGATCATCTCCCGGGTCCGGCCGACCGCGCCGCAGTAGCCGTCGTTGGCCAACTCGTACACGTAGTTTCTATTTATAACAGTAATGAACTCCCGCGAGTTGTTGAGCACGAACATGTGCTTCTGTTCCATGGCTGACAGCGAATCGAGCTTTACGCCATTCTTTTCGCTTTCTGCAGACTTACTCGTAGGTTACCTCTTCAAGCGGGTTGGGTACCCACTAAACATACATCATATCATGTAATTCGACTAACGAAAATTCGGGCCTCCGGAAGGCTCAGGTCACCATCCGGAGCAGATAGCCCTTCAGGTATTCAGACTCCGGAAATGACAGGTTTACCGGGTGGTCGGCAGCCTGGCTCATCGTCTCGAGAATCTGCACCTGGCGATCCGCGTCCTTGGCAGCCCAGCTAACGGCCGTCCGAAATTGGTCGCGGCTTACCCGCCCGGAGCAGGAGAAGGTTGCTAGCAGTCCGTCCGGCGGCAGCAGCGACATTGCGGTCAGGTTCAAATCCTTGTACCCGCGCAGCGCCGCATCGATTCCCGAACGGCTTCTCGCAAGCTTTGGCGGATCGAGGATTACCATGTCGAACAGCTTTCCCGCGCTTCGATAGTCCCTCAGTTTCTGGAACACGTCCCCTGTGTCGGTCGACCAGCGCGTCTGCTCGAAACCATTGACTTCCATTATTTCAGCAGCGGTCTCGAGCGCGGGCCTTGAGCTGTCAACCAGGGTAGCGTGGGCCGCACCGGCAACGAGCGCGTGGGCGGAAAAGCCGCCGGTATAGCAGAAGCAGTCGAGCAGACGGCGCCCCGCACTGTACCGTGCCACCGTCCGCCGGTTTTCACGCTGATCGAAGTAGAAACCGCCCTTCTGGCCGGCAGTTATCGAACAACGCACACGGATCTCCCCGTCCTGCAGTTCGACAGGCTCCTCGTCCATCTGCCCGTGGAGCAGTCCCTCCGCCGGCGGCAGCCCTTCCAGCGCCCGCGTCTCGGAATCAGACCGCTCGTAGACCGCGGTGACGTCGACACCCGCTTTCCGCGCTGCGGTGATGAGCCCGCTCACGATGGTATTCCTCCGTCGGTTTGCTGCGGCGCTGGTGATCTGGACAACTGCGATCTTCCCGTACAGGTCACAGACAAGCCCGGGAATGCCGTCGGATTCGCCGTGGACCAGTCGCACGCCGTCGAACCTCCGGCCGGCCAGGAGCGTTCTTCTTCCGGCTATCGCCGTACCGATCTTCTCGCGCCACCACTGATCGTCAACCGCCCGTTGCGCGTCCCATTCCACCAGCCGCAGCGAGGTCCTCGACGCCGGATTGAAAAAGGCCCACGCGACAAAGCGACCATCCGCGGCCTCTACGCGAACCAGCTCGCCCGCCCGGGGGCTCCCTTCCACTCGCGCGACCGCCCCGGAGAATCCCCACGGGTGGTGCAAAAGCATGAGTTTTTCCTTCCCGGGTTTCAGGGTAACCCGGCATATACCGCTCTTGGCCAATTTCACCTCCCGTTCGGTCTACCCGCGAGCCATCTCCACGGAGTACATTCTATAGCAACAGTTTACACTGCTGAAGGAGCTGTCGATGCGCTACGCTACCCTTGCCCTGTCCGGAAACTACCGGGATACCGCGCCGCTGGTTAAGAGTCCTCTCCTGCCCACCGGACGGCGCGATTTTCACTTCGACAGTTTTCTCCGATCGATCGATGCGCTTCTTCGCTCCGGCAGCGTCGGGACAGTTGTGATTGAATGCCGGAACGACTTCCGTGCCGGCCTTCCGGCGGCGCTCGAAGGGATACGGCGCGAGCTGGTAAGACTCTCTGCCGGGGGCAAGAGGCTCATCTTTGTCGCACAGAGCTTTGGCACAGCCGAGATCTATCTTGCCTCCGCCTGCCCCGAACGAATCATCCATCCCCTGGGGACCTTCCGTTATCAGGGGTTGCACCATACAGCGATCTATGCCGGACGGCTGCTCCGCGAGTTGGGCCTGCGCATCCACCCCGCACGCCGGGGAGAATTCAAATCGGCCCCTGAGCGGCTTCTCCGGAATGATATGTCGAGGCCCGACCGCGAGCAATACGAGGCCTATCTCGATGCGGTGCACACAGATTTCACGCGTACCATCGCCCTCTCGCTCGGGATATCCGACGCCGAGCTGCAGTCCCTGCTGCACGGTCGCGTGGTGTCCGCCGCGGAGGCAAGAGAGCACGGATGGGTCACCGGCATCAATACGCGCGGCGGGCTCGAGGAGGAACTGAAGACGCAGAGCATCAAACGGTCTTCCCTCCGGGTCCGATCGAGTATCGGAAAGGGGCGAAAGCTCGCTGTCCTCTTCTTCGAAGGCGCTATTGCAGACGGCCGGTCCCGCCGAAGCACCATAACCGGGCAGACGATCGGTGCCGAATCCTACATACCGGTCGTGCGGCGACTCAAGGACGACAAGTCCACCGCCGGAGTGGTGCTCCGCGTCAACTCCGGGGGCGGATCGGCAACCGCGTCCGAGGACATCCTCGATGAGCTTCGGCGACTCGCAGAAAAGAAGCCGCTCTACCTGTCGTTCGGGAGCGCTGCCGCTTCCGGTGGATACTGGATTGCCTGTGCAGGATCAAAGATCTTCGCCGAGCACAGCACGCTGACGGGCTCCATCGGGGTCTTCTCGCTGACGCTCCATGCCGATAACGCGTTGCGCAAATATGGCATCAGCTCGGAAACGTTGCGACGCGGTGACTCCTCCGACAGGGGCTCGCTTCTCCGATCACCCACGCGAGCGGAACAGAAGGAGCTCGAAGCCGAAGTGGAAAGAATCTACAGGGCCTTTCTGGAGAGGGTTGCCTCCGCGCGCGGAAAAGAGGCTCAAGGGGTGGACGCAGTTGCCCGTGGTCGGGTCTGGTCCGGATACGACGCGATCGAGATCGGGCTGGTGGATAGAATAGGCGGCATTCACGAAGCGCTGCAGGAAATGGCAACTGAGCTGGGATTGCGACGGTACAAGGTCGCCTTCGCGCCGAGAATCCAATACAGCCTTTTCGAGCGGATACTGCTTTCGAGGTTTCGCAACGCAGAGATCGGTGCCGGCGATCTCCCCGCTACGCTCGCCTCTGAGCTGCACCAGTTGACCGGGCGGGCCCTCGCCCTCTCGCCGGAAGCGCTCGCCCCCGATCTCGCCTGGATCCGCGATCGCTGAAGAATCTCCGGCTACTCCACCTGCGGCGCATCGGATTCGCGCCTCGTTCCCTCAACGCAGATCTCGAGACCGAAAACCTCGTATTTGGTGAGGTACTCGAGCGATGACGACGGTGCGTCTCCCAGCCGAGCACGGTAATCCTGGATGATGCGGTACTGCCCGGGCGAGAGGATGACCTGCTTCGGAACTTCTCCCCGCTCAGTGCACTGCTGCTTTCCGGCGAGGATTCCGGCTATCAGCTCTTCGGCTCGCGGTTGGTCCTGTTCGTCCCTGTTGTTCTCACTCATTCAGCGATTTTCTCTGCCGGCCCGTGGCCGCTCCGCCGCATTTCTGTTAACCTACCCGTCTTGCCGAACTGCAACCGGAGGTCACATGCAAGCCAAGACTGTAGAAAGTTTCGACTGGTCCACTCACATTCCCGTCGACCGGGCGGTCCTTTGTTTTATCATCGGAAACGGACAGATTCTCCTGATTCATAAATTGAGAGGCCTCGGCATGGGAAAGGTCAACGGCCCGGGCGGCCGCCTCGAATCCGGCGAGACGCCCTTCGATGCCGCGGTACGCGAGACGCAGGAGGAGGTCGGCCTGACGCCGGCGAGGCTTCGCCACGCCGGAGAGCTTTCGTTCGTCTTCATGGACGGCTATTCACTCGACTGCAGCGTAATCACCGCCGCCGCGTCCGCCGGGACACCGGTCAAGACCGCCGAGGCCGACCCCTTCTGGTGCCCGCTGGATCGGATCCCCTATGACTTGATGTGGGAGGATGACCGCCTCTGGATTCCTCACATGCTCGAGGGAACTCACTTCCGTGGCCGATTCATTTTCGATGGAGACCGCATGCTCGACCACCGTCTGCTCACCGGTGCCGACGCCACGCTCAACGAAGCCGACCTGGCTAGAAAGTGACAGTCTCGATCCGCCCCTGGTCCGCGGCTCTCGCAAGCACAAAAAGATAGTCGGAAAGGCGATTGAGATAGTTCTGAGCGACGACCAGATTTGTCATTCCACGATCGCGGATACAGGCAACCACCGTCCGTTCGGCTCTCCGCACGACGGTCCTCGCCTGGTCGATGAAGGCCCCCAGCCGCGAATCACCGGGCGTTACGAACCCGGAAGCGATGTCTGTCTCGGCCATCCACATCTTCTGCATCCGCTCCAGCGATTCAATATCCGCTTGCTCAACGTGCTTGATCTGTCGGTAGAGCTGGTCGCCCGACGGGGTCGCTATTTCGGCACCGACTTTGAAAAGGATCTGCTGGGTCTGGAAGAGCTCCTGGTGGGCGCGGCCCTGCGCCGCGTGCGCTCGGGCTACTCCCACGCACACGCTTGCTTCGTCGACGTCACCGAGAGCCTGGAATAGAAGGTCGTCCTTTCTCCGACGTTCCCCGTTGAACAGGCTCGACTCTCCATGGTCGCCGCCGCGTGTCGTTACACGATCGAACTCGATCATTATCTGTCCAGGAAGTCCTCTATCGCATCGAACTGCCGAAGCTTTTTCATGGCCTTTTCCTGAATCTGACGAACCCGTTCCCTCGTGATACCCAGATACTTACCCGTCTCTTCAAGCGTGAAGGGCCCCTCTCCGGCCAGCCCGAATCGCAGCTGGATAATCCGCATTTCCCGCTCCGTGAGCTGTCTCAGAACCTCGATGAGCGTCTCCTGAAGCGTCAGGTGAAACAGGAGGTCGAAAGGTGTCTTCTGGCGGTTGTCTTCGATGAGCTCGGCGAGACTGGTGAGATTATCGCGGTCCACCGTGCTGTCCAGGGAGGCCGTCTCCTGAGAAAGTTTCATGATCTGGTCGACCTTCTCTGGAGGCACATTGAGGTAATCTGAGACCTCCTCCGCACTCGGATCGCGGCCCAAATCCTGCTGCAGCTGCTTCGCGACGAAATAACACTTGCGAATCGTGTTGAGCATGTGTATCGGGATCCGAATCACCCGGCCCTTGTCCGCGAGCGCTTTGATGATGCCCTGTCGGATCCACCAGGTTCCGTAGGTGGAAAAGCGGCAGCCTCTGGTGTGGTCAAACCGGTCGACCGCCTCGATGAGGCCGATGTTGCCCTCGTCGATCAGGTCCAGAAGCGAAAGCCCGCGATTCTGATACTTCTTCGCGATGGAAACAACGAGCCGCAGATTTGCGTTTATCATGAGGTTCTTCTGCTCGCGAAGATACTCCTCCGCGGCATTCACCTCCCCGGCAGGGCTCTTCTGCGCCGCGTCGCGTCCGCGCGAACCCCGGCTGGTTTGAGATTCGAATTCTGCTCTGAGCGAGATGAGGCGATTTCGTGCCTCGAGGATGCGCAGGCCAAGCTCGCGCTCCTCCACTTCGTTCAGGAGCGGGTACGCGGCAATCTGTTTCAGGTAAAGGGCAAGGGGGTCGGCATCAGCAATCTCTTTTCGGGGCAGCTCCGGATGAGGTTGGACGAGACGTTTGCGCCTGGTCGTGGTGTTGACCCCTTTCTCTTCCATCAGCTGTGCGTTCCTGCGCCAGATATTATACGAGAATCGCGAATTCGTCAACGTAAAATGATCGGTAGAATCGTGCCAATTGTGGGTTATCCACGCGGCGCTTTCGCGGGGTCTATGAACTTGTTGTGTCTCCAGACGCTGAAGTAGACTTCCGATCCCGCACCGAAAGGTATCGTTCCAAGAGATCCGATGGTAGTTCCGGCCTGAACTGTGTCGCCGGGACTCACCAGGACCTTTCCGTTCCCGCCGTAGATGTAGACAAATCCGTCGGGCGACTGGATGAACACAACACGGCCAAAAGTTGTGTACGGACCAGTGTAGATCACCCTGCCGGCTGCAACCGCGGTTACCGGGTCACCGGGGTTTCCCTTGATCATAATGCCCGGAAACTTGCCGGACAGGAGATAGTGTTTTCCAGAGTGAGGCCACAGTCCGTCCCCCGATCCTTCGACGGGACTGCCCTGCGCAGAAATCGGCAGCTTCAGCGTCTGATCGCCGGACACTTTGGCCTCGAAAGCCGAAGCGCCGATCACGTCGTCCGACTGCTTCCTGGTCTCGGAACCGCCCGACTTTGATTCCGACGCAACGTCCGACGCCCCTTCTGCGTCCGCTGCTCCTCTATCGACCGGTGGTCCTCCATCGGAGGCTTCCGAAGCCACGCTCGGCGCGGCACCCGATCCGGCGCCGCTCGGTATCTGCACTGTCTCGCCGGGACGCAGCACGTGGTTCGAGGTGAAATTGTTGGCCTTCAGAAGATCGGAAAGAGACACGCCGAACTGCCTCGAGATACCGTAGAGGGTGTCGCCGTGTTTCACACGGTACGCAGAGGGTATCTGAAGCACCGTGCCCACCTGCAGCAGCCGCGGGTTGCTGATGCCGTTGGCCTTCATGAGCAGGTCGGGGGCTATGTTGTAATCCCTGGCTATTGAATAGATGGTTTCACTTGCCTGCACGACGTGGGTCGCTGATTGCGCGAAGGCAGGCCCCGCAAGCACGGTCAGGCCAAGGCACAGTACTGCTATGATGGATCTCGCTCGCATTGGTCAACTTCCCTGCCTCTATCTTCGGCATTGCGACCCGTAAAGTTGACCCGCGGTTTTGCAGGAGGCGCCAACCCATCGGAAAGATTGGTCTTGCGTTGTCAGACAGAAGTCGGGCTGGGCGGACCGAACGAAGTGAGGCCGCGAAACCCTTACAGTTGATTCCGATCGACAGAAGTCGGGCTGGGCGGATTTGAACCGCCGGCCTCTTGGTCCCGAACCAAGCGCGCTAGCCACTGCGCTACAGCCCGCAAAAAAACGGTGCCCCGCCAACTTCGCGGGGCACCCTCGCGACACGGGAGCGACGGGGATTGAACCCGCGATCTCCGGCTTGACAGGCCGGCGCGATAACCAGCTTCGCCACGCCCCCGTTACCGTGCGACACTATAGCGAATAGCTCTTCCGGTGTCAAGCGGAACGGGAAAGTAGCGCCGATCTGCCCTTCGTTGACATGAAAATGGCTTACTGGTATGGTGTTGAATACTCTGCACTTGCAGCCAAAAGGGAATTTTATGGCGTCAAAGCAACACACCAACTCCTCCTCCGGAAAGGCCACGCCCGGCAAAAAAGACAGCGGCGTGGCAGGCCGCCGGGGCATCTACATTTTCAGTTTCATCATTCTCGTAGTCATTGTGGTCACTTTCATCGGCGCGCCGGTGGTCAGCCGACAGGCTGGTTCCGGCAAGCTGGTTTTCGGCTCCTACGACGGCAGGGATATCACCTACGCGCAGGGCAATTATCTGGACCATCAGAAGAATCTTATCGCGCAGCGCTTGCGCGATTCCGGCCAGGAAACCAATACAACAGCTCAGGTTTATCAGGTATGGCGGAGCGCGTTCCTCAATACGGCTTTCCACGAAGCTGTAATGATTCAGGCTGCCCGGAGCGGGCTAACCGTCTCGCAGAGCGCGATCGACGCGCAGATCGCTCAGGACCCGCAATTCATGAAGAACGGCGAGTTCAGCCCCCAACTCTACAATCAGGACAGCAACGCCGACAAGTTCCGCCTTCGGGGCTACCTGCGGCAGCAGCTCATTCAGCAGCAGTACGTGCAGGACGAGCTGAACGGAGTGCACATCAGTGACGCCGCGGTGAATTTCATCGCCTCTATGTCCTCGCCGGAAAGGAGATTCAACCTGGTCTCCTTCTCCTATTCCGATTTTCCAGATTCCAAAGTGATTGAATACGGCAAAGCGAACGCCAAGAAGTTCCAGCGGATCAACCTTTCGGTGATCACGGTCAGGAACAGCGAGTCCGAAGCCAATGCGGTCCACACCCAACTGGAGAACAAGACCGCAAGCTTCGAGGACCTCGCGCGGGCCCATTCGACCGATATGTATGCAGACAAGGGCGGTGACATGGGATGGACTCACTACTACGAGCTTGCCACCGACTTCTCCGATCCGAGCGTCCTCGACAAGGTGTTCTCGCTCAAGGCTGGAGATATCAGCCATGTGCTCAAGACGAACTATGGGTGGGTTATCTATCGGGTCAACGATCCTGCACAGCAGCCCGATTTCACAAACGCGGACACCGTGAAAACGGTCAGAGATTACATGAGCTCGTTCGAACGGGGCGTCATCGAAGACTATCTGGTTTCTCAGGCGAATGATGTGAAGAAGAACGTGCACAATGGGGACCTCTCTGCGGCCGCCCAGGCAGCCGGCAAGTCGACCGGACTGACCGACTTCTTTCCCATCAACTACGGCAACGAATCGCTTTTCGCCCAGGTCAAGACCATCACAAAAGAACAGATCAGCTCCGCGGCCTCCCGCGAGGATTTTTTCCGGAAACTCTTCGCGCTTAAGAAGGACGAGATCAGCGATCCCATCGTCATTGGAAACAACGTCGTTATTTTCCAGTACGCCGACGGGCGGCAGGCAACCGAAAGCACCGTCTCGACGATAAAATCGAACATGCCTTCGGCTCTCCAGCAGTTTCAGTCTCAGGAAGTCCAGAGCGCGATTTTCAAGCCGGACCTTCTGGTGGACAATTTCAACCAGATCTTCTCGAAGTACATCTACCAGCCCAGCTCCAGCTCAAACTCGAACCGCAGCACCGCACAATAGTGGCAGGCTGATGGACCGTGAACTCCCCCGTCTCACCATCGAGGACGGGGGTACACAGGTTTACTACCGCGGAAGAAACCTCTACTCACCTTCCGGGCCGCAGGCGGCGGCCCGGAGGCGGGCCTCTCTGGTGGAACTGCAGCCGCAGAGTCTCGTTTTCGTCCCCTGTCCCCTGCTCTGCTACGGGATAGATAGTCTCGCCGCGCGACTGCCGGAGAGCTCACGGCTGCTCTGCGTGGAAACCGACGAAGCCCTCATGGCGGTCACACTCGACAACCTGCCGTCCAATCTGCGCGAGGACCCGCGGATCCAGTTCATTCGGACCGATTCGGCTGAACAGATTACCGCTTTCGTGCATGAGCGGCTCCGGATCGGGCGTTTCCGCCGACTCATCATCGCGCCGCTGAACGCCGGTTACTCGATGAACAGCGGCCGCTACCGGATGCTGACCGAAGCGCTCGACCGCGAGATACGCGTGCACTGGCAGAACCGCCTGACGGGCGCCTTCTTCGGGCGTCTCTGGGTCCGTAATCTCCTCGCAAATATCGGCCAGATCGCATTGGGGATGGAGATCACGTCGCCGCCGCACCCCGATAGTCCCATCGTGGTCGCGGGAGCCGGAGAATCGCTCGAGGCGGTGCTGCCCTGGCTTCGGAGGCTTAGAAGCCGGTTTTTCCTGATCGCCGTGGATACGGCGCTTCCGGCACTCTTTCAGTCGGGCATAGAGGCCGACCTTGCCGTGACGGTTGAGGCACAGTGGGCGAATCTCCAGGACTTCGTGCCTCTGGGCGATGGCTGCAAGCTTCACCTTTTGGCCGATCTCTCCGGAAGCCCGGCTCCGCTCCGGCTGCCTGCCTGCGGCAGTCGCTCGATTTTCCTTTCCCGTTTTTCGGAATGCCGGATAGTGGACGAGATCGAAGAACGGCGCCTCGCAGGAGCGGTGATTCCGCCCCTCGGGTCGGTCGGGGTCGCGGCGGTGCACCTTGCGCGACGTCTTAGCGACGGTCTTCTCCTTCTCGCAGGTCTCGACTTTTCCTACCGTCCCGGCAAGCCGCACGCCCGCGGCACCGCGACCCACAACCTCCAGCTTCGTTCCGCAACGCGACTTACCGGAGACCTGCTCTTCGCCTCCTCCATCGGTCGGCGACGCCTCTCCTCCGCCATGCTCAGGCGTGAGGGTTTCGTCACCGATACGGTCCTCCTGTCCTACGCTCGGGACCTGTCCTCACTCATTGAGCAGGATGGCCGCATCCAGGTGCTCGGCGATCCGGGAGTGGACCTTGGTGCCGCCGTCGTTGCGAGGCCGGAGCGATTTGAGGCGATTCTTCGCGAAGAAAGCGGTCGGGGCCGGGGGCCGGGGCGTGAATCGGACTCCACGCTTCGGATACCCGACAGCGCGGCCGCGCGTCAGTTTCTGGAAGTGGAGGAAGCTCGGCTCGAGAGACTGGGCCAACAAGTCACCTCTCATCTGAACACGACCGATGCTGCGGCAAGGGAGGAGAGCTGGAATCTACTCCTGCCCGAGATCGAGGGGGCAGACTACCTCTATTTCGATTTTCCCGATTCAGAATCGGGTCCTGTCGACAGCCCTGCATTTCTTCGCCGGCTGCTTGGAAATGTCTACGGATATCTGCGAAAGACCCGGCAGGCGCTCAGTCCTCTTCGGTAGTCTTCAGAACCGTCAGGAACGCCGTCTGAGGAAGCTCGACGTTGCCTACCATCTTGAGCCGCTTCTTTCCCTCTTTCTGCTTCTCGAGCAGCTTGCGCTTGCGGGTGATGTCTCCACCGTAGCACTTCGCCGTCACGTCCTTGCGCACCGGCGCTATCGTCTCGCGCGCGATGATCTGACTTCCAATCGCTCCCTGAATAGGAATCTTGAACTGATGACGCGGAATCTCGTCGCGCAGCCGCTTGCAGATGACCCTGGCACGTTGCTGCGCGTTGGGCCGAAAGACAAGCTGAGACAGGGCATCCACGGGCTTCCCGTTGAGAAGAATATCGAGACGAACCAGATCCGTCTCCTGATACCCTTTGACCTCGTAGTCGAAGGAGGCATACCCGCGGCTCACCGACTTGAGCCGATCGTAGAAATCGTAGAGAACCTCCGAAAGCGGCATCTCGTACACGATCTCGACGCGCTTCTGGTCCAGGTAGATCATGTCTTTCTGTACCGCACGCTTCTCCATTGCGAGCGACATGACATTTCCCAGGTAATCGGTCGGAGACATGATGGACGCCCTGATGAATGGCTCCTTTGTCTCGGCAATCTGTGCGGTTTCGGGGAAATTCTGCGGGTTGTCGATGTAGAGCTCTTCGCCGCCATTCATCCGCACATAATACCTTACCGAAGGAGCGGTGAAGACGATCGAAAGCCCGAACTCCCGTTCGATGCGCTCCTGTACCACCTCCAGGTGGAGGAGGCCGAGGAATCCGCACCTGAAACCGAAGCCGAGCGCCGCAGAGGAGTCCTTCTCGTAGACCAGCGACGCGTCGTTGAGCTTCAGCTTCTCCATCGCCTTCACCAGCTCGTCGTAGTCGTTCGCATCCACGGGATAGATCGAGGAGAAGACGAAGGGTTTCACCTCGCGGTACCCGGGCAGCGGGGCGTCGCAGGGCTTTCGGTCATCGGTAATGGTGTCGCCGACCCGAATGTCGGCAATGTTCTTGATCCCGGCAAAGAGGTATCCGACGTCTCCGGCGGCCATCTCCGCCGACTCCTGAAGCGTGATCCGGAAGTGTCCGACCTCCTCCACCTCATGGACGGTGCCGCCCGACCACAGACGAACGGTCTGCCCCTTCCGGAGCGTTCCGTCGAATACGCGAATGTGAACAATCACACCACGGTATGCATCGTACTCAGAATCGAAGATGAGCGCCTTGAGCGGACTTTCGGAGTCACCGGAGGGGCCGGGAATACGGCGCACGATCGCCTCCAGCAACTCGTCGACCCCCGTGCCGAGCTTCGCCGAAACGAGCATCGCACCGTCGGGATCGAGCCCAAGATCGTGATTGATCTGGTGAAGCACCGTGTCGATGTCCGCTCCCGGAAGGTCGATCTTGTTGATCACCGGTATGATCTCGAGGTTGTGCTCCATCGCGAGGTACATGTTCGACAGAGTCTGAGCCTCGACACCCTGCGTCGCGTCGATCAGAAGCAGCGCCCCTTCGCACGCCGATATCGCCCGTGAGACCTCATAGGAGAAATCGACGTGTCCCGGCGTGTCAACGAGGTTGAGCTGGCAGATCTGACCGTCCGCCGCCGTGTAGGGCATTGCCACTGCCTGCGACTTGATGGTAATTCCCCGTTCACGCTCGATGTCCATGCTGTCGAGCATCTGCTCTTTGAATTCGCGGTCTTCGATGATATGGCTTTTCTGAATAAACCTGTCGGCAAGCGTCGACTTGCCGTGGTCGATGTGTGCGATGATGCAGAAGTTTCGTATGTTGGTTTGCTTCATAATTGCGGTTGGCTAACTATATCGAAATATACGGTTGTGGGCAATAAAGCGGCAATCCGACGTGACGCGCGGTCCTTTCGTCAGTCAGCGGCACATCACCGTTTTGCGGCGCCGTCAAGGAGCTCCCGAACCTTCTTCAGCAGCTGCTCCGGATCGAAGGGTTTCTGAAGAAAGCCGTATCCGGCTTTCGCCACGTTCGGATCGAGCACCAGCTCTTCGGGATGACCGGAAATGAGCAGGATGGGCAGCCGCGGCTCCGCGCTCCTCAGCCGTTCCGCCAGTTTGTGACCGCTCAGGTGAGGCATTACGACATCGGTCACAACAAGGTCGAACTCGCGGCCGCTCTTCTCGCTGATAAGAAGCGCTTCGCCTGGATTCTGGGCGACCACCACTGCGTAGCCATGTCCTTCGAGCACGCGGCACAGCAGCTCGCGTACCGGCTGCTCATCTTCGACAACCAGAACGGTCTCGCTTCCGAAGTACTGGCTCTCTTGCGAAGGTGAAGCCTCGGCATCTGTCTCTCCCCCGGTATTCAACGGCAGGAAGATGCAGAAGGAGGTGCCCTTCCCGGGAAGACTTTCGACATCGATGTATCCGCCCGACTGGGTGATGATTCCGTAAACTGTGGAAAGCCCCAGGCCCGTACCCCTTCCGACCTCCTTCGTCGTAAAAAAGGGGTCGAAGATGCGGTGCACGATTTCGGGGGGAATACCGGTTCCGGTGTCCTGTACACGGAGAACCGCATAATCGCCCGGCTCGATCATCCCGTTCTGAATCGGCCGCCGGATGCTGAGACTCTCCAGCGAGGTCCGGATCGACAGCGTTCCGCCGTCCGGCATGGCATCCTTTGCGTTTACTGTGAGATTGAGAAGTACCTGCTCCATCTGCCCCTGATCGACATAGATACTGCACGGGGTTTCGTCCAGGTGCACCTGCATAACGATGCTCTCGGTCATCACCCGGCGTATCATTTTCTCGACGTCGCCGACTATGCGGTTCAGGCTTATCACCTTCGGCTGAAGCACCTGATGGCGACTGAAGGCGAGAAGCTGACGTGTGAGATTCGCCGACTTCGTGGCGGCCTTGAGAATCCCTTCCACATCGCTCTGCAGCTCGGTCAGCCGGAGGTCGGCCTCGTCCTGAAGCCCCTCTCTGAGCAGCTTGGAGTACCCCATGATGATTGTGAGCAGATTGTTGAAGTCGTGGGCAATTCCTCCCGAAAGTCTTCCCACCGCCTCCATCTTCTGGGCATGACGAAGCTGCTCCTCGCTCTCGCGCAGGGCGCGCTCGCTGTCCACCCTGGCAGTTATGTCGCTTATTACCCAGACGGCCCCTGTGGTCAGCCCCTTTTCATTGACGAGCGGTGATCGCCGCATCTCCACCGGCACACGGCTTCCTGCGGCTCCGACGAATTCGGCACGTCGCGGTTTCGCGCCAAAGTCGCCGCCGTCACCGTTTTCGAAGGCGAAGATCGAATCGAATCTCTTCCCGACCGCCTCTTCCAGTTTGATTCCGCAGAACTCCTCCGCGACCGGATTCATGAATTCAATATCGCCGGACGTGTCGGCAACAACCACCGCCTCGCCGATACTCCGCAGTGTTGTCGAGAAGAGGCGCTCGCGGTAGATCAGCTTCTGCTCCATCTCGTGCCTGTAGAGTGACAGTACTATGGCAGTCCGGAGCTCGCGTTCCTCGAAGGGTTTGATGATGTAGGCGAAAGGCTGCGTAAATTTTGCGCGTTGAATCGTGCTCTCATCCGCGTTCGCCGTAAGAAGGATGACAGGAATGCCGAAGTCAGACTTGATCTGCGAGGCAGCCTCGAGTCCGTCCATATCGCCCTGCAGTTTTATATCCATCAGGACGAGGTCCGGTTCGATCTCCGGCATCTCGCGCAGCGCGTCCTCGGCGGAGGCAAAGGTTGCAGGCACAGCGTAGCCGTACTTCTGGAGATGCATCTTGATATCCAGAGCGACTATCTGTTCGTCTTCTACGATGAGTATTCTGGCTGCGGGCACGGATTCCCCCTCAGTCTCCGTAACCATTCTACTGAATTTCCGCCGGGAATCAACGACCCAGTGTCGGACACGGGTCTAGGCGAGTACTCGCCTGTCACACGGACTATCCCATCGTCAGACCGCTCGACGAACGGGATCGGAGCTGACTGGCTCTTAGCGGCGCGGAATGAGTCTGAGCTGTCCCGCATCGCGACAACCGCCGCAACGGAACCTGCCGGTTCGGATTCGTCAGGTACAGTGCCCGATGTCGCCGCCGCCGACTCGGCTCGGGCCCAAGCCTCGCTCTGCTGCGGAGCGGATGAGAAAACGCGAATCTCGGCGGGAAAACGTACGGCACCGTCCTCGACGGCAGCGATGCAGCGGACGGGAAGACCGGGCTGCCCGCTCCGGAGCAGCTCATCCACGGTGGGAGTTGGGCCATCGAAACCAGGCGGGTCTTCTGTCCACAGGTATCGGCTCAGAAGATTTCCCACAGCCTCCGCCGGCGGATCACACGCGACCCTGAATGTCTCGCGCAGTCCCACGTACGCAGAGTCAGACTTGTCAGCCTCTCGTCGAACCGGACCTCTCCCGAACGTACGAGCTCAAGCACCGACTCAACCTCGTGCGTGAAGGTCGATATTTGATCGAACCCGAACATCGCGGCCGATCCCTTGATGGTATGCATCGACCTGAATACAGCAGAAATCTGCTCCTCATCCGCGGGATCATCTTCCAGCGCGAGCAGCGAGCTCTCGAGAGAATTCAGAAGCTCGTACGCCTCTTCCGGGAAGTTATCCTTGAATTTCTCCATCATGGCACTACCCTCGTCCTTCCCGCGACCTGGCAGGAGCCGGCGGCAGATCGAAAAGCACCTTCGACAGGCCCGCCGCAGCGTCAGGAGCGATCCGACAGCCCCCCCACGGCAAGCGTCTGTCCTATTTCTGCTGAAAGATCCCCGGCAAACCGCAGCTTGCCACCGGCAGCGTGGACCTTCCGGCTTGTCGCATAGATCAACTGAACAAACGAGAGATCAATTGTGGCTGCCTGACTGAAATCCAACGTCAAATCCCCACCGCGAACCGCCGATTTTGCCATCTCGTCCTTCAGCGCCGTGGCACGGTCCACAGTCAGATTACCCCGAAGGTGTATAACTTTTGGCGAATCGGACATAATTCCTCCACAAGAAGTAGATTGTTTCGCTGTACGCCGAAACGCACGGCCATTCCTTGGAGTAAACATAAGATAACGTGGCAATTAACGTAATAGAGTTTTTGCTGTTTATATAAAATTTGGCACTTGCGTATAGGCTGCCAGTTGAATCGCCTTCTGGAGGAATCCGGCCTTTCGCTTGCGGACGATGATCTGGAGCACAGCCACATGCTTGTCCTTTTCCAGCTGCCAGCCCGCCACAGTCAGCGGATCCTGAACGGAGAGACCGGTTTCGTCGGCCGCTGAGCCGGGATAGATGTGTCGAATCACAAAGTCATGCTGCCACGGGTAAGAGGATGTTGAGGCGACCTCCATTCCGAAAAGCACAGGAAAAAGCTGCGCCGGGGCTTCGCTCTTGAGAGCGTCTTCCACCGGACTGAATGGCCGCGGCCCCGGAACGACGAAACCGCTGTGCGTTACGCCCGACCTGAGCCAGCTTATCCGGAACAGACTGTCCGGCGGCGCCGAGAGAAGAATGTCCTGCGCCGAGCCTACCTTCGTGACATCCGTCGACCCTATCTTCGTGAGCACATCGTGCGCCTCGATGCCAGCTTTTGCCGCCGGCGAATCCGGTGCCACGTAGGTGACCTCGAGCCCCGTGTCTGTCTCCTCGACGGCGGCGCCAATCCACGGGTGCGTTACCTCTCCGCCGGCATACAGCGAGGGGAGGAACTTGTTCACCCAGAACGAGGGAATGGCGAAGTTCACGCCCTGGAACTGCTCGATTCCCGCAAAGACGACGCCGACGAGGTCGCCTCGATCGTCAACGAGGGGGCCGCCGCTGTTGCCGGGGTTCACCGAAACGTCCACCTGCAGGGCGTCGCCCATCTGCAGGAAACGCCTGCCGGTCGCGGAAATGATCCCGGACGAGATCGTGTTCTCCAGCCCCCCGGGGGAGCCCATCGCGTAGACCTGCGTTCCGGCGTCGAGCTTGCGAATATCGGTGAACGAGAAGACGTAGGCAGGCGTGATCTCCACCTTGATGAGCGCTATGTCGAAAATGCGGCTGTAGCCGACGACCTGCGCAGGGATCCGTTCGTCCGGTTTCGACGGAAGGCGGATAAAAAGGCGGGAAAATCCCTCGTAGGTAGGATCGACTTCGCTGCTGATGACGTGATAGTTGGTGATGAGGTAGCCGCGCGGGTCTATGAAAAAGCCGCTGCCGATCACCCGGTCCGGATATCCCACTCCCCCGTCAACTTTGATTCCGCGGTTCACCCAGATCGTTACCGTCCCTTTCAGCATCTCGGTCGCGGTCGCCTTGCTTGCCCGGAAGGCGGCAAGATCGGACGGCACGTCGGCTCCGTCACTCTTCAACGCCGAGACGATCGCGGCCGCCCCTGTGCGGTCGTTCAGTTCCCGTGCGATCCTGCCGTATTCGAGAAGCTTCTCCGGTTTCACTGCGGCGGCGAGGTCGGATATGCGCAGAAACGAGTCCAGTGCAGCAACGTCGTTGCCGGAGGCCCGGTAACCCTCAGCGAGCTGGAATCGCAGGTCGTCGAGCGTCCAGGGCTTGCTGCCGGAGTCCCCCGCAGCCGGTATCTGAAGCTCCGGCCGTTCACCCCCGGGAAGGGTTTTCACGCTTCCGAGTGTTTCAAGCGACGCAAGATAACCTTCCGCCGACCGAAACTCCTGCTTCCTGACCGCGGTATTGAAGGCGTCCAGAACCGCCGCCACTCCCCGTCTGGAGAATGCCGCGATCTCGCTTTCGGAGATCACCGTGCTGTTCGCCGCATAGTACGAAAGCCGCGGAAATACCGTTTGCGGTTCCTTCGATGCAATGAGCGAATCCAGCTCCTGCCTGACAACCACGTCGCGTGGAGGCGGAGGAACCGACGGCTCCCGGGAAGCGGGTGAAACACAGGAGACCAGGGCGGCTGCGGCCACAATGAGGGCGGGAACAGGAAGAATACCGCGCAGATTCAAGGAACCTTCCCCCCGGGAGCCGGCAGCAGAAAGCGGCTGGTATGCACAGCCAGGTCGAGGGTTCCATTCAACTGGGTCGAGAACATTCTGGTCACTTCGTTTCTGCCGATGACCATATCCTTTACATCCACCCGTCCGTCGTGGTTGAGGTCCCATGAGTAGGTGACCGCCGGAGAAAGCTGCTGAAAATAATCCGGCATCCCGTCGTGATTCTCGTCGACTGCGATGTAGGAGACCCTGCCGGCGGTATAGAGCTCACTCTCTTCAAAATAACCGTCGCCGTTCAGGTCACGCACTCCCGCTGCCGGGACGCCGTTGCGGTATTCGACCACTTCGTCCACGACCCCGCTGCCGGCGTTGTCAATTGCCGCCAGAAACGGAACCCCATCCTTCATGAAGACGATCCTGTGTATATGTACCGGATTTCCGGTCCGGAAGATTGCCCGGAACGCAAGAGATCTCACCTCCGATTCGCCTACGAGCGTCGGCGTCGGATCGAGCTCAGGCGTGTTGAGAACATCGTAACCGGATTCGAGGGCGGGAGGCGTAATGACCGGCAGCGAGAGTCGGCCGGGAAGCAACTGGTACTCGACGTCCTCGCCTGGATAGAGCGAGGACCTCTCGAACCGAACCGACTGCACCGCGGGATAGACGCCGTAGGTTGCAGTGTAACTGGTTGTCACCGGCGGTTCGCCGGCGCTGTTTGTGGTGAGCGACCGGTCGACGGAGCTGAGCCCCGGAGTAAAGTGAAGACGGTACTCCGGAACACCGTCCTGATCCTGGTCCACTACCCACGACCGCAGCCGTCCCTTATCGAAACTCAGGCTCTCCTCGAAGAATCCATCGTGGTTCGAGTCCAGTCCGAGCGTTCCCGTGTAGTTCTGGAGGCGATTTCGGAGGTCCGCCTTCGCGGCAGGATCGGTCAGCCGTCTGTCGATGAGCCGCACCGCCCCGATTTCGCCGGTGCCCGAGGAGGATGCAGGCAGACCACCGGCAGAGAGAAAGTTCTTGAGTGCATCAGCGTCGTTGCCCGACAGGCCCGCTGAGTAGGCCCACGCCTCCGGCGAGTTCCCGCCCATCCGGAAATAAAGATCGAGAAAATGCTTTCTGACCGCATCGTCGGAGAGTATCCGTACATAATCGAGAACAAATCTCAGGTAGGCGGGATTCTTCGAGCTGTGATCGTCCAGCCAGGCGGACGTTGCAAGTGATGGCACCGGATCCTGCATCAGGTCGAGGTATGCGAGGCCGGGGTCGTTGGGAAATCGCGCCCGTGCATCCTCGAGAATTGCTCGCGCCTGGGCTGATTCTCCAGACCCCTCGAGAAGACGAACCAGCATTTCCGCATATCGCGGGTCGTCGCGGCCGGAGAGGACCTGCTCGCTCGTCGCGGCTTCACTTCCCGGACCGGTATTGCTGCTGTAGGGTGCGCCGAAGCCCACTCGGGCAGGACGCTCGTGAAATGGAACCACGTCCGGGTACGGAGGCATACCGTAGCGATGGAGCAGATCCACACCCGCCTCGAACCTGTCGGTTCGGAGAAAGACACCGGCAAGATCGAGGGCGCAGTCGGTACGGAGATAGGTATGAAAACTGTCGAGGTGCACCGCCTTGGTCAGCTCCGACTCGCACTCACAAGTCCGCCCTTGGTCGGTCAGGAGAATTCTTCCGAGCAGATAGTGGGCATCGGAGCTTTCAGGGTCGTATTCGATGGCGATGCGGACAAGCGACTCGGCCTCGCTCGGCTTTCCTGCGTCGAACAGCTCTCGTGCGCTCTGGAAGTAGAGACGGGACACTCCGGTTTCAACGCCCCGGAATGGCGAGGCCGGGGGCTTTTGAGCGAAGAGCAGTGGACATGCTGTTATCCCGGCCAGGAGACAGGCAAACACTATTACGGATCTTAGTATTCTCAAAAGGACTACCCGTTTGTGAGGGACTCCTCTTGCACGCCCGGCGTCGGCGGTGGATCGGGGTGCTCTCTTACCCGTTCCAGTCCGAGAAGGTCCCTCACTTCCTCATCGGTCAGAGTTTCCTTTTCTACAAGCGATTGCGCAAGAAGGTGGAGCTGGTCCAGATGGTCTCGCAGAATCCGTTCCGCATCTCGATAGCAGCCGTCGAGAATCTCGTGGACAGCCGCGTCGATGCGCTGGGCGGTCTGCTCAGAGTAGTCCTTATGGCGGGCGATTTCCTTGCCGATGAAAATCGGTTCATCCTCCTGCCCCAATGCGATCGGCCCGACGTCGCTCATTCCCCACTCACATACCATCTTATGGGCGATATCGGTTGCCTGACGCAGATCATTCTGCGTCCCGGTAGTGGTTTCACCGTAGATTATCGTTTCGGAAATGAAGCCGCCATAGGCGATCCTGATCCGATCGGTGAGCCAGCCCTTACCCCTGCTGTAGGCATCCTCTTCCGGGAGCGAGATTGCCACCCCCAGAGCACGTCCCCGGGGCACAACCGTGACCTTGTGGAGCGGGTCCGCGTGCTCGAGGTAGTAGTGAAGAAGAGCGTGGCCCGCCTCGTGATAGGCGGTCGCCTTCTTCTCACGTGCGGAGATCACCTTTGATTTCCGGGCAACTCCCATGAGCATCTTGTCTCTCGATTCCTCGAAGTCGACCATTTCGACCTGTTCGAGATCTCGCCGGGCCGCCGAAAGCGCCGCCTCGTTTACCAGATTGGCAAGGTCGGCTCCGGAAGCTCCCGGCGTTGCCCGCGCCACGCGGTGCAGATCAACCTCGGGCGAAAGCGGAACTTTTGCGGCGTGAATCTTCAGTATGTCCTCGCGCTCATTCAGATCCGGCATGTCCACGACAACCTGCCGGTCGAACCGTCCCGGCCGCAGAAGCGCCGGATCCAGTACGTCCGGACGGTTGGTGGCCGCAAGAACGATCACGCCGTCTTTTGTGTCGAATCCGTCCATCTCGACGAGCATCTGGTTGAGCGTCTGCTCCCGTTCATCGTGCCCGCCGCCGTAGCCCGCGCCGCGGGTTCTTCCGACTGCGTCGAGCTCGTCGATGAACAGAATGCAGGGTGCATTCTTGCGGCCCTGGTCAAAGAGGTCACGAACCCGGCTCGCTCCGACGCCCACGAACATCTCGACAAAATCAGAACCTGACATGTGAAAAAAGGCTACGTTCGCCTCGCCTGCACACGCCTTCGCGAGCAGCGTCTTGCCCGTCCCCGGCATTCCAACAAGCAGCACACCCTTTGGGATCTTGGCGCCCATGCGGGTGAACTTCGCCGGATTCTTCAGAAACTCGACTACTTCCTGAAGCTCGTACTTGGCTTCGCGCTGCCCGGCCACGTCGGCGAACGTGATGCGGAGATTGTCCTCCGAAACCCGCTTCGCCCGGCTCTTCCCGAACGAGAAGGCCTTATTCCCGTTGCCCTGGACCTGTCGAAACATGAACCAGATAAACAGGAACCCGATAACCCACGGCACGAACTCGAGAAATACCCGCCACGGTGAGACCGGTCGCGGCGACCCCGAAAACCGCACGCCCTTGTCCCGCAGCTTTCCAATGAGTGTGTCGTCGTAGTAGGGAATGTTGGTCTTGAAATAGACCAGATCGCCGCTCTTTGACTTGAACGTGCCGTGAATCTCATACTGATCCAGAATGCGTACGGTCTGTACCTGGCCCCGGTCGAGGTAGGTCAGAAACTCCGAATAATCGATGGGACGTCCGGAATCCCTGTTGTCGGAAAAGAGCAGTACGACGAACATCCCGAGTATTGCCACCAGAAAAAAGAGAGCAATTCGGTTGTGCCTGAAATTGAACTTCATTGGTCCGGGATTTTTCTGATCGTCCTGCATGACTAGTGTTCCTCGCTCGGACTGACGGTCAGCCTCAGGAATCGCACGCTTTCAGAGCTCCCGCCTGCGGCTTCGGCCCGGCCGATGTTCACCCCACCGAAGGGCCCGGCGACCAGTGCGGCCACCCCATCCGCGTCTTCCACTACCGGAACGACCGATCGCAGTTCCGGCGACACCTTGAGATCAGATAGCGTTCTTTTCACGGGTTTTTTACCTGCGGCAGTCGAAAGTTCGTCGCCCGGCGCTCTCGACCGGACAACGACCGGCGGCCGCAGCGACTGCCCGGGAATGATGTAGCTGTCCGGTGACCGCTTCCCGGCACCGTTAGACGTCTGATCACTCGTCTCCCACTGTACGGCGAGCGTGAACGTCCCGACGTCCAGACTCGCAGCACCATCCTCTGGCACTGAAAGAAGATAACCCCTTTTCCCTGATTGGACAATATGAGCTCCCCAAAAAAGGATGCCGCCCTGAACTCGCATTTCGAGCCCGTGCCCTTCGAGGAGTGTCACCCGTCGCCCTTTCTTTTGAAACGCCCCGTAGTCACGCTCGACGACCGGCCTGAGAAAGCGATACGGCAGCCGGTTTGCCTGCCGGAAGATGACCAGCCCGCGCTCCGACATCGCCTCCAGTGCCTGAAACAGCGCCCGGAGCCGGATGGCCGGCGAAGCGGACGCAAACGCGCCGGTCTCTGTTTCGAGGCCGCCGGTCACGCGGCGCCAGACGATCCGGCGCTTCGCCTCTGCGTCGATGAACCGGTCGGACAGACTTACGGTCTCGGCCAGCGAGACGAGCGATGAATCGAGCGAAGGAAATTGCTCCCTGAGCGCGGGGACTATGTCGTGTCTCAGACGGTTCCGGAGATAGCGCACCGAGCGGTTTGACGGGTCGTGAACCGGCCGGATCCCCCGCTCCTCGAGAAAGAGCTCGATCTGCGCACGCGGAACGGCAATCAGGGGGCGAATCCTCGTTCCATTGACAGCCTGGATACCTCGCGGCATCGCCCCCTGCAGCACGCGCATCAGGATCGTCTCTGTCTGATCGTCCCGCTGGTGTCCCGTCGCAAGATAGGCGAACCCGAGCTCCCGCAGACGTTCGTCGAGCAGACCGTACCGGTGTCGGCGCGCGGCGGCTTCGATGCCAATCCGCAGCTCGCGCGCCGTCCGCGCAATGGCCCCCGGAGGAACCTCTTTCACACTGATCCCTACGCCTGCGGCGCTGCAGATATCGGCTGCGGCTGCCGTCTCGCGGACCAGCTCGCCGGGGTCGCGAAGGTTGTGGTTCACGTAGACCGCCTGCAGGGGAAAATGGCGCCTCTGCCGTATTGCTGAAAGGACCAGAAGGACCGCGCAGCTGTCCGGCCCGCCGGAGAACCCGACGAGAACGCCGCGGCCCGGATCGATTCTGTTCTGTGCGAGAAATGCCTCAACGGCCGAAATCAGTGCCGTCGCGTTTTCGGTTGAGCTCATTCATGATCTCCTCCGGGCGCCGCTCGGTAAGTGACAGGAGAGCACTACAGGCCCTGGACACCGCTTCATCGATGAGGTGCGATTCATCAGCATTGAATGGAGAGAGAACAAAGTCCACCACTTCGCTCTTCTCTTCCGGTCGGCCTGTTCCAACATACAGACGCAGAAAGTGCTCCGATCCCAGGTGCTCGATTATCGAACTCAATCCGCGATGCCCGGCGCTCGACCCGCCGCGCTTCAGCCGGACCGCGCCTGCCGGAAGGTCGAGCGTGTCGCACACAACGACCATAGCTTCGGGTTTTCCCCCGGCCTTTCGAAGGGCACCACGCACAGCCCGGCCCGACCGGTTCATGAAGGTCAGCGGTTTGACGAGATGAATTGCTGCGGACGGTCCTTCGCCATTCCACGCGCCATGAGCGTAGAGAAAGGGGCGGAAAAGGGGTTTTCGGAAGGAAATTCCGAGACGCAGCGCCAACGAGTCGGCAACCATGAACCCGATATTGTGGCGCGTCCCGGCATAGGCCGGCCCCGGATTACCGAGGCCGATAACCACCATTTATTGAAATCAGGCCTCTTCCGTCGAAGGCTCGGCGGCAGGTGCGGCACCCGCTGCAGGTGCTGCGGCGCCCTCTTCTTCCTCGACCTCTTCTTCGGCGGCGACCGCGACAACCTCGATCCGCTGATGTGCAACCGTCACAATAACCTGATCGTCGTTGTTGAGCACACGGACCGTGTCGGCGAACTCGAGATCCCCCACGTGAATCGCATCACCAATCGCCAGGTCTGATATGTCGACCTTTACCGACTGCGGAATGTCACGGGGAAAGCATTCCACCTCGATTTCGTGCAGAAGGGTCTCGAGCACCCCGCCTTCGCGGATGCCGGGTGCATTGCCCTCGAGGCGGACCGGGACGTGCGTGCGCAGCAATCTGTCGGAGACGATTTCGTAGAAATCAATGTGAGTGATCCGGCCGGTCAACAGGTCTTCCTGATAGTCCTTGACCAGCACATCGTGATTTCCTTCGGAAGTCTCGACGGTGATAATTGTATTTTCCGATATAGTGCGAAACTTCTGTCCGAATTCACGCTCATCAATGGATATGGCGTGGCTCTTTTCGTGACCGTAAATAACGGCAGGAATCTTTCCGCTCTTGCGCAGCCTGCCGACCGGCCCTTTGCCGATCTCGGTTCGCAGGACTCCCGCTAGTACCTTTTGCTCCATAATGAACAGCTCCTTACTACGTGCTCAACTGCCGGGTAGTTATACCACGGAAATTTAACTGGGACGGCAGGATTCGAACCTGCGAAATGCCGGGATCAAAACCCGGTGGCTTACCACTTGCCGACGTCCCAAAATCTGGCGACGACGTTGTTATAGCGGACCGGGTTATTATGCTTCGACGTCATTCCCATCCAAAGCGGCCGCATCTACCACATCGGCATCTTCGGCATTCGCATACGCGTCGAGAATCCGCTCCTGCAACAGATTACGAAAATCTGAGTGGATAGGATGGGCAACGTCTTTGTACTCACCCGTCTTGGTCTTCCGGCTCGGCATGGCAATAAACACCCCGGTCTTACCTTCGATTACCTTGACGTTGTGAACGACAAAGCAGTCATCAAAGGTTACCGTAACGTAGGCCTTTAACTTGCCCTCCGAGTTTACCTTTCTGATCCGGATATCTGTGATCTGCATACGACGCTCCTTACACACCCCGTTTCAGATTGTTTCCCCCCTACCGACAAGCGGCACGTCAGTCCGCTTCGTCCGGCAGGTAACGACTCACCCCTAAGCCGTACGCCAAGGTTAACCCGGTGAGACGGAACTTGCGAACCATCCCCGGTGATCACGTGTCCCCGCAATGCCGCCAGGCCGGGCGGCAGATGCCACGTCCAAACACGAGACATCACAAAACCTTTGTATGTCAACCTCGACGCCGCCGGCGGCAACGCATCTCCCTCCATACAAACAGGGTCGTGCAATACATCCTTTGCGCATGCCGGTCCAAATAAAACCAGCACCGGACACACGCCTCGTGCTTCAAAATGGGGACCTGAACCAGGGGCATGAGGTCCGTCGCCCCCCACCCCGAACAGGGGATCCTTGCCCCTGCCACAGATATCTCCTGTTTCAAAGAACATTCAGTGCCCACATAGACACACCGCCACCAGGCGAGGAAAAGAGGCGAACACTTTAGCCCACATTATACCTATTATGGTCCGTCTGTCAAATGGCTCGTGACGCCACCGCCTGCCTCCCCCAGGGTCGTTTCCTGCCGGATCTGACGCCGCAATTAGCATTTGACACTGCTTTTGAGGTGGACTTATAGTGTAGCTGTGGTTCGGGCGGCGCTCGAATACGGTGAAAATCTCAAGCCAAAAAACCTGGAATTCGGCGGCGACGGAAAGCCTTGCAGACAGACAAGAAGCTGTTGACACTAATCAGCGCTTGCCCTTAGATTTGGGTACGCAAGACCGGCAATTCAGCAATCGGGAGGTGGGCAGATGACGGCGACGGAGAAAGAGGAGCTGGAAGCTGTTATGAACGCGTGGAGCATGTCGGACGATGACGACGACTACGAAGATGACGACTACTACGAAGACGATGAAGATTACGAAGACGACTACGAAGATGACTTTGATGATGATGATGACGACGACGACGAATACGACAGCGATGAGAACAGCGACGACTTCGATGATTACGAAGACGAGGATGAAGACGAAGACTTCGACGAGGATGAAGAAGTAGACTACGATGACGACGAGTTCGACGAATAGCCCTCTCGCCAGCCCGCATTCCGCAAGATAGTTCGGCCGCCTTCCCGGCTTCGCCGATGCGAAGCCGGGCTACCCCTTCTCGGAAACCTTTTCTCCATCAAAGACGACATCACTTCCAAACCAGAGACGTTCCAGATCGTAGAACTCCCGCATCTCGTTGGTCATCAGGTGCACAACTATCGGGCCGCAGTCGAGAAGGACCCACCCCTCCTCGATCGGTCTGCGCCGTCCACGATTTGGTCGGAGGTCATGCGTGTCCAGCAGTTCGTACAGCTGTCCGACCAACCCCTTCAGATGCCCGAAACTGCTCACCGTTGCAATGACGAAATAGTCGGTGAAACCGCTCCGGTCACCGACGTAGAGCGCGACCGTTTGTCCGCCTTTGTGTTCGTGCACAAACCGTGCAACTTCTATAGCCAATTCTTCCATGGATTCCCTGTTTCTATTTGACATACCAGCCGTCAAAATCGCTTCCGAGCACAATGGTAACGTCGATATCCGGATTTGTCGGGTCCTCCGGCTGTTTGACGATGCTTCGCGCCCGTATAATGTCGGCCACCCGCTGCGCAGCAGCCTGACTCCCCTTGTGATCGATAACCATCGTCTTGTCGACCGCGGTGCTGTCCGCATTCCCGACCACGACGTTCTGAAAGCCATAGCTCTGGTACAGCTCTTTGGTGCGGGCGGCAAGGCCGGGAATGGAGGTGCCGTTGAGGATCTGCAGCTTCAGGCTGCCTACGTCGGCAAACGCCATATCCTGAGAGGAAAGGCTGCTCTGCACCTGTCGAACCGCATCTTTCAGCAGCTGTCCCTCGAAGTAGGGAAACAGAAGCTTCTCCCCTCCGGTGCTTCCTTCGACAGATTTGAGGTCGCCGAGGACCCTCTGCGACACCACCCGCTCGTCCATGTGCGCCATCTCGCGGATAAAGGCCTTCAACGCACGCGCATCCATGTTTGTCGATATGCGCGATGAAAGATAGGGAAACACGTGGTCATTGGTCAGGTAGGCGGCCTTCTGTCCCAGCCCTTTCAGAAGCGCCTGCATGATCCTGCGCTCCCGCTCGAATCGGTCCACCGTCTGGCTGCTCTCGCCGTTCGTGGAGGGATCGTTGTAGGTGAGGTAGGTGTCCACCTTGCTGCCGTCCAGAACAACATTGCCCGCTGGAAGCAGCGTCATCTTCTTGTCCGAAACCTGCTCCACGGCGTTGGGAATGAAGATGTTGAGCCCGCCGATAAGGTCGGTAACCGCACCGAGCTCTGCGGGACTCATGACCCAGTAGAACGGTATGTCGACGTTCAGCAGCTCCTGGATCTTGCGCTTGTAGTCGTCAACATGGCCCTTACGATAGAGCAGATCGATCCGGTCGATCCGATTGAGCGAATTGATGATCGACCCGATATTTCCGGGAATATCGAAGAGCGCCGCGCGCTTCGTACCAGGATTGTAGAGAAACGCTTCGGTAAACAACGGTTTGTCACCGTCGGCGACAACGAACAGAACCCGTATCTCCTTCTTTCCCTGCAGAACCGAGGTTATTCGGTCGGTACGAACCTGGGAATAGACGTACACGCTCAGGCCGGCTACAACCATCACGATGAGCAGCAGCAGAATGAGGCCGTTGTCAAGTTTCGCTCGCTTCACTGCAGTCAACTCTCCGTTGCAATCTCATCGTACATGGCGCGTGTTGGTTCGGCAAGACTTTTGCCGCGGGAAACCGCGTGATCGATGATTGCCCGCACCGCTTCGTCGAGCGGCCGCGCGAGCACCTTTCTGCGGAACTCCGAATCGATGTACTTGCGTCCGGGTTCCAGATAGTCCGCCAGAAAGAGAGCCTTTCCCAGCGCGCAGAAACCGGGCCGTCCGAAGGTGTGATGCCGGACCGCGTCGATCACCTCTCCGTCGGTCACGCCGAGCCGCTCCGAGAGGAAGAGCGCCGCGGCTCGTCCGTGCAGCAGAAGGGGGCGTTCGGCCTCCAGCGCCGAAAACGGCTGCGCGTCGTGCGACGAGAGCTCGACCAGATCCTCGTTCCGCCATTCCCGGGCAAGGTCGTGCGCCATGCCAACAAAGTAACCGGCCTCCGGATCGAGGCCGTAGCGTCCGCATATATCCCGGCAGAGCCGGCCAACGCGAACCGTGTGCTTGAACCGTTTTCGGCTCAGGGTCTGTTTCAGGTAGCGCTCCACCACGGGTATAAGCGCGTCAAGACTGGTAGAGTCCGTGGCTCGTGATGTATTCATAAACCCTCTCCGGAACCAGATAGCGGAACGGCTTTCGCGCGGCTATCCGGTTCCTGATATCGGATGAAGACACAGGAACCAGAAGGTTTTCGACCGACCGGCTCCTGTCGACGAATGGGGGAAGCTCAGACCCGCGAGCGGCCGGGCCGCGCCGGGCGACAATTATCTCCGAGAGTTTTGCGATTTCCGCGGCAGCCTTCCAGCCGGAAAAGCCGTCCACGAGGTCGTCGCCTATAATGAGTCCCGGCCGATCTGCAGGCGCGCACGTTTCGATGATGTGCCGAATAGTCTCGATTGTGTAGGATATGCCGCCGGAATCGATTTCGAAAGTGTCGAGGGAAAATGCGCTGTTCCCTTCGATCGCGCGGCGGAGCAGAACGATCCGGTCGCCTGCCGGTACTTTTCGCAACGGCTCCTTGTGCGGCGGGGCGTTTGCCGGCACAAAGACGATCCGGTCGTATCCGAGGGTGCCTCGCACCTCCTCGGCAACCGCCAGATGGCCGATATGGATTGGGTCGAACGATCCCCCGAAGATGGCGATGCGCATCGTCAGCCGGAGACCCGTTCTTTTTCGGCTGCAACCACCGTTTCGTGCATGCTGCGCACCGCCTCCTGCAGCCCCGCTCGACTGAAGGCCGAAACGCCTACGACCCTCTCCGAAGGTAGAGCCGCCTGAAGCTCCACAAGTCTTTCGGCAGTGCCCGGCATGTCGAGCTTGGTGCCGATGACGATTCTGCTCTTTGCAGCGAGTGCGGCGGAATAGGACTGCAGCTCATCCATCAATACCGCGAAGGCCGACAGAAACTGGTCGTCGGTAAGGTCTATCAGCAAAGCGATGCAGGCAGTCCGTGAGATGTGCTTGAGAAACCGGAATCCAAGCCCCGCGCCGGCCGATGCGCCCTCTATGATACCGGGAATGTCGGCAAGGACCATGTCACGTTCGTAAAGCCGCAAGACGCCGAGGTTCGGTGTCTTGGTGGTGAACGGATAACTTCCGATTCGCGGATCGGCGTTGGTCAGAGACTTCAGCAGGCTCGACTTTCCGGCATTCGGGAAGCCGACGAAACCTATGTCGGCAATCACCGCAAGCTCGACCGTGTAGTCGGCCTCCGCTCCCGGCTCTCCCTCCTGGGAGAATCTCGGTGTCTGGTGACGGGCAGTTGCGAAGTGTGCGTTGCCCTTGCCGCCGCGCCCGCCGCGCAGGAGAACCACCTGCTGACCGTCTTCGGTAAGGTCGACGAGCTGCGCGCCGGTCTCTCGGTCCCGAATAATGGTACCGGGAGGAACTGGAATCGACACCGGCTCACCATCACGCCCGTGCATGTTTCTTCCGGCTCCGGGACGCCCGTTCTCGGCGCGATAGTGAGGTTTCATTCGAAGATGCGAAAGTGTCTTGAGATTACGGCGAACGACAAAGATTACATCGCCACCGCGGCCGCCGTCGCCGCCGTCGGGACCGCCCTTCGGTACATATTTCTCGCGCCGGAACGATACCGAGCCCGCGCCTCCGTGCCCTGAAGCAACGTAGATGCGGGCTTCATCAACAAATCGTTCCACAGTATTGCCTGATGTCAGCCGGCGACCGGCTCGACCGTGATTACCTTTTTCCCCTTGCGGATTTTGAACACCACGTTACCGGTAACTTTAGCAAAGAGCGTATCATCCTTGCCGCGTCCGACGTTGACGCCGGGATGGAAAAGGGTTCCCCGCTGCCGAACGATGATGGTTCCGGCCGCCACCAGCTCGCCCCCGAATCTCTTGACCCCGAGACGCTGCGAATGCGAATCACGTCCATTCTTGGAGCTTCCGCCGCCTTTCTTATGTGCCATACAAGCCTATCTCCCTGTCTCTGTCTTTATTACAAGCTTCAATTCATCCGGATAGTCGGACGCCACATCCTGGAGTCCGCTTACCAGAAAGTCCGTAACGCCGTCAAGCCAGTTCCGTCCCCTCGGCGTCAGATCGTTGCCGTTTGTAAGCTCGCACCGCAGCACGCCCGCTTCAGAGGCGTCGCCGCGAACGACAAGCTCGCTGTTTGCCGCGAGCAGCCGTGCGGCCGTCCGAACAAGCGTGGAAACCGACGCGCAGGGAACGTTCGCTTTCGCTGCACCCATGGCGTGTCCCCGCGAATCAAACGTCCGCAGACAACCGTCGGCATCGAGCTCGACGACAACCCGTACGGACACCCTACTTCGCCGCTATTTCCTTTACCCGGATCAGCGTGTAGTCCTGGCGGTGACCCTGACGGAGCCGGTAGTCCTTCCGGCGTTTGTACTTGAACACGATCACCTTCCGGTCACGGCCACGCCCTTCGAGCACAGCTCTTACCTTCGCGCCTTTGACATAGGGCGTGCCGATGCTCACCTTGTCATTGTCTTTTACCAGCAGGACATGATCGAACTCGAGCGATGCCCCGTCCTCGCCGGCAATCTTGTTGACCTTTAGCAGGGAGCCCTCTTCCGCTTTGTACTGCCGCCCCTGTATTTCCACCATTGCGTACATGAATACGTTCTCCAAGTTTTTTGCTTTAGAATTTAACGCAAGCTGCAAAGCCATAAGTACCATAGAAATGAGGCGAGCGTCAAGTTGCGCGTTCCGCTCAAGATCGGTAGAATGGCGCGAGAGGTACCCCAGTGTCCAGCCTGCTCTTCATCATATGCGTTGCACTCGGTGCCGGAATACTTCTTGTTCACGTGGCAGTCCTCGTCGGCATAGTCATTGCCGGCTCCAGAGACCGTTTTCGCGAAAGCGAAGCAAGCGGAGATGGAGTGCTTTCGGTTTCACTCATCGTTCCGGCCCGTAATGAAGAAAGGCTCCTTCCGCGGCTCTTCGCCTCGCTTGAAAAAGTGGACCTCAGCGGAGTCGACCGGTTCGAGCTCGTCGTGATCAACGACAGGTCCACCGACGGCACCGAGTCCCTCACGGAGGATTTCGCCCGTACCGCACCCTGGCCGGTCCGGATCGTTCAGGTTCCGGATGACCCCCTTCCCGGCGCCCGGGCCAACCCCAAACAGCGAGCGCTCCATTACGGCACAATCACCGCCGAAAGCGAAGTCCTGCTTTTCACCGATGCCGATTGCACGGTTGGGAGGCAGTGGGTGCGGCGAATGACGCTTCCTTTCCGCCGTGCCCGGCTTGGCCTGATCTTCGGCACCGTCATGCCCTCCGGAACGGGCGGCTTTCTCCGCCAGTACCAGAGCTTCGACCATCTTTTTCGCTATTACTATACCGCGGGAAGCGCAGGCTTCGGAAATCCGACCGGCGGCTTCGGTAACAACATCGCCGTCCGCCGTGCCGCGCTCGAGTCGGTCGGGGGGTTCGCCGCATTACGCTACTCTGTGACCGAGGATGCTGAGCTCATCGCCGAGGTGCGGGACACGCACCGCTGGGAGGTCAAGCCGACTCTGTCACCTGAAAGCATCGTATGGCCCGAGCCGCAGACTCACCTGGCGGATATGGTTTCGCAGTCAGTACGATGGAACACCGGAGGACTCTACGCTCCGGATCGCGCAGCGCGCTACAGCTACCGGGTGGTGATGCTCTTCCTTTTCGGAAGCGTTGTCGCCGTGCCGGTGGCGATCTTTTTTCCGCCGCTGTTCCTGACAAGCGCAGGCTCGTTCCTCAGCATGACCGCGGTCGCTGTCGCCGCATCGATCTACTGCAGGCGCGGGTTCCGCTTCTGGTCGATGCTGCTGCCGAACGTGCTCTTCTCGATGCTCTTCTACAGCTACGTTACCTTCCTGACGCTTGCCCATACCCCGATCCGCTGGAAGGACCGGCTTCTCGGTGAGCAGCGAGGACGATAGAGCGGAGCCTATGGCAGCAGCGTGTTGCCCATGAGGAATCGGTCGACCTCGCGCGCACAGCCGCGTCCCTCATTGATGGCCCACACAACCAGACTCTGGCCGCGCCGCGCGTCCCCTGCGGCGAACACCTTCGGGTTCGACGTCTGGAACTTCGAGTATTCGGCCTTGATGTTGGAGCGGGAATCGGTCTCAAGTCCGAGCTTCTCCACCAGCGGCTGCTCCGGACCAAGGAAGCCGAGCGCGAGAAGCACCAGGTCCGCCTTCCACTCCTCTTCCGAGCCGGGTATCTCCTCCATCGCCGGGCGCTGCCCGGGCTTGCTCACCCACTCAACCCGCACAGTCCGCAGGCCGCGAAGCCGACCGTTTCCATCAGAGAGGAATTCCTTCGTCAGGATGCTATACTCACGCGGATCGGGCCCGAACTTCGCCTCCGATTCCTCGTGGCCGTAGTCGCTTTTGAAAAGACGCGGGTAGGTCGGCCAGGGCATCTGCGCATTGCGGTCCGCCGGCGGCCTCGGAAGAAGCTCGAAGTTTGTGAGGCTCGCGCAGCCATGGCGCATCGCGGTTCCGATGCAGTCGTTTCCGGTGTCGCCGCCGCCGATCACAATGACGTCACGGCCCGCCGCCGAGATGTAGCTGCCGTCGGAGAGACCGCTGTCGAGCAGGCTCTTTGTGTTCGCCTTCAGGAACTCCATGGCAAAATGGACGCCGTCGAGCTCGCGCCCGGGCACCGCGAGATCGCGCGGGACGGTGGCGCCGCAGGCGAGGACAACCGCATCGTACTCGTCGGCAAGTTCCCGTGGATCCACGTTTCGGCCGACCTCGGCGTTCGTTCTGAACTCGACTCCCTCGTCCGCCATGAGCCGGTTGCGTCGCTCTACGAGCTCCTTGTCCAGCTTCATGTTTGGAATGCCGTACATGAGAAGGCCGCCGATGCGGTCGTCGCGTTCGAAGACGGTAACCTTGTGCCCGGCGTGATTAAGCTGATCGGCGCAGGCGAGACCCGACGGACCCGACCCGACAACCGCAACCCGTTTTCCGGTCCGCTTCTCGGGCGGGCGCGGCTTCATCACACCCGTTTCGTAGGCGCGGTCGATGATGTGCGCCTCGTTGTCCTTGATGGTGACCGCGGGCTCGTTTATGCCGAGCACGCAGGCTGTCTCACACGGTGCCGGGCACACGCGGCCGGTATACTCGGGAAAGTTGTTCGTCTTGAGCAGCCGCTGAAACGCCTCTTCCCAGCGGCCCTGGTAGACCAGATCGTTCCATTCAGGAATCAGGTTATCGACAGGACATCCGAAACTCGACTGGCAGAAGGGAACGCCGCAGTCCATGCAGCGCGCACCCTGTTCGCGTCTTTCGGCCTCGGCGAGATGTGTGTGAAACTCCTTGAAATCGCCGATCCGTTCAAGCGGCGCGCGGTCGCGGACGGTCTTTCGCGTGAACTCAATGAATCCGGTGGGCTTACCCATTCACCACCTCCATCACCCTCTCGATCTGACCGGTCCGCTGCAGCTCCATTACCCGCCGATATGCCGGCGGAATAACCTTTACAAACTCTCCTCTTCTCTTGTCCCACGTGTCGAGCACATAGGCCGCCACCGGTGATCCGGTGAACTCGCTGTGCTCGCGAATAAGCTCCTGCACGGTTTCGATATCCTCGTCGTCTTCGAGCTCTTCCAGCTCGACCATTCCCATGTTCACCCGGGTGGGGAAATCCTTTTGTACATTCCAGACATAGGCGATTCCCCCGCTCATTCCGGCCGCAAAATTCCTCCCCGTTGGCCCGAGGATCACCGCCCGGCCTCCGGTCATGTATTCGCAGCCGTGGTCGCCCACGCCCTCGATTACAACGTTCGCTCCGGAATTGCGCACGCAGAAACGTTCCGCCGCCCGGCCGCGGAAATAGCCCCGGCCCGAGATTGCCCCGTACAGAGCCACGTTTCCGATGATGATGTTTTCTTCGGGGACAAAGCTCGACCGCGCCGGGGGATAGACCACAAGCGTCCCGCCCGAAAGCCCTTTGCCGACGTAGTCATTCGCATCGCCTTCGAGCTCGATCGTCACCCCGGGTGCAAGCCAGGCGCCGAAGCTCTGCCCTGCGCTTCCGGTCAGCTTCACATGAAGCGTCCCTTCAGGAAGCCCTTCCGCGCCCCACCGGGTCGTGATGTGATGACTGAGCATCGTGCCGACCGCACGGTCCGTGTTCCTGACCGGCAGATCCAGTCGCAGCGGTTCGCGGTGCAGCAGCACCCGCTCGGCAAGCCGGATGAAGGTGCGGTCCAGCACGGTCTCGATACCGTGTTCCTGGGGGATGCAGCAGATGACGCGCGTATCGGGGCTCTTCTTCTTCGCAGGCATCAAAAGGCGCGACAGGTCGATGTTCTTCGACTTCCAGTTGCGGACGCTTTCGTCCACCTCGAGCATGTCGACCCGGCCGACAAGCTCCTCGAAACGGCGGAACCCGAGCTCCGCCATGATGGCGCGCACATCCTCGGCAATGAAAGTCAGCAAATTGATGACGTACTCGGGCTTTCCGGCGAACTTCGCGCGAAGCTGAGGGTCCTGCGTCGCAACGCCGACCGGGCAGGTGTTCTTGTGACAGACTCGCATCATTATGCAGCCGACCGAGATCAGCGCGCTTGTGGCGAATCCGCACTCTTCTGCGCCGAGCATTGCCGCTATCACCACGTCCCGGCCGGTCTTGATCTGGCCATCGGTCTGGAGCACAACGCGGCTTCGAAGGTCGTTCATCACCAGCGTCTGGTGCGTTTCCGCCAGACCGAGCTCCCAGGGAAGACCGGCGTGCTTGATGCCCGTGAGCGGGCTCGCGCCGGTTCCTCCGTCGTGCCCGGAGATCAGAATGTGGTCTGCGTGTGCCTTGGCGACGCCGGCGGCAACGGTGCCGACACCGACCTCGGAGACCAGCTTCACGCTGATCCGGGCGCGGGGATTCGCGTTCTTGAGGTCGAAGATGAGCTGCGCCAGATCCTCGATCGAATAGATATCGTGATGCGGCGGCGGACTGATCAGGCCGACACCCGGCGTGGAAAACCGTGTCTTCGCGATTATTTCAAACACCTTGTGCCCGGGCAGCTCACCGCCTTCGCCCGGCTTCGCGCCCTGTGCCATTTTTATCTGGATTTCGTCGGCATTGGTCAGATAGTCGATGTTCACGCCGAAACGGCCGGATGCGATCTGTTTGATGGCCGAGCGCTTCGAGTCACCGTTCGGGAGCGGCTTGTAGCGCGCGGGAATCTCGCCGCCTTCGCCGGTGTTCGATTTCCCGCCGATGCGGTTCATCGCAAGCGCAAGCGTTTCGTGTGCCTCCTGGCTTATCGAGCCGAAGCTCATTGCGCCCGTGGCAAAACGTCTCAGGATGTTCTCCGCAGGCTCCACTTCGGTTATCGGGATCGATTTGCCCGCCCGAAGCTTCAGCAGACCGCGGAGGGTCGCCTGTTTTGAGGAGCGCTGGTTCTGCCGCTCGGCGAACCGGCGGTAGGATTCGGAATCGTTGCGAATGGCCGCCTGCTGCACAAGAGAGATCGACTCCGGATCCCACATGTGCTTTTCACCGTTGAAGCGATACTGATAGTCACCCGGATTAAAGTCCTGGAAACCGACGGGGACATTGCGGTCCGGGAAGGCCATCTGATGCCTTCGCAGCGCCTCTTCCGCGAAGACGTCGAAGCCGACGCCCTGGATGCGGCTGGCGGTTCCGGCGAAGCACCGGTCGATCACCTCCGCCGCAATTCCGACCGCCTCGAAGATCTGGGCTCCCTTGTAGCTCTCGAGGGTGCTTATTCCCATCTTGCCCATCACCTTGCGCATCCCGGCCTCCACCGCGTGCGCATAGTTGACAAGGATCTGTTCCTGGCTCAGGTCCTTGAGTATGCGGCCCTCGCGCGCCATCTGCCACATGGTCTCGTACGCGAGGTAGGGATTTATCGCATCGGCGCCGTAGCCGACCAGCATGCAGTAGTGGTGCACCTCGCGCGGCTCACCCGTTTCGAGGACGATACCGATCTGAGTGCGCTTGGCGTTCCGCACCAGGTGGTGGTGAACCGCACCGGTCGCGATAAGAGCGCTCACCGGCACACGGTCGCGACCGGCCGCCCGGTCGGTGAGGATGACCATCCCGTAGCCGTCGCCTATCGCCTGCTCCGACTCAGCGCAGATACGCTCGAGACAGGCCTTCAGACCGTCCGTTCCTTTGGTGACTGGATAGGTGATATCAATATCCAGTGTGCGCCAGCCGCGGTGGTCCATCTCTCGAAGCTGCGCGAGCTCGGCGTTGGTCAGCACGGGCTGCTGCAGGCGGACGCGGTGCGCGTGCTCGGGAGTCGCCTCCAGCAGGTTCCGCTCAGGCCCGATGTAACTGACGAGGCTCATGACGATGTCTTCGCGGATCGAATCGATCGGCGGGTTGGTGACCTGCGCAAAGAGCTGCTTGAAATACTCATACGTCAGTCTCGGCCGTTCCGAAAGGCAGGCCAGCGAAGCATCGTTGCCCATCGACCCGAGCGGCTCCTTGCCGTTTTCGGCCATCGGCTTGAGAATGAGCGACAGATGCTCGAGGGTATATCCGAAGATCATCTGCCGCGACTCGAGCGTCGCTTCATCGAGTCCGGCGACGGTCTGCGGTGCCGGAAGATGGGAGAGCTCGATCCGCTGTTCGTCGAGCCATTTCCGGTAGGGCCGGCTCAACGCGAAGCCGTCTTTCAGCTCCACGTCGTCGACGATTCGGCCCTCTTCGAAATTCACCAGAAACATGCGGCCGGGCTGAAGACGCCCCTTGGTCTTGATGAGACCTGCGTCGACGTCGATCACGCCGACCTCACTGGCCATCACAACTATGTCGTCGTCCGTGACATAGTAGCGGCTCGGCCGCAGCCCGTTTCGGTCGAGCACCGCGCCGATCACCTTTCCGTCCGAAAAGGTGATTGAAGCGGGACCATCCCAGGGCTCCATCATCGTGCTCATGTATTCGTACATTGCGGCACCGTGATCGGGCATGTGCTTGTGCTCCTGCCACGCCTCCGGGATCATCATCATGACCGCCTCGGGAAGTTCACGCCCCGCGAGGAGCAGAAGCTCCAGCACGTTGTCCAGTGTGCCTGAGTCCGACAGATCAGGCTCGATTATCGGCATCGCCCGGTCGAGATCGGTACCAAACAGGTCGCTCTTAAGCGTCCCCTGCCGCGACCGCATTTTGTTCACGTTGCCCTGAAGAGTGTTTATCTCGCCGTTGTGCGCCATGAATCGCTGCGGCTGTGCGCGGTCCCAGCTGGGGAAGGTGTTGGTAGAAAACCGCGAATGTACCATGCAGAGGTGGCTCTTGTAGGCCGGGTCGCTCAGGTCAGGAAAATAGCTGAAAAGCTGCTCGGGCATGAGCATGCCTTTGTAGACCATGACGCGCGTCGAGAGACTGCAAATATAGAAGGAGTCGTGCGGATCGAACTTCTTGCCTCGAATCAGATGTGTCGCTCGTTTCCTCACGACGTACAGCTTGCGATCGAAGGCGGCCTCGTCCAGATCTCCCGCCGACGCAATGAACACCTGCTCCATCACCGGCTCGGAAGCGAGCGCAGTGGGTCCGATCATCGAATTGTCATGGGGCACCCGCCGCCAGCCGACCAGCCTCTGGCCCTCTTCGGCGATTATCTCCTCGAAGGAGGCACGGCACGCATCCCGGTCGCCCTTGTCCTGCGGCAGGAAAACAATGCCGGCAGCATAGGTTCCCCGTTCCGGCAGCTCGAGCGAAAGGTCGTTTTCCGCAACCTTCTCGAGAAACTCCCAGGGCAGCGCGGTCAGCACGCCGGATCCGTCGCCGGTATTCCTCTCGCTTCCCACCGCTCCGCGATGGGTCATGTTCAACAGAACTTCCCTGGCCTTTTCAATGATATCGTGACTTCTCTGACCCTTGATATGCGCAACGAACCCGACTCCGCACCCGTCATGCTCGTAGCCGGGATCGTAGAGGCCATACTGTTTAGGGCGCGCCTGTTGGCTCATAGCCGCTCCTTCCCCTGAGGTGACTTACACAGTAAGCATATTTAACAAGCAAGTTCCGTGCCAGTCGTCCGAATGTCGACCAAATGCCAATTGCATAAATATTTACTCAGATTACATATAGTTGCAGTCAGCTGGTAAGCTACCAATTTGTAGGTATTTTGACAAGAGTTCCTACGGAAATGTAGGAGCCGGTGTGCGGAAAATCCCGCGAAGGCGGGCGGGAACTACATCACCTCGAGGAACGGTACACCGATGAGCTCGAAGGCGTTGCGAAACACCCGCATCACGGCCTTCGCGAGTCCTACACGGGCGGGCCGGATCCGATCGTCCTCGCAGGTTACAATCGGGTTGTCATGGTAGTACCGGCTGAACACCTTGGCCAGTTCGTAGAGGTATCCGGTAATAACGGCAGGATTGTACCCCGCCCCCGCGAGGGCAACCGTCTGGGGAAAGTCTCCGATCATGCGGAGCATCTCCCATTCGTCCTGCACCTCGAGCGCCGACAGGTCGATCTGCGCGACGGGGAGGTCGTTTCTGCCGCCGTCCTTGCGAAGCATGCTGCAGATTCTCGCGCCCATGTACTGCAGATAGGGGCCGGTGTTTCCATTGAATGAGAGCGATTCCCTGGGGTTGAAGATCATGTCGCGCGAAGGACTTGTTTGAAGCAGATAGTAGTGAAGCGCTCCGAGGGCTACCCTCCCGGCCGTGGCCTCCAGATCGCCGACCGCCTCCTCCCGCTCCTTTTCGCGAATCTCTTCCGCTGCCATTTCAGTAAGCTGGGCGATCAGATCATCGGCATCGACGATCGTTCCCTCCCGTGACTTCATTCTGCCCTCGGGGAGATTCACCATTCCGTAGGCAAGATGATAGAGGTTGGCGGCCCACCTGTAGCCGAGCTTTTCCATGACGTGAAACAGAACGATGAAATGGTATTTCTGCTCCGAAGCCACCACGTAGATCAGCCGGTCGAAGGGCCAGTCATCGTAGCGGATCAGCGCGGTCCCGATGTCCTGGGTCACATAGAGCGATGTTCCGTCTCCACGGAGAAGCACCTTCTTCTCGAGGTCGATTTCGGAGAGATCGACGGTCACCGCGCCGTCCTCCTCCTTTCGAAAAAGGCCCCGCTCGAGTCCCCGCAGGATTTCGTCACGCCCGCGGGTGTAGGTTTCGCTCTCATAATATATCTGGTCGAACGACACGCCGGTCGCGTCGTAGGTCTCCTGGATCCCTCCGATTGCCCAGTCGTTCATCTTCCGCCATAGATGGATTGTCTCCTCGTCGCCCTGCTCCCACTTTTTCAGGAGCTCTCTCGCCTCACCTGCAAGGGATGCATCGTTTTTTGCCGCTTCGTGGAACTTCACGTAGTAGTCGCCCACAAAGTGGTCGGACTTCTCGCCTTCGGTTTCCGGGGTCTTTCCTCCGGCAAACCTGAGGTAAGCGAGCATCGACTGACAGATGTGTATCCCGCGGTCGTTGATCAGATTGACCTTGCGCACCTGCGCACCGTTTGCCTCGAGTATCTTCGACACGCTCTCGCCAAGGGCGTCGTTGCGAAGATGGCCGAGATGCAGCGGTTTGTTCGTGTTGGGACAGGAGAACTCAACGGTGATGCGCTGCCCGGCGAGCTGTTCGGTCCTGCCGTAGCCTTCCCCGGCCGATTCCACCCGCGCAAGAACGGTTCGCCCGTAGGCGACGCGGTCGTAGCTTGCGTTGAGGTAGGGTCCGGCACCCGCAACCGAGGCGATGCCTCCCGGCAATCCCGTTTCGGTGAGCCGGGCAGCCACGGCCGCCGCTATCTGCGGAGGCCCCTGGCGCAGCAGCTTCGCGAATGGAAACATCGGAAATGCGATATCACCGAGCTCCACTTTGGGCGGCCGCTCCATAATGAGCTGTGAGGAAGCCTCACCGTCGAGCGGCGTTCCCCGCTCCGCGGCGTATGATTCGAGGGCTGACAGCACCTGCCGGTGCAGTTCTTCGCGGATGTTATCCATTTATCGATCTCCAGTGTTACGCGTTGGAAATCAGGGTCGCCTCGGCCGGAACCGTGAGCCGTCCCGTGACCGCGAGCATCCCCGCATACGACTCAGCTCCCTCCCGCCGGAACGACGAAAAGGCCGTGTTGCACGCGGTACACACATGCGCATCTATTATCTGGCCGACGCCGAGGCGCGCGAGCAGATCCAGGTTGGCACGCCGCAGATCGAGAAACCACTCCCCGCCTCGCGACTCCGCCGCGGCCTCTCCCCATCTGCTTCGGAAGAGGGCTGCCCGGTCCTGGTCGACCCTGTAGCAGCAGGACCCGATGGCGGGACCTATCATCACCGTGAGCTCCGCGGCATTGGTCTCGAAATGCGCAGCCATGAGCCGGATCGCATCCGAAACGATCCCGGTTCCCCGCCAGCCGGAATGAAGCAGCCCGAAAGCGCCGGAAGCACGGTCGTACAGATAGATCGGCATGCAGTCGGCGACGGTAACCCCGAAGCAGAGACGCCGATCCGAGGTCACCATCCCGTCCGCTTCGGCCCCGTAGCTTTCGCTGCCTCCAAGCACTACGGATCGCGAATGAACCTGGTGAAGGCTCACGAAGCGGCTCCGCTCCACACCTATCTTGTTGAGAAACGCCGCTCTCGCCGGTGACAGCTCGCCGCCCGACGCCCCCATCTCTCCCGCGGCCTTCAGCGTGAGCAGGGCGGGAATCGGAAAGGGGAGCGAGATTACCGAGGCGGCGCCAAGGTCAGGAAAAGCCACGGATCTGGAGGCGCTCATGTGCACAAACAGTATCCGAAAACACGCGCCATCGTCAACTTTTTGAGACCAGTCCTAACGTCGAAGGGTTTCAAGGTCATAGAGCTCACCGAGGATCCGCACCGCCTCCCGGCACTTTCGCAGCGCGTTGTCGAGCGTCTGCAGGTACTCCTTGTTGTGGCTTCCACCCAGATAGCCGAGGTTGGAGAGCGTGTCGAACCTTCCTCCCACCTCGCCGTAGAGTATTCCGTTGATCACATCGGTCACCGCCCGGAGGGCGGCGATAGCACTGTCGAGCATCCCGGCGACCTCTTCGTCCATCGCCTGCAGGGCCATCTCCGGAGAAAGCGCGGTCACCGGCTCGAGGCCGCTCAACCCCCGCACCGCCCGGCCGTAGTCTCCGCCCGGTTTGAGCCGATTTTCCAGCGACTTGATCCGGCTCATGAGCTGCTCGAGGACGTTGTACGCTTCAACGAACTCAGCGCGATTCATCTCCTTGTAGAACTGCCCGTCTATGACGATGGTCTTGAGCGGGCGGGTGATCTTCAGCGGAAAGACCATCGAAAAGAAGGCCTTGGCGACGGAGAGAGTTGTCCCGAAACGGCCGAGCCCGCCCTCGGCGCGGTCGGTGGGATAGCCATGCACCGGTACCGGCACGCCGCCGTCGAGCAGACCGGAGCTGTCCTGGATCAGCTCGCTGCGTTTGCGCACGAACACGAATCGGCGAAACGACACCTCGGTACGCTCGCGCCAGTAGCGCCGGAGTACGGCGAGCCAGTCCTCTCCACCGCGGATCACCTCCGGACGGTAGCTCAGGTTGGCCGTTACCACACGCATGACGCTTCGCATCGGAACGCGCCTGCCGAACTTGCGCACCATTTCGAACGCTTCGAGTCCCATGCTCACCTGGCCCTGCAGCAGCTGCTCGAACTCGTCTCCCACCCGGGGCTCGACCTCACCGGTTCCGTCTCCCTGTCCGGCAGCACGCCGGTTCCCGGCCGCCTCCCCTCCATTCTGAGCGACTGAGAGCCGCGGTGCGTTCCTGCTTTCCGGCGGGCTTCCGATGCGGGAAGGAAAGCGGTCGCGATTTGCGAAAAGGAAGATCGCCTCCACAAAGCCGGTATTCGGCGCCTGATTCATCGAGAGCACGATGGAGGTAAGACGGCCGAGCTGCTCGCGGACCTCCGTATAGGGTGCGCCCAGCGTCTGATCCGCGTCCTGAGCCGAAAAATGGGACAAGAGCTCGTCGAAGCGGAAGCTGATCAGCTGCTGCAACAGGTAGAGAAGCTGGGCGTCCTGGTACATGCGCTGGCGGCCCATGGCGGGAAGCGTCGAGAGCAGGTCCTCCAGGTCATGATCGAGGCGCCGCTTCACCTCGATATCGGTCAGATCGCTGTGGCTCTCTGCGACGCCGAACGGATCGGTGCGCGCAACTACGAGCTCCTGGAATTCCGCCATCTCGACGCCGGAAAGAAAGACGAGGAAGTCCGCCTTGTCCGCCCCGGCGCACTTTCGCAATGGGGTCGACAGGCGGCCTGCCGCATCGCGAAGATGCGCTATCTCCTCGAAAAGCGGCCCGCCGACCATGCCTGCCCGATGATCGAGGAGGCCGGGGGTGGCACCGTTCACGGATCGGACGATGTTGGCGATTACCCTGCGTTCGAGTACGAGAATCCTGTCCTGGCCGCTGAAGATCGCTTGGAAGAACAGGATGATCCGCTGCCAGATCCCCATGGAACGGTACTCGGCATCGAGGTCGACGGTCGGCTCATCGCGGTCGACCGACAGCGGTTCGTCGCCCGCCGCGGCCACACGCTCGCCGATGCGCTCGAGCATCTGGCGCCGCTCATGAGAGGATAATTCAGATGCGAGCGATTCAAAAACCGTCCTTCTCTCCACTTCGGCTTCCATTCTAGCCTATTCGGGCCTCGCTGGCAATGAGACCTGACTTGACATTTCTGACAGAATACACAAGATTATACCCATGTCACGAAATGTGTCGGAAGCGAACATCCTGATCAGCATCATTATTATTAGTCTCACCGGTGCTTAGCAGGAAGTGCGTTAAGCTGCACAGGCAAGCCGTCCTTCCTGCGAGGGACGGCTTTTTTTGTGACTGCAAAACTGAATGTGGACGACTGAAATGAACCACAGGGCGGTACAGGAGGAAACATGGCCGGAATAACAATCTACGACACAACGCTGCGGGACGGCATGCAGGGACTCGAGATCAACTACACCCTCGACGACAAGATCAGGATTGCTCACAAGCTCGACGAAATGCACATCGACTACGTCGAAGGCGGTTTCCCTCTGTCGAACGAGAAGGAGGCCGCATTCTTCGATATGGCGAAGAAGGAGAAGTTCGAGCATGCGAAGATAGTCGCTTTCGGATCGACCCGTCGTGCGGGCGCACGTGCCGAGCATGACGCGCACATTCAGGCGCTCCTGGACGCCGAAACGCCAACCGTCATCATCGTCGGAAAGACATGGAAAGCTCACGTCGATAAGGTGCTCCGAACCGATTATGAAGAAAATCTGGCGATGATCTACGATTCCATCGCCTACCTCAAACGGGAAGGGCGTGAGGTGTTCTTCGACCTCGAGCACTTCTTCGACGGCTACAAGGACGATTCCGACTACGCCGTGCGCGTCCTCGAGGCCGGAGCCGAAGCCGGAGCCGATTGCCTCGTGCTCTGCGACACCAACGGTGGAACCCTCCCCGGCGAAGTGGCGGAGATCGTCCGCCAGCTTCCGCAATCCAGGCTTGCACCGCTCGGCGGTCACTTTCACAACGACTGCGGAACCGCGGTCGCAAACTCGCTTGCGGCGATAACCGAAGGCGCAGTCCACATTCAGGGAACGATCAACGGCTGGGGTGAGCGCTGCGGCAATGCGAATCTCTGCACGCTGATTCCCAACATCGTGTTCAAAATGAAACTTCCGGCCGCGGTTTCCGATCACATGGAAAAGCTCACCAGCCTGTCACGATTCGTATCGGAAAAGGCCAACATCATTCCCGACAAGCGGCAGCCCTTTGTCGGAACCGCCGCCTTCAGCCACAAGGCCGGACAGCACGCCGACGTGATTGCGAAGGCGGACTGGCTGATGGAGCATATCGATGCAAAGCTGATCGGAAATGAGCGGCACATCCTTCTTTCCGAGCTCGCCGGCAAATCGACCATCGTCGACAAAATTTCGAAATACGGAAACTACGACAAGAACTCGGAGATCGTGAATCAGATCACGCAGGAACTGAAACGCAAGGAGGGGCTGGGATACGAGTTCGAAGCCGCCGAAGGTTCATTCGACCTTCTGATGCGCAAGGCACTCGGCATCTATCGACCGCTTCTCGAGCTGAAAAACTATCACCTGGAAACCTTCAAGACGATGGAGGCACCTTCGAAGACGGTCGGCCGGGTGTTCATGAACTCGGAAGCAAAGGAGATCATGGGCGCCGCGGTGGGAGTTGGTCCGGTCGAAACAATCGATTCCGCGCTCAGGGACGCTCTCCGTCCGCATCACGAGTTTCTCTCGCGAATCTCACTCACCGACTACCGCGTCCGCGTTCTCAATCCGGAGAGCCACGCCGCGGCGAAGGTGCGCGTCTTTATATCCTCGAGCGACGGAGAGCACACGTGGGACACCGTCGGCGTGCACGAGAACATCGTCGAGGCATCCTGGGAGGCGCTGGTCGAAAGCCTTGACTACTATTACAACAACTTCGTGCCCGAAGGGAGCCAGGAGGGCGCTAACGGGTCAGGCGCCGGCGTGGCCAGCACCGTTGTATCCGCTGCCGACTGAGCGGACGGTCCCTGCGGCCGCTGCCGCGCGCAGGCCGGCGGTGGTCGGACGCTCTCCGTAGAGCGGCTCAGTGCCTGACGCCCTCCGGCCGTCCCGAGCCTGCGTGATCTGCGAGGAGACCGCCCGGGAGCGGGTCCGGCAGCGCATGCACGCGCAGCTCGTCCTTGCGGATGTAACGGATGCCCTCGACGGCCGCGCGCGCCGCGGAGGTGGTTGTTGTGTAGGGAATCCGTCTGCGCACCGCGTTTATCCGAATGTAGTCGTCGTCGCGCTGAGTGTAGCGTCCCAGCGGCGTGTTTATGATGAGCTGTATCCGGCCCGCATTCATGTGGTCAATTATGTGCGGATGACCTTCGTGGACCTTGAGAATCACCTCCGCGAAGACACCGTTGCGGAACAAAAACTCCGCGGTTCCGCGCGTCGCGGAAATCTGAAAACCTTCAGCCTCGAGATCTCTGATTATGGGCAGGATCGTCGGCTTGTCCTGATCATGCACGGTCACGAACACCCTGCCGCGCGAGGGAAGCGGTGTCCCCGTCGCCATCTGGGCCTTTGAATAGGCCTCTCCGAAACTGTCGCCGATTCCGATCACCTCGCCGGTGCTGCGCATCTCCGGCCCGAGAAGCGGGTCTACGTCACGGAAGCGGTCGAACGAAAACATCGCCTCCTTGACGGCCCATCCCACCATGCACTCCCCCATTCCCACGTTCGAAGGTCGCTTCCCATCGGTTCCGGTCAAGCCCTGCGCACGCAGGTCCTCCCCGCACCATATGCGGACGGCGGCCTCCACCAGATTGACGCCCGACGCCTTTGAAATGAAAGGAACGGTCCTGCTCGCGCGAGGATTCACCTCCAGAATGTAGAGGATCCCGTCCTTCGCGGCGAACTGGATGTTCAGGAACCCGAGCACGCCGACGCTGCGCGCGATCCGCTCGGTGGCAACGGTCATCTGCTCGAGTATGCGGGCGTCCGACTTATATGGTGGAAACACGCACGCCGAGTCTCCCGAGTGAACTCCGGCGGCCTCGATGTGCTGCATGATGCCGGCGATGTAGACGTTGCTGCCGTCACAGAGGGCGTCAACGTCGTACTCGAAGGCATCCTCCAGAAATTGATCCACCAGCACCGGTTTTTTCACCGAAACCTCGATGCCGCGGCTGAGAGAATCACGCAGCTCCTCCTGGTTATAGGCGATCATCATGCTTCTGCCGCCAAGCACGAAGGAGGGCCGCAGCAGCACCGGGTAACCGATACCTTCCGCCAGCGCCTCGACCTCGTTCGCACTGTTCGCTATGCGGTTGATAGGCTGCTTCACACCGATCCGCTCCATCAACTCCGCAAATAGCCGACGGTCCTCCGCGTCCATGATGCTCGCCACCGGCGTCCCGACCACCTTCGCTCCCGACGCCTCGAGCTCTTCGGCCATGTTCAGCGGCGTCTGACCCCCGAGCTGCACCACTACCTCCCGCACACCCTCCTTCAGCATCACCTCCCGCACATCTTCGACTGTCAGCGGCTCCAGGTAGAGCCGGTCGGACACGTTGAAATCGGTGGAGACGGTCTCCGGATTAGAGTTGACGATTATCGTCTTGACGCCAAGCCGTCTGTAGGCGAGCGAGCAGAGTGTGCAGCAGGTGTCGAACTCGAGCCCCTGTCCGATACGGTTGGGTCCGCTTGCAAGAATCACAACCGCTGCGCCGTCGCTCCTGCCACCCTCATCCTGCTCGCCGTAGGTAGAATAGAAGTAGGGAGTCTGCGCCTCGAACTCTCCCGAGCAGGTATCGACAAAGTGATAGACCGCGTGCAGATTCTCTTTGTCGCGCCTGAGCGCCACCTCACCCTCTGTGGTCCCGGCAAGCCGTGCTATCCGTGCGTCGGCAATTCCCATCCTTTTCGCTTCGTAGAGAAGGTCGCGATCGATCCCGCCGCCGGCCAGGGCCGCTTCGACTTCGAGCTGCTCCAGCATGTAGGAGAGAAACCAGCGGTTGTAGCCTGTCTGTTTCTCCAGCTCCGGCAGCGCGGAAGGGCCGCGTCTTTTCAACACCGTGTAGGTCGCAAAGATACGGCGCGGATGAAGCGTGGTAACCATCTGCTCGAGCTCGGTGTCCGTGGCGGCCGGAAGATCCTCCAGACCCGTGAACCCGAACTCACATGCGCGGATAGCCTTGTTCAAGGCCTCCAGAAAGGTTCGCCCGATTGCAAGGCTCTCGCCGACGCTCTTCATCTGGGTACCGAGCTCGCGGTAGCCCCTGGGAAACTTTTCGATCTCGAACCGGGGCATCTTGACGGCAACGTAGTCAAGCGACGGCTCGAAACAGGAGACCGTCTTTCCGGTAATGTCGTTGAGAATTTCGTCGAGCGTGAAACCAATCGCGAGCCGCGCAGCGCAGCGCGCAATCGGAAAACCGGTGGCCTTGCTTGCGAGCGCGGAGGAGCGCGAAACGCGCGGATTCATCTCGATCACGAGCATTCGGCCGGTTTCCGTATTTACGGCGAACTGCACGTTCGACCCGCCGCAATCGACACCCACTGCACGCAGAATCTCGATAGCCGCGGTTCGCATCGTCTGATACTCGCGGTCCGAAAGGGTCTGAATCGGAGCAACCGTAATGCTGTCACCCGTGTGCACGCCCATGGCATCTATGTTTTCGATGGAGCAGATCACCACGCCGTTGTCGGCCTGGTCGCGCATCACTTCGAGCTCGAACTCCTTCCAGCCGATCACCGATTCTTCTATGAGCGCTTCGTGCACGGGACTTTCGGAAAAGGCGCGCTCGAGCAGTGAATCCAGCTCCTCCCATCCGAACGCGATGCTGCCGCCGCGGCCGCCGAGGGTGAAGCTGGGCCGGATAATTACAGGCAGCCCCGTTTCGTGAGCGAACTCCCGCGCTTCGGCCATGCTCTTTGTCAGAATCGAGTCGGGACTCTCGAGCCCGATCGATGCAACCACCTTCTTGAACTCTCCGCGGTCTTCGGCCTTGCGTATTGCGTCGATCTTCGCACCGATGAGCTCGACGCCGTACCGGTCGAGCACCCCTGCCGCGTGCAGCTCCATGGACAGATTGAGCGCAGTCTGGCCTCCCATCGTCGGCAGAATGGCATCGGGCTGCTCGGTCTTGATGATTTCTTCGAGATAGGGGACCTCGAGTGGGTCCATATAGATCCGGTCGGCTACTCCGGGAGTCGTCATCACCGTCGCGGGATTGGGGTTGACCAGGATCACCCGGTACCCCTCCTCCTTCAGCGCCTTCACCGCCTGGGTTCCCGAATAGTCGAATTCACAGGCCTGTCCAATGACGATCGGGCCGGAGCCGATGATGAGAATCGATTTGATATCGGTTCGGGCAGGCATGCAGCCTCCTAGATGTGATTCATGAACTCGTGGAAAATCCAGGTGGAGTCGCGGGGTCCGGGCGCCGATTCCGGATGGAATTGCGCGCACATTACCTGCAGCTTTTCATTCACCAGACCTTCGATCGAGCCATCGTTGGCATTCCGGAACCATACGTCGGTTCCCGCAGGCAGCGTCTTTTCGTCCACCGCAAATCCATGGTTCTGGCTGGTCACGAAAACTCTCTTCGTTCGCTCGTCTCGCACCGGGTGGTTCACTCCGTGATGGCCGAACTTCATCTTGTAGGTGCCGGCACCGAGCGCAAGCCCTAACAGCTGGTGTCCCAGACAGATGCCGAATGTGGGCACCTTGCCGATGAGGCTGCGTATCACCTCGACCTGGTCGGTGAGCGTCGCCGGGTCTCCGGGGCCGTTGGATATCATTACGGCGTCCGGCCTGACGGCGAGAATCGTCGCAGCGTCGGCGGTGCTCGGGAAAAGAGATATCCGGCAGCCGACGACGTTGAGCTCGCGAAGGATGTTCGCCTTTGCTCCGCAGTCGATCAGCGCCACGTGTGAGCCTCCCGCCTCGTCGACGTCAGCCGCGGCCGCGCGGTCGGTACCGACGTCGTGGATGAGATTCCGGCCGACCATCGACGGGAAGCTTTTGAGGAATGCAAGCGCGTGCTCACGCTCACCGTCGGTGAGCTCACGACGGTCCTCCTCGGCGCTGCGTGCCACGACGCCGAGGAGACTGCCCTTATCCCGCAGCCTCAGCGTCAGGCTGCGGGTGTCAACCTCGGAAAGTCCGGGCGTTTCGTTGGCGGCGAGAAACTCGTGAAGACTGATTCGGCCTTCGGGTACCGGTCCCCGGTACTCGCTGCGAACCAGAAAACCTGCGGCTTTCACGGCCGGGAGCACGCGCCCTCCTTCGGGGCCTACCTCGCTCCAGTCCGACAGGTCGCCGTAATTCCCCATGTGCGGGTAGGTCATGGTCACAAGCTGTCCGGTGTACGATGGATCGGTGAGAACTTCGTGGTAGCCGGCCATGGCGGTATTGAAAACCACCTCGCCGGCGTACCGCGACGGCGCCGGTCCGCCTGGCGCCACCGGCTCGAGGGAATCGATCAGGGGAGCAGGCGTCCCAAAAGACCGGCCCGGGTAGACGCTCCCGTCCTCCAGGATCAGGAAGGCGCGCTCTCTTTTCATATCTTGCTCCCGGTTGCGCGGGAGACCGGCGGGATCGCAGCTCGGCTCCGCGTCCTTGCGACTTCGCTCAGAACGGTCTCGGCTTAAAAAAAGACCGGCCATAAAGCCGGTCTACCGGTTACCCGGTTCTTAGCCCCTAGGGGAATCGAACCCCTCTTTGAAGAATGAGAATCTCCTGTCCTAACCGATAGACGAAGGGGCCAACGTTCCTTCCCGGGAAGGACTTGAACCTCCACAGCAAGATCCAGAGTCTTGAGTGCTACCATTACACCACCGGGAACTGTATATCCGCACGGCGCACCTCCGCCGCCCTGCGGCGCGGCCGCCGTACTGACCCAAATTCACCCCGAACAATAGTGCTTAGCCTCCGCTTTGTCAACACCCGACCTCCGGGCGAAGGTCCCTATTCTCCGTGATAGTCGATCAGCGTGGTGACCGGCAGGTCGCCGAGAAGCTTTTGATAGTTGAGAAACGGGAGCCCGATCACGCAGAAGACGCCCACGACTGTCGATCCGGACCCCCGGATGAGGTCGGCGGCCGCTTCGATGGTTCCGCCCGTGGCAATAAGATCGTCGACAATGAGGATACGGCGCTTTGATTCCAGGTCGATCTTCTTGATTTCGATTGTGTCTCGACCGTATTCGAGGGTGAATGTTCTTCCTACCGTCTCTCCCGGAAGCTTGCCTTTCTTCCGCGCGAGGATCAGCGGTATGTTTCGCCGCAGCGCGAAGGGAGCGGCAAAAAGGAACCCCCGTGACTCGATAGCCACCACCGCGTCTATCTCGGCAGTCTCATAACGTTTGACCATCTCGTCTATGCAGCTGCCGAAGACGGCCGGGTCAATCAGAATGCCGGTAATGTCGTAGAAGAGCACGCCCGGACGCGGGAAGTCGGGCACTTTTCGAATAGCCGTATCGAGGGCGAACGGTTTTTCCATCGCTGACGAACGCTCCTGTGTTGAATTTCTGTTTCTCGGCGGTCTGCCAGCCGGTTTCTGCCGACTATATCCGCGCTATTTCATCGTGAGTCTTCACGACATGGCCGATCCACTTCCGCAATATGCCGGCGGTCCGCGGGTCATCCCAGGAGGACCGAATTATGAAGCCGTCATCGGCAAGCGTGGCCTCGGTACCCTTAAGCATCAGCTTCAGGTTTTTCAATGAAATCTCGGATATCGTCGAGTAGAGCGCCGCCAGACGGCCGGAGAGGCGCATTTCCCCCAGAACTTCCCTGAAACCGGCGTAGCCGCCGTGAGAAAAATTGGCTTCATCGTTGGACCCGAACAGCAGCAGGTCCGAATCGAGGAGCCGCGGGGCCGTAAGATGAGTCGCGGGAACCGTCGAAACGGCGAACCGCCGTCGGTCGAACATCGGAATCATCGACGCGGCAAGTGAGGCTAGACTCGAGCTTTCCGGGGAATAGATGATGAGAACCTGGTACTTGCTCTCAGCCATAGGTGAAAGAGTATTACGAAACCGATGCGGTGTCAAACAGACCGCTGCGGCACGCGGCAATTCGTGATTTTTGAACGGGCGTTGCCTATAGTGGTGCGCATGACCACAGTCATCCCGGTCGCAAGCGGCAAAGGCGGCGTCGGTAAGACAGTCTTTTCGGCCAATCCTGGCGTCGCGCTCGCGCAGCGGGGAAAGACCGTCATCCTCGCCGACCTCGATCTGGGGGCTCCAACCTTCACACCTGTCTTGGCGTCCGCAACAGCCACGCCGGCATAAGCAACTACGTCTTCAACCAGGCAGAAAGTCTCGGATCGCTTGTGGTGGAAACTCCCGCGCCGCACCTGTTCTTCATACCCGGTGACGCCCTGCTGCCCGGCACGGCCAACCTGCCCAATTTTCGCAAGATGAAGATCCTGCGCGAACTCGCCGCGCTCGTCGCCGACTACGTCATTCTCGATCTTGGTTCCGGCTCCTCCTACAATACCATCGACTTCTTTCTCGCCTCGGATGCCGGCATCATCGTGACGACGCCCGAAACTACGGCCATTCTCAATGCCTATTCCTTCCTGAAGACAGCTTTGTACCGACTGATCTTTCGTTCGTTTCCCGCCCGAAGTGACGAGCGCGGCCTCGTACGTCATTTCGTCATGCATAAGATCGAAGGTAGCGATATGTCCTTCCAGACCCTCATCGAGCAGCTCAAACGCGGAGAGCGGCCGCATCGCGGCCGACCGGCTCACCCAATTCAATCCTCGCGTGGTGATCAACATGAGCCGGGGACGTTCCGATGAGCCGCTGGGAAACAAGCTCAAGGAGATTGCCGGCCGCAACCTCGCCGTGGATCTCGAATACATCGGCACGCTTCCCGCAGATCCGCTGGTTCCGCGTTCGATCTTCGAACGACGCGCGACTGTCGCCATACATCCCGAAAGCCCCTATGCAGGTGCAATATCGCAGGTAGCCCGGCGCCTGGCGGTCGGACGAAAGCCCGATGTCCCGTCACTTCACGAAGACGACGAGGATCTCGTTTCGCAGGAAGACGGTCCGGAATCGGGCATTCCCGAGATCGGCGGTCCCTCCAGTCCCTACGAACTGTAACGCGATTCACGCCTGAGCCGGCTATGGATAGGTGCGGCGAAATCTTTGAACGCGCGCCTGCACATTGACGTTCCAGTCCGACCGTTCGCCCCTGACAAGAAAGTGATACCCCAGACCCGCAACCATCGCACCGTTGTCGGTGCAAAGCTCGAGCGGCGGGAAATGCGATTCGACCTCAGGCCGCGCAGAGAGCTGCTGTCTCAGGTAGGTGTTGGCGGCGACTCCTCCGCCTGCAACGATGCGCGTGATGCCCGTGTCCTCGATCGCGCGAAACAGCCGTCGTAGCAGCATGTCGACGGCAGCGCGCTCGAATGAAGCCGCGATATTCTCCGGGCTCTTTTCGAACTTCCTGTTCCAGAACTGGTCCAACTGATTGACGACCGCGGTCTTCAGTCCCGAATAGGAGACGTCGTACCGGTGCTCGCCCTTGTGAAGCGACGGGTCCGGAAAGGCGAAGGCATTCGAATCCCCGCGCCGCGCCAGACGGTCGATGATGACTCCTCCGGGATATCCCATACCGAAGTACTTCGCCACCTTGTCAAACGCCTCGCCACAGGCGTCATCAATGGTGGTTCCCAGCACCGTAAGCCTGTCGAAGGCGTCCATCCGGCAAATCAGCGTATGGCCCCCTGAAACGAGCAGTCCGATGAACGGGTACTCTATCTCTTCCACGAGCCTTGGCGCATACAGGTGCGCAAGAATATGGTCGGTTGCGATAAAAGGCTTGCCGGCGGCAGCCGCCAGCCCCTTTGCAAATGACAGCCCGACCAGCAGCGAGCCGGACAGGCCCGGCCGCGAGGTCACCGCGATTCCGTCGAGGTTCCCCGCCTTGAGTCCGGCATCCGCGAGCGTCCGGCGGTAGACCGAAAGAATCCATTCGGTGTGCATTCGGCTCGCGATTTCAGGGACGACACCCTGGTAGGGTTTGTGGTGTTCGATCTGGGTGGCAATCCGGTGAGCGACTATCCGTTTCCCATCTTCCACTACGGCAACGGAACACTCGTCACAGGAGCTCTCGATTCCAAGTACAAGCATGTCAATTCTGGCGAGTCGGAGAATCGGGGCCGCGGGCAATCGCGCCGCCCTTCTCCGCCACGAGATCCGAGAGTTTACCAAAAACAAAGCCGTCGGCCAACAAACGAGGGTATAGCTCTTTGATGATGCCGGCAAGCGCGTCGGTCCAGACGTGACCGATCATAACCGCATAGCCGCGTTCAGCCGCAATCTTCTCCGCACCGCTGAATGCCGTCAGGATCGCCGCCCGCGACTGGTTGTTGTCGAGAAACACCTCACGCTGCGCGAACGGCAGCCCCAACTGCTCCGCGATCGGCCGTGCGACTGAATCGGCTGTCGTCCGGCTGTCGAGAAAGAAAAGTCCCTGCTGTTTGAGCTCTTCCAGTACCACGCGCATTACCCGTGCGTCCGACGTGGCCCGCGAGCCCTCGTGGTTATTCACGCCGATGAGGAACGGTACCGTAGAAATATCCTTGCGCAGCCTGTTCACAATCGCCTGGTCGCCAAGGTTGGTGGTGATGGCTCCCGGCCCCGGGTTGATCGCCGGGTTGTCTGCCTGCATCGGGAGGTGAAGAATTACCTCCTTTCCAGCCTTGTGCGCGAGCGTTGCCGCCTGGCCGCTGTATTCAAGCTGCGGGAGCACCGCAAAGGTTATCGGCCCGGGAAAGTCAAGGAAGGGCCGCAGCTGAAACAGGTTGTTTCCCACGTCATCGATGACCAGGTAGAGCCTCTTCGGCACCTCCCTCGGGCTCGGTTTTACCGAAAGCGAGGTAGATACCGTGCCGTCCTCGCTGCCGTGAGCCCCCGTTTCGGGCTCTGCCTGCCCTGAGCCGGCGCCACCGTTCGGCGTCTCCCCGGAAGCCGAAGCGTCCGGTTTGGCCGGCGCCGACGTGGAGGCTGTGCGCTTTGTTGGGTTAGGAATGAGAAGTATGAGGAAAAGCAGAAGCGCGGCTATCGCTGCGAGTGCTGCAACGACGAGTCGCGCTTCACGTTCTTTCTTCGATTGATGATTCCTGCGGTCACTCACATCTTGAGTGTCGGCCTCTTCACCCTAGTTGTACACGTAATCTTTAAGCTGCCTTGCATGTTCCCGCAGCTTGCGCAGCGCTCTGATCTCGATCTGGCGTACCGTTTCCGGGGAAATCCCCATCTCGTCGCTGATCCGCTTCAGCGTGTACTTCTTTCCGCCGTAGAAAGCGAACCGGTAGAGAAGTATCTGCCGTTCCCGGTCCATCAGGCGGTCCAGGAATGCTCTCGTCTCGTCCTGCAACGATTTGCGCATCAGCTCCGTATCCGGAGAGAAGGTGTAGTCCTCGTAGACGTCGTGAAGCGTACCAGAATCGGAATTAATATCGCAGTCAAGCGATACCGGCGAGGTCGACAGGCTGAGAATCTCGACCACGTCCTCGCGCGCCATGTTCACGTCGACGGACACCTCTTCGACCGAAGGGCGCCGCATGAGCTTCTGGCTCAGTATGTTGAAGCTTTGCTGGATCTTGCGCAGCGCGTCCTCCTTCCGATGAGGCAGGCGGATGCTCCGTCGTTTATTCGACAGCGCCCTGGTGATGGTCTGCTTGATCCACCACGACGCGTAGGTACTGAACCGAACGTTCTTTCGATAGTCGTATTTGGACGCGGCTTTCAGGAGGCCCAGATTTCCCTCCTGTACAAGGTCGAGAAACGCCACATCCGGCGTCACGAATGCCTTGGCGATCTTCACGACCAGCCGCAGGTTGGATTCGATAAGTACTTTTCGAGCTTCCATGTCGCCCTTCTGGATCCGGCGCGACAATTCCAGCTCCTCTTCGAAGCTCAAGAGAGGCGTTCTCTTGATCTGTTCAAAGTAGGCGCGGAGTGCATCTTCCTGATGTGCCGACTTCACGTTCTTCCTATTCATCTTCGCACCTCCAGAAGAAGACTGCAAAAGATGTGCCAATTTATGACATACCACGAGAAGAAATGTAAATAACTGTGACATAGGGACTTAAATGATGAGACGGATCGGAAGTTGGGTGTCGGTCAGCACAGTGTTTAATTAATCATACACATAGATATCACACCCTGTACAAAAAACTGCGCGCCCGACGAAAAATATCACCAGGCGCGCTGAACGCTGACATAAATCACTTAACATTCGTTTGCCTCCCGGCTCATCCGGTCGGCTGAATCACCTTCTGCGTGAACTGCTTGTACAGCATGTCTGCGATGCCGAAGTCACCGGTTTTCGCCATCTTTCGTGAATACTCATCATACAACATGTCCTGAAAGATGTTGTCGGCAATGCCGGGCTTGATCATGTCATCCTGTTTGTTGATCGTCTTCCGCATCGAATCGAGCATCTGCTTGATGAACAGCGCCTCGAACTCCGTGCATGCCTGTTTGAGCCGCGCGCTGTTTTTCGGGTCGAGGTTTCCGGCCATGCTCTTGCCGGCACCCTCCAGGTTCTGTTTTGTCAGATCGAGCTGCGCCCTGGCGCTCGAGTCGAGCGCCTGCTGCATCGGCACGAACCGTGAAAGGTCAGTAAAAACACTATCCATTACCTAGTTCCTATCGTTTCAGGTTGTTCGCAATACCCAGCATGGTGTCCGAAGTCTGGATCGACTTCGAATTGGTCTCATATGCGCGCTGGGCAACGATCATGTTAACCATTTCCTGGACGATCTGGACGTTCGACATTTCCAGAAACTTGTGCAGGGTTTTTCCCATTCCGTTGAAACCCGGCTGACCACCGATCGGATCGCCGGACGCACTGGTGACTTTCAGCAGGTTCTGGCCCACGGCCTGAAGCCCGGCAGGATTCACAAACCGGTAGAGCTCTACCTGCCCCACGTCCACCGGATTGTCCTGGCCCGGAATCTTCACCGTGACACGTCCATCCTGAGAGACCGAGACGGTGTCGCGGATAAAACCCTTCGGCATGATTATCTCCGGTACCAGCTTGTATCCGTCGGAGGTAACGAATTGCCCGTTGGAGTCGATTTTGAATGATCCGTCGCGCGTGTAGCCGTAGGTACCGTCGTAGAGAAGCACACGAAAGAAGCCCTCGCCTTCGATCGCCATGTCGGAGACGTTGTCCGTCTGCTGAAGCGCGCCCTGAGTGTTGATCTTCTGTGTCGCGGCAACTTTCACACCGTGACCCAGCTGAACCCCCACAGGAACCAGCGTGAGTTCCGTGGCCGGCGTGCCGGCAGGTTGAATCGTCTGGTAAAGAAGGTCTTCGAAGTCCGGCCTGTTCTTCTTGAAACCGGTGGTGTTCACGTTCGAAAGGTTGTTGGCGATGGTGTCAATGTTGAACTGCTGCCCGATCATCCCCGAAGCAGCGGTCCATAGTGATGGCATCATATCTCATGCTCCTTATACGCGGACGACTTCATTCCAGAGTTTTCCCGTAGCGTCGTCTTCGGCCTGAATCACCTTCTGATTGGCTTCGTAGGCGCGGTTGACTTCGATCATGTCGACCATCGCGGTGACGGGGTTTACGTTGGAGGCCTCCAGGAATCCCTGCCGCACCTTCGGCCGGTTGCCGCCGGTGACGATCGACGCCTGTCCGCTCTCCTGCGTGTCGATGTAGAGGTCGTTGCCCTGCTTCTTCAGATATCGGGGAAACTGCACGTTGACCACGCGGAGGCGGTCAAGCTGCTGCGTCTGGTCCCACTGGTTTTCCTGCTGGGAGACCAGGCGGTTCGCATCCGGCTGGAACTTCTCGTTGATAAAGATCTTTCCATCCTCGTCGACCACGAAATTGTTCAGCTTGACGTGGATTGGTCCCTTTTCACCGAGCACCGGGTAGCCGTTCTGCGTAACGATCAGACCTTCGGGCCCGAGAGTGAAGCTTCCGTCCCTCGTGAGCCGGTTTCCGTAGGGCGTCTGGACCACAAAGAACCCTTTGCCCTGCAGAGCCATGTCGAAAGGGTTGTCCGTCTGTTTGAGCGATCCCTGCTGGAAGTCGGTGTAGAGTTCGTTCATCTCCACGCCGGTGCCCAGCTTTCCGACAATCGGTGCGACGTCGAACGATCCCAGATGCGGAGGCTTTTCGCTGAACGGCAGCTGTCTGACCCCGTCGTCGTTCATGCGATGAAGGAGCAGTTCCGGAAAAGCCTTTTCGACGGCGATGTCTCTTTTGTATCCAGTTGTGTCGACGTTCGCGATATCGTTCGAGAGGGCATCCATTCGATGCATCTGTGCGACCATTCCGCTTGCGCCGGTATACAGTCCGCGAACCAATGCTTTCCTCCTGTACAGATTATCGGCGGCACCCCGCGTAGAGTGAAGCGGCGGCGCATGAATCGCGAAAAAGGTACGGCTTGATTTTTTTGCTGAATACCGATATGGTTTGCGCGATAATAACGCCAAGATAGCTCAGGGGTAGAGCAGCTCACTCGTAATGAGCAGGTCCTCGGTTCAAATCCGAGTCTTGGCTTTCTTCCTTTTCTTTCCAGTACAAATACTTATACGAATCGATCCTTGCCGTCTCGAGGCCCAGATCGGGCGATTTTCGCCCGATTCTGACCAGATTGTGACCACGAAGGAAGGTGTAAGGAGTGATTGCGCTCTTGCGTATCCCTATGATGTGGAGGCGCGTGAGGCATGAGACGGTATAAAGCAGATTTCACCTTGATAAAGCGCGCCAACGGGTACTGGTACTATCGCCTGGGGTCCGACACAAAACGCACCGCCCGCAACACCGGGGAAACCTCGAAGGGGGAAGCCGCCCGCTGGGTAAAGGAACATGTATTCGGAAGCGTCACAGGCGGCCGGGAACGCGTCGCGCCGAGCCTCCGGGATTGGGCGCTTCACGCATGGGATGGGTATGTGGAGTTTCGCGAAAGCCGCAACAAGACCCTGACGCCCCTGTACGTGAAACGCCGGCGGCAGATCATCGCAGCGCACATCATCCCTGACCCCATTGCCGAGAAGGTGATGACAGCGATTACCCGGGGGGACGTCGAGGAGTACGAGACACGCCTTCTTCGCCGACATCCTTAAAAGACTTCAACTGTGCGGCTTGCGGTCTCCGCATTGGGATGGCTCCTCGCACGGGCCGAACACCTCGAGCTCATTCCCCGGAACCCGGCACGGGGTACTGATCACTACCAGGCCGAAAAACGCACCCGCACGGTCTACAGCGAAACCGAGATCGAACAGCTCTTTCCCGGCAACGTCTGGGAGACGAACGACTATCGCCCCTGGAAGGGCCCTGAGGACTACACGGCATTCCTGCTTGCACTCTGCACCGGGATGCGACGGTCCGAGGTGCTCGCGCTGCGCTGGGAGGATGTGCACCTTGAAGATGATCCGTACGTGTCAGTTGCATGGCAGCAACCGGCCGGCGAAGATCGCAGACGGCCGAGAAGCCGGAAGCCGCGAGTCACACCCATTTTCGACTTCGTGTTCTCGAAGGACCGGCGGGCCGTATGGGCTCTCCAGGAGCTTTCAAAGCGTGCCGCGACATAGAGCAGGATCATTGACATAGCCGGCGCCAGGAAACCAACCGGATATGTGTTCGCCGACCCCACCGGTGGCCCGTTCCTTCACACGTGGTGGGCTAAGTACCTTCGTGCGGGTCTTAGTGCAGCAGGAATCGAACGAGACCGAGGTCCAGAACACGTACCCCTCGATGCCCACTCCTTCTTCAGGCTTGCGAAGAACGATTCCATAGCGGCGTTGTCGTAGGCGTTGCCGCGATGGCTCATGCTGCGGAGGAGGTTGTGTTCATTG
>CAZNYW010000010.1:72549-84994 GCA_964577375.1 uncultured Spirochaetales bacterium | reverse complement strand
GAGGCGAATTCGCCAGAGACTTCTGGTTGGCTGTGCAGGTGCGCTCAGAGTCAAGGGCCGGACCACGTCCGTACCCGAACTACCGCTTTATTTGCTAATCCACTCCCCTGTCCCGGCGGCCTCTCAACAGACCGGGATCCCCGTCCCAAGTGGTTCCTGGTCGACGTCGAAGCCGATTTTCACCAGTTCCGAGCTGCCGCTCTTCGAAAATGTCTGAACATGTATTTGGAAGTGAACAGTCCGGCCGTGCGGTTCAATCCGACCCGAACTCGGTGAGTATCCTCTGTACCTCGGGGTCTTCGCCGTAGTAGGTTGCAATCTCCCGGGCGTCCAGACCGACGAGCTCGTGGCTCATGTAGTGGATCCAGTTGTCCTCATCGGGACTTTCCACCACCACCTTGCGGCAGTAGTAGTCTGGACTTATGGGAAGGGTTTCGGTCGTGAAGGTTCGAACCTTGTAGTCGTGGACAGCCACGCGGATATCCTCGCGTGGTATTCCCTTCTCCGTGATCACTTCCACAAGGTGGTTGATCGTGCGGCCCGAGTCGAAAATGTCGTCCACGAGCAGGATCCTGTCACCGCTGCGCAGGTATTCGGGGCTGTAGGTCCATCCGTCCACCATGACGCGTTCACGCTGATGGATGTCGGTATAGGAACGCGCGACCACCGCGGCGTAGAAGACCGGCCGCTGGTGGCGTCGGACGATTTTGAAATACTCGCTGATGACGTTGCCCATGTAGGCGCCGCCGCGCAGGCTCACATAGATGACGTCGGGGACGAAGCCCTCCTGATGGATGCGGTACGCAAGCTTGATGGAGTCGTTGCGTACCGTGTCATACCTAAGAAATTCCTTGAGCATGTTCCCCGCCGTTTCACTTCTTATGGACGAACGATGCCGACCTTCATATCCTGACCGTCGCGGATAAGCTTGAAGACGACCTCTTTCTTGCTCTTTTCATTCAATTCCCGGTAAAAATCAAGCCCGCTCGTGACGGCGGTACCGTTCATTTCGGTGACGACATCGCCCGGCCGGAGACCTGCGATTGCCGCAGGTGTCTGGGGCTCGACCGTGAGTATGATTACTCCCTTCACGCTGTCGGCAATCTTGGCCTGAGTGCGGATGTCCTGCGAAAGCGGATAGGCCGTCAGTCCGGGCCAGAGCCGCTTGTTGAGGTTGGCGATCTGATCCTCGGGGAGTCTCTGCTCGATCGTTGCCGTCAGCTCGATCGGTTTGGCATTTCGGATGATCTTGAAGTTCGCTTTTTCGCCTACGGGAAGATTTCCGATGGTGATGTTGAGCTCGTCCGAATTGTGAATGGTCTTGCCGTTGAGCGAGGTCACGAAGTCACCGGGAAGAATGCCCGCCTTCTCTGCGGGGGATCCCTGGAAGACGTTGCGGATGATTGCTCCCCCACCCGCTTTGACCTTCAGGTCGGCAGCGAGCACGTCGCTGATGTCGCTGATCTGGACGCCCAGCCAGCCGTATACCACCTTGCCGTGCGATATGAAGTCGCTGACCGCCTTTTTGACGTTATCGATGGGAATCGCAAATCCCAGACCGATGCTTCCGCCGGTCTGCGAGGTGATCCAGGTGTTGATTCCGATCACATCGCCGTTCAGGTCGACCAGCGGTCCTCCCGAGTTGCCCCGGTTGATGGAGGCGTCGGTCTGAATGAAATCGCTGATGTTGCCGTCGGGTCCGCCGCGGCGGTGCAGCGCGCTGACGATTCCTGCGGTCACGGTGGACTGCAGTCCGTAGGGGCTGCCGATGGCGATGACCCAGTCACCTACGTGCAGCGTGTTGGAATCTCCGAGCTGGGCGACAGTAATGTCCTTTTCAGTGGACTGAAATGAAACCACCGCCAGGTCGAGGCGGTGGTCAGACCCGACCAGCGTGCCTTTGTACTTTCTACCGTCGTTGAGCGTCACCTCGATCTGGGACGCCTGGCCGGCGACATGGGCGTTGGTCAAAACGTAGTAGGTATTGCCGTCGTGGCGGACGATCACGCCGGAGCCGAGCCCTTCGCTGCGGAACTGCTGCTGATTGTTTCCCTGGTCCGGCTGGCCGAAGAAAAAGTCAAAAAGCGGAGGTGTGGTTCCGCCGGGCGCCGGCTGGGTACGCACCTCGACCACGTCGACTTTGACCACCGACTCGAGCGACTTCTGTGCCACTTCGCGGAAGGAGGTCTGCAGTTCCCTGAGCGCCTGCATTCCGTTTCCGCTGGAAACCTGGGTCGCGGCCGCACTGTTCGGCGTGCCTGTCGGCTGGGGCTGTGTTGTGCAGGAATAGAGCGACATCGCCAGGATGAATCCTGCGGCGAGGCCGACGAACATCATATTGAAAACGAAAAATCTGCGCGGGGACAATTCTTTCTTTCCGCTCATAGGATCCTGTTCCTCCGGTCCATTGACTTTATAAGTATATCGGTGCGCGTACCTGCTGTACAGTTCGTCAGGGCAGCGTAAGTATTTCGGTGTGATCTTTGAATATGGCTATCGTGTGCTCGAAATGGACGGAGACCGAATGATCTGCCGTCACCACCGTCCAGTCGTCTTCGAGGACAAAGACGTCGTCGCCCCCGAGATTGATCATCGGTTCGATGGCGAGAACCATCCCGGGCTTGAGGCGCGGGTTGGGACCGCTGCCGACGTAGTTGGGAATCTGAGGGTCTTCGTGAATGTCGAAGCCCACCCCGTGCCCGCAGTAGGGACGCACCACCCCGTACCCCTGGGCGCGATTGTGGCGGAATATGGCACGTGAAATGTCGTTGATCCGGTTTCCTGCCCGCGCCTCCTCGATGCCTAGAAACAGGCTTTCCTGCGCGGTGGTCATCAGCTTCTTGATCTCCGGGGCAGGCTCTCCGACCGCCGCGGTGAAGGCCGAATCGCTGAAATAACCGTCGAGCTCGATCCCCAGGTCGAGGCTGATAATGTCTCCCTTCTTGAGTTTGCGGCGGTCCGGAATGCCGTGGATGACCTGCTCATTCACCGATGTACACAGGGCGGCGGGATATCCTTCGTAGCCGAGAAATGCGGGACGCCCGCCGGCCTCGCGTATTTTTCGGCGGGCCTCGGCGTCGAGGTCGAGCGGCGTGATGCCTTCGCTTACCATATCTACGAGTTCTGCAAGAACGCGGGCGAGCAGCTTACACGAGACGCGGATGTTTTCGATCTGCTTCTCGCTCTTGAGCCGAGTCATGACGAAAAGATATCACCTTTGAATGGCAGCTTCAAGTTTTCTCACAAGTACTGCCGCTTCGCTGTTTTCGGGGTCGAGATCCGAGGCCCGGCGTGCGACCTCCAGTGCCTGCTGAGGCTGCGCCTGGGCCGCAAGCACTTCCGCCCTGCGATACTCGAGCCACGCAAGGTCGGAATCCTCAGGAACAAGGCCGGGGACCTTGTTGAAGCCTCCCCGGTGCGACGCGGAATCCGCCGCCTGCTCTGCGGCGTCGAGCTGCTGCGTTGCCGGTTGCACGCTGCCGTCCGCGAGGTAGGTCAGCGCCGCGTCGTAGGCTGCCTGCCAGGAGCGGCTTCGGTCCCATATGGCCAGGAAGTCGGCGCGGGCCGCGGACGTGTCCCCGAGTTCCGCTTTCACAACCGCACGATAGAAGCGTACCCATTCGGGAGCGGGATCGGTCTTGTAGCGGTCGAGAAGAGATTTCAAACCGTTGAAGTCCCGCAGGACCAGCAGACGCTCGGCGAGCACCTGGCCGGCCGGGTCATCTTCGGGGCCGCTGTTGACCAGGTTCCAGAGCTCCGAGGTGGTCCGCTCGATCGGGGCGTCGCTCTCGAGATGGAGCACCCGGTAGAGCCGGAGCGAGCTGTCTTCAGGATGGGTTGCGACAAAGGCGTTGACCGTGGAAAGCGCCTGATCCCGGCTGCCCTCCATCAACCGGAGAGCGGCGAGCGACCGGGCGAGTTCCGGGTCGTCCGGGAAGCGCTTCATCCCCACCGCCAGGTACTGCTCGGCTTCGGTGAACCCGGGCGCCGAGAGGTGCCGGGGAAGGGTGAAGCGGGTCGATGTGTCCCGGCTTTTCGCGGATGCTGAGCCTGCCCCGGTGGCGGTCCTCTGCGATCCGGCAACGGCCGGCTTCAGGCCGGCCGAGAGATAGGCCAGGTTGCGGTAGGCCACGGGCGACACATCGGGATGCCTGCGCAGGATGTCCTGGTACATCGGCAACGCCTGACTGTATTCAGCTTCCGCCATATACATGTCCGCCTGGAGGAGGACCATCTCGGTGCCCAGTGCCTCGGAGGCGGGCATCAGGCCTATGAAGGAACGGGCAGCCTCGAAATCACCGGCGTCGTAGGCGAGGAGCGCGGCCGGAGCGGGAAAGCTCCGCCCGATGCCGAAACGGTCGACGCTCTTCAGCGCTTCGGTGACCGATTTGCCTGCCTGGAGCAGGCTCATGTCGAGGTAGAAGCGCCGGTCTCCGGTGAGCTCGCCGGCCTGTCGGTAGATGTCGGGGTTGTGCGAGGCAGGGGTGCTTGCGAGCAGCTTCATCTGCGAAGAGCTTTTCGCCCCGGCTGAAGGCTCCTTTCCGGCACGGAACAGCGCCTCAAGGCGAAGCGGATCGAATTGCGGCGAGGTGAGGTAGCGGGACGCGTGAGAGGCCGCTGCGTCGATATTGCCGCCGCGCAGCTCCGACCATATCGCGATTGCCCAGATCGGCTCGTTTCCGGGAAAGCGGCCGGCGGCGCGGAGCGCGTAGGCATCAAGGAGGCCATACCCCTTTGCCGCGTCTCCGCCGGCGGCGCCCAGCTCGCGGACGCGCTTGAGAACCGACATCCACTCCTCCGCCGATTGCGCGTTGGACGCGGCACGGTCGAGGGCGGTCTTTGCTCCGGCAAGGTCGCCTTCGCCCCGGCGCGAGTCGGCGGCGGCGAGTGCGTCCTGGTAGGCATGTACGTGTCGTGACTGGATAACGAACTTCAGCGCGAGAAGCGCCGCGAGAAGCACGGCGACCGCCCAGATGAGCGCGACCGTGAGACGAAGCAGTTTCCTGCGGGAACTGCGGTCCGACCCGGCACTACTGCTCATTGTCCTACGCGCCCGAGCCTGGTGAGCTCGTACAGTGGCTCTTGCGGATACCGTCCAGCACGCCGTTGATGAACTTGTAAGACTCGTCGGTGCCGAACGCCTTTGCGATGTCGATTGCCTCGTCTATCGTAACCGAGGCGGGTATGTCGGGTTGAAAGAGAAGCGCGTAGACGCTGATGCGCAGAATGGCGAGGTCGACCTTGCCGACGCGGTTGAAATCCCAGTGCTCGAGCTGGTCGCGAATCGTTTGGTCGATTGCCTCGATGTTCTGGAGGGTACCTGCTACGAGCAGCCGGGGAAAGGTAAGGTCGTCATTGTCGCCGTCGGCATCCGGAACGGGTTGCGGCTCACCGATTACCGTTGAAACCTGACGAAGCCAGCCAAACGGTACGACGTCCTCAACGGGTGCGTGGGTAAACTCCCACCCGTAGATAGCCTGAAAGGCGATGATCCTTCCCCTTCGCCGGATACCCATGCACGTTTACCAGTTAAGCTTGTCCTCGTAGACCTGAATGTCGGCCTTCTTCTTCAGCTTGGCGATGAGATTGTTTGCAGCCTCGGTGAAGGCCTTCTGCTGCGATTGCGCCATCAGGTACTGCCGGATCCGGTCCCGGACGGTGGTCTTGGAGCCCGGCAGAATCGGATCATCGAGCGTGAGAAGCTTGGGTGCCCGCTTGTCGGTAACCTTGGCGATGTAGTACGCAACATTCGAGTCGAGCACGCCGCTCATCTCGTTGTTCTTGAGATTGAAGATTGCATCGATGAAGCTCTGACCGAGGATGTTTGCCGTTCGCGGATCGTTGCGCACGAGATAGCCGAAGTCGCCGCCGGTGTAGGAGGGGTCGTCCACCGATTTTCGCAGAAGCTCGTCGAAGGTTGCCTGTCCGGTCCGGATCTGCTTGTAGAGGCTGTCTATCTTCGCACGCGCCTGGTCCTTCTGCTTCGAATCGAGATTGCGGGTATCGACCGCGATGTAGTTGAAACGCACCATCGCCGGATTGGTGAAGTTGGTTGCGTTGTCGTCGTAGGTCTGCTGAATCTGAGCGGCAGTAGGTTCGGGCAGGTTCTGAAAATAGGACGCCTCCACCTTCCGTATGTATTTGTCTTCCAGGATCTGTTTCTTGATCTGCGACTGATAATCGCTCCAGGTCATTCCCTGATTTTCGATGATCTGGTGGAACTGGGCGTCGGTCAACTTCGAGCCGACCGCCTGTTCGGTCTGGGCCTGCTTCTGCTGGATTGCCGAGTTCACCTCGTCCTGGCTTACCTGAACCTTGTCGTGCTCGGCAGCCTGGGTCACGAGGATCTCTCCGATTTTCGCCTCGAGATACTTCTTACGCTGGGATGCGGGGATATCCTGTCGGAGCTGCTTCGAAAGCAGGTCCATCTCCTGCCTGAGCTCACGCTGGGTCACGATGTCCACTTTGTACAATTCTACGCGGGCCACCGGTACATCGAGCACCTGGGAGAAGGCGGGTACCGCTGTTGCAGCAAGGAGGGTGGCGGCAATCAGTATCGCCGCCGACGATGAGACACGTTTCATGAATGACCTTCCATATTGTGTTGGGGACTCACTAAGAGACCACCATATCACGTAGACCAACCTTTTCCTACGGGTCACTGCCACTGCCCGTCGGCCAGTCCGATCTGTTCTTTGAGCTTTCTTACCCCGGCAAGCTTTCGATCCAGTTCCAGTCCTTTCTTCAGACAGATCGCGGCGAGTTTGTGGCGATTATGTCGTGTGTGGAATTCGGCGATCTTTTTCAGATAGTACGCGCTGTCCTTTCTCGACAGATCGAGCGTCACGAGCTGCTCCAGACAGGAGACGATATGCTCGTCCGGGACCTTCCCCGGCATATGAACGCAGGTCAACGCCCGCAGCCTTTCTCTCACCTCCGTAAAGAAGTGCTTGAAATAGGGCCTTTCCCGTTCATACGTAACAAGAGTGCTCAGCAGATGAAAGGACTTGAGATATTCCCCCCGCGCGTCGTACTCCTCGGCGAGCAGAAAGGCACAGTCCATGAAATCCTCGCGATCGAGGTTTTCAGCGAGCTTGAAGCCCTCTTCGGTGGCGCACAGATAGTCGTAGAGCGTGACCGCGTCGTCCTCGTGACGGTGCAGGAGGTCGAAGAAAACCAGCTTGGACTGGCTTTCCGGATCGTCGGTGCGCGCCTTGAGATAGGATCGATAGTCAAAGTCGTCGTGACGCCGCCTCGTGGCATGGAGACGGTCATATTCGGCACGCCGGGAAGGATTGCCGAGCGTCTCGTATGCCTTGAGTACAAGCTGCATCTGTCCGATAGTATTGCCGCCGTCGGCGGATACGTCCGGATGGAGCTCTTTTGCCTTTTTCCTGAATGCTCTCTTTATCTCTTCGCGGGAGCAGGTGGGGCTCACCCCGAGGACTTCGTAGTAATCGGTATGCAAGATGGTCATAAAAGTTCCGCAACGTTATAGTATAATTTTCGCTCGTACGCCGGTCAATTTTCCTATTTGATCTTGAGCCGTTTGCCGATTTCCACCGACTCCTCGACCGACATGAGAATTTCAGAGAACTTGAGAATCATCCCCTCCGACTCCATCGTCTTCATCAGCCGGGAGAGCGCCTTCATGGCTGAAAATCCCTTCTTGATGACGAACGCGAACGAACGTTTACCGGCGACGATTCCCGCCGAGCCGAGGAACTCGCCGATACGGCCGGGAACACGGCCGCCGAAAAGCGATACGGGCTCGGTTCCGATGCAGATGTACTCGTAAATGGTGAGTTTTGTGTTGACGTCTCTGCTTCCGTCTACGATATCGACCTGGTGCCCCTGCTGCTCGATGCCGCGGGCAAGGCCCTTGGCGATGTTGAGGAGTTTTTCGCGATTCTGACCCGGAACGAAGACAACCACAATCCGCATCTCTACACTCTCCTGGATGATAATTATAAAGGATTCGTGAACGGTAGGGAACCTTGAAGGTCCGGCAATCCTACGAGCGCTTGAAGAGGGATTCCACGTCACGCTCCTTGACGATGAGCACCGAGCAGCGTGCGTGATGCAGTATTTCACGATGCGCGACCGAGATGCTGTCGCGCTGGTCGCGCCGGATTTCCCAGCCGCCCAGCAGAATGAGCTGCGCGTGGCGCTCTTCGGCGGCCTTCAGGACCTCGGTATAGATGGCGCCGCTGCGAAGCTCGGTTGCGAGCTCCACTCCCTTCTCTTCCGCGAGGCTCTTCACGTACTGGAGATAGCGCTGTCCGTTTGCCTTGAGGCTCTCTTCGTATTCGCGACTCTCCTCCTCGATGAAGATCTTCGTCAGCAGAAGCTGCCGCAGCGTTGCCGTATCGATTACGTAAACGGCAGTTACCTTGCAGTTGTAGGCCTTTGCCAGCAGGATGGCGTACTTTGCCGCATTGATCGACGCGTCAGATCCGCTGATCGCTACCACGATATCCGAGATGAGCGCGTTCATATCAGCCTCCGAGTCGAGATTTCACCTGCTTCTGTATGAAGAGGGCCTCCCGTTCCCGCTCTTCAAGCACTCCCTGGATGTACTGAATCGTCTCGCGGGTGTCGGGTATCACCTGTTTCTCGAGCGCATTCACGCGGCGTTGCGTCTTTTTCACCTCTCGCGCAAGCCGCCACACAACCGTCCGGATTCCCGCCATCTCGCTGATGAGCCGGAGCAGCGCGAAGAACTCGACCATTGTGCTGTCGCAGTGGGAAAAGGTGTCCATGAAGGAGTAGCGCGGCGACAGCTCGGGCACCTGCACGTCGATCGAGGGGAGCGTCACGCCGGCGATTTTCGTCACCTTTTCGGTCACCATGAAGTCGAATCGGATATCGGCGCTTATCTCACTCGAGCGTTCCCGCCCGACGCGCAGCAGCATCTGTTTCAGCGATGCGTAGGATTTCTCGATCTGTGCGTCGAGGTCCCGCTCGAGGATCTTGACGCGCTCGAGCATCCTCATCAGCTCCATGACCAGGATTTCCCGTTTCTGCTCGAGCAGCTCGAACCCGTCCTGGGCAATCTGACGCTGCGCCCTGAGACGGAAGAGCTGGCTCTTGGTCGCGGGAACGTGGAGCTTCGCCATCAGCCCATCCCCGGCGCGGTTACGTCGCCGCTCGCGGCGGGAGCGTTGTCGAAGTACCTGGCAAGCGTGGTTTCCCGCACACGGTACAGCTCGTCGCGCGGCAGCTCGTGGAGAACGTTCCAGCCTATGTCGAGGGTCTCGGCGATCGAACGGTCGTCCTCCTCCCCCTGAGATATAAAATCGCGCTCGAAACGGTCTCCGAAGGTGAGGTACATCTTGTCGATACGCGAAAGCTCCTCCTCGCCGATGATCGCCGCGAGATTGCGGATCGTCTTGACGCGGGAATAGGCTGCGAAAAGCTGGGACGAGATCTCGCGGTGGTCGTCGCGGGTCATTCCTTCCCCGATGCCGTCCTTCATGAGCCGCGAGAGGCTCGGCAGTCCGGAGATGGGCGGATACATGCTCTTCTGGAAAAGCTCACGGTCGAGAACGAGCTGCCCTTCGGTGATATAGCCGGTCAGGTCCGGGATCGGATGCGAGATGTCGTCGCTGGGCATAGTCAGGATCGGCACCTGTGTGATTGAGCCGCCGGAGCCCTCCACCTTGCCGGCGCGTTCGTAGATCGAGGCAAGGTCGGAGTAGAGATAGCCGGGATAGCCCTTGCGCGAGGGGATCTCACCGCGGATCGAGGAGACCTCGCGGAGCGCCTCGCAGTAGTTGGTCATGTCGGTGAGGATGACCAGCACGTGCATGTTCCGGTCGAAGGCGAGGTATTCGGCGGCGGTGAGCGCGCAGCGCGGCGTGATGAGCCGTTCGATCGAGGGGGCGTCGGCGAGCGAAAGGAACATCGCCACACGGGAGAGAACGCCGCTCGATTCGAATGAGTCGATGAAGAACCGTGCCACGTCGTACTTGATGCCCATCGCGGCAAATACGATGACGAACGGCTCGTCGGCGGTGAGGATTTTCGCCTGCCGGACGATCTGGTTCGCGAGCCGGTTGTGCGGCATGCCGCTTCCGGAGAAGATCGGAAGCTTCTGACCGCGGATGAGCGTATTCATGCCGTCTATCGCCGAGATGCCGGTTTGAATGAAGTCGCGCGGATAGACGCGTGCGAAGGGGTTTATCGGTTCACCGTTGACGTCACGGAAGTCGGAAGAAAAGATGGGCGCATATCCGTCCGCCGGATCGCCGAGGCCGTTGAAGACCCTGCCGAGCATGTCCTCGCCGACAGGGATCTGCATCGGCTCGCCGGTGAACTCGGTCAGGGTGTCGTCAGCCGAAAGTCCTGTCGTGGAGCCGAAGACCTGCACCGCAACAGCGTCACGCGAAGTCTCGAGAACGCGCCCTACCCGTTCCTCGCCGCCCCGGTCATGGAGGACGGCAAGCTCTCCGAGGCCGACGTTCTCCTGACGTCTGAGAATGGCGATTGGACCGTTGATGCTCGAAAGTCCCTTGAACTGCAGGCCGGTCATCGCGCATACCTCCTTTCGATCTCGCCGAACTCGCGCAGCATGGTCTGACCCGCCTCCTTGATGGCGGTGAGGTCGTCGTTGGGTACGGTGCTCTTGAGCCGCACGAGCGACGCGGTCGACGAGAGCTCGCGGATCGTCGGGATTGTCGCTCCCATCTGAATCGCCTTGTCGGCGCGGTGATAGTAGCTGACGATGAGCCTGAGGATTTCGACCTGCTTCTCCGGGACGGAATACATGTCGATGTCGTCGAAGGCGTTCTGCTGCAGAAAGCCGTTCTTGATCATGTCGGCGACGAGAAGGATGATACGCTGATTGTCGGGAAGCGCGTCGGGACCGATGAGCTTCACTATCTGCTGAAGGCGGTCCTCCTTCTGCAGAATCTCCATCGTCTCCCGGCGGATGTTCATCCAGGTGATCTCGCGCTCCTCCCACCACTGCTGAACCTCTTCGGCGTACTCGCTGTAGGACTCGAGCCAGGAGATCGCGGGGTAGTGACGCGCGTTGGCCAGATCGCGGTCGAGCGCCCAGAAGCAGCGGATGAAGCGCTTGGTGTGCTGGGTGACCGGCTCCGAAAAGTCTCCGCCCGGCGGTGAGACCGCACCGATGATGGTGATGGAGCCCAGATCGCCCATCTGCGTCTGCACACGTCCGCCACGCTCGTAGAACTCGGCGAGCCGTGTCGGCAGGTAGGCAGGAAACCCCTCTTCGGCAGGCATCTCCTCGAGCCTGCCGGAGAGCTCGCGAAGCGCCTCCGCCCAGCGCGAGGTTGAATCGGCCATGATGGCGACGTGGTAGCCCATGTCCCGGTAGTACTCCGCGAGGGTGACTCCGGTGTAGATTGACACCTCGCGCGCTGCGACCGGCATATTCGAGGTGTTTGCAATGAGGATGGTACGCTCCATGAGCGACCGCCCGGTGCGCGGATCGACAATCTCTGGAAACTCACGAAGAACGTCGGTCATCTCGTTGCCGCGCTCGCCGCAGCCGATGTAGACGATGACATCCGCGTCGCACCACTTGGCCACTGCATGCTGGGTCATGGTCTTGCCCGTGCCGAATCCCCCGGGAATGGCCGCGGTCCCGCCCTTCGAGATGGGAAAGAGAATATCGATGACGCGCTGACCGGTGATGAGCGGTTCGCTGACCGGGAGCTTGCTGCGGTAGGGCCGCGGCGTGCGGACCGGCCAGTACTGCACGGAGGGGATCTGCTCGCCGTCTGCGGTGGTGACGAGAGTTTCCTCGATTGCGTAGTCTCCCTCGGCGACAATGGTGCCGATGGTCGCGGATGCGGAGACCGTCGGAGGTGCGATGAGACGGTGGACTATGCTGTCGGTCTCCTGAAAGGTGCCGAGAAGCGTTCCCGGCGCGCAGGAGTCACCCTTGGAGGCGGCGGGGACGAAATGCCACCGTCTGTCGGTGTCGAGCGGCGGAATCTTCACGCCGGCAGGAACGTAGGATCCCGATGCGCTGAAGATTCCGCGCAGCGGGCGCTGGATCCCGTCGTAGATCTGTCCGATCAGCCCTGGTCCGAGAAAGACCGAAAGCGGCCGCTCGACGCTCTTTATCGTCTCACCGATCTTCATGCCGGTGTTGTCTTCGTAGATCTGAACGGTCGCGACGTCACCCTTCGTGCGGATGATCTCGCCGACGACACCCTTCTCCCCGGCTTCCACGACATCGTAGAGACCGCATCTGCCGAGCCCTTCGGCCTCCAGAATGGGGCCGTTGATGCGCGTAATCCTGCCCTCGATCATGGCGCGATGTTTCCTTTCAGAAGAGCCTTTGCAAGCCGCTCCCGGTGCCGCAGGAGAAGCTCCCTCTCGATGCGGGCCGTTGATGCGGCCGCGACGACGCTGCCGTCTTTCGTGGCAACCGAAATCGAGGGGCCGCTGCCGAAGGTCCGGCTGCCGA